>NZ_JBHZBG010000015.1:0-151017 GCF_042754695.1 Nocardia sp. NPDC059195 | reverse complement strand
TCTGGGGTGCGGGGGCCACTATGTGGCGGTTCCGCGGCCGGGTCGCCGATCAGGGCTCGAAAGCGCTACGCCGAAGGCGTTAGTCTCGAGCCCTGATCGGCGGCCCCTTGGGGCCGCAGACACGCGCGCGCCAGCGCGCCAATACGACAGAACCGGTGGCGCCTACGCAATCGCTCCCATGCGCCACCGGTTCCGTCGTCGGTCCCCCCGTCTGAGGGGTTCGCCTACATCGAGGCGATCAGCCGGTCGACGCGTTCGTCGACCGATCGGAACGGATCCTTGCACAGCACCGTGCGCTGCGCCTGATCGTTCAGCTTGAGGTGTACCCAGTCGACGGTGAAATCGCGGCCCGCTTCCTGCGCGGCGGTGATGAAGTCGCCGCGCAGCTTGGCCCGGGTGGTCTGCGGCGGGGTGTCCACCGCGGCATCGACGGCGTCGTCCTCGGTGATCCGCTTGGCCAGACCCTTGCGCTGGAGCAGGTCGAAGACACCGCGACCACGCTTGATGTCGTGGTAGGCCAGATCCAGCTGGGCGATCTTGGGATCCGACATCTCCATGCTGTAGCGGTCCTGGTAGCGCTGGAACAGCTTGCGCTTGATCACCCAGTCGATCTCGGTGTCGACCTTGGCGAAGTCCTGCGCCTCGACCGCGTCGAGGGTGCGACCCCACAGATCCACCACCGCGTCGACCTGCGGATCGCGGTCGCGGTTGCGCAGGTGCTCGACCGCGCGGGCGTAGTACTCGCGCTGGATCTCCAGTGCGCTGGCCTGACGTCCGCCGGCCAGGCGCACGGGGCGACGACCGGTGAGATCGTGGCTGACCTCGCGAATGGCCCGTATCGGGTTGTCGAGAGCGAAATCGCGGAACGACACCCCCGCCTCGATCATCTCCAGCACCAGCGACGCGGTACCCACCTTGAGCATGGTGGTCGGCTCGGCCATATTGGAGTCGCCGACGATCACGTGCAGGCGCCGGTACTTCTCGGCGTCGGCGTGCGGTTCGTCGCGGGTATTGATGATCGGGCGCGAGCGGGTGGTCGCCGAGGAGACGCCCTCCCAGATGTGCTCGGCGCGCTGCGACAGGCAGAACGTGGCGGCCTTCGGCGTCTGCAGCACCTTGCCCGCGCCGCAGATGAGCTGGCGGGTGACCAGGAACGGGAGCAGCACATCGGAGATCCGGGAGAACTCGCCCGCCCGGACCACGAGGAAGTTCTCGTGGCAGCCGTAGGAGTTGCCTGCGGAGTCGGTGTTGTTCTTGAACAGGTAGATGTCGCCGCCGATGCCTTCTTCGGCGAGGCGCTGTTCGGCGTCTATGAGCAGGTCTTCCAGTACCCGCTCGCCTGCCCGGTCGTGGGTGACCAACTGCACCAGGCTGTCGCATTCGGCGGTGGCGTACTCGGGATGCGATCCGACGTCGAGGTACAACCTGGCACCGTTGCGAAGGAAGACATTGGAGCTACGGCCCCAGGACACCACCCGGCGGAACAAGTACCGGGCTACCTCGTCGGGGGACAGCCGACGGTGACCGTGGAAGGTGCATGTCACACCGAACTCGGTCTCGATCCCCATGATTCGTCGCTGCACACTATCGACACTACAGCCATGACCTGTGCCCGCGCGGCGCTCCTGACATCCCATTCGCATACGTGTTCACAACGATTCGGACAGCGAACGACCGGCGCGCACACGACGAGATCAGGCCTGCGAACCGGTGTGATTCGCAGGCCCGATCATGATCGTGACGGTGGGGTTATTTCCCCGCGTCGCCGTCGGGTTCTGGCAGCTTCGCCTCTTTCACCGCTTTCGCCGCTTTGGGCTTCGACGCGGCGAGCGCCGACTCCAGAGCGGGGCCCTGCAGCCTGCGGAACGCCCGGCGCGGCCGCTGCTGCTCGAGCGTGGCCACCTCGAGTGAGGCCTCACCGAGCGAGCGCTTGTCCTTGTCGGCCTCGGGCTGACCGGCCAGCAGCGCGCCGATCGCCACCTTCAGCGCGTCGTCCAGCGACAAACCGGGCTTGTAAGCGGCCTTGAGCTGGGTCAGGATCGGCTCGGTGGTGCCGCCCATGACGACGTACTCGCGTTCGTCGACGATGGACCCGTCGAAGGTGATCCGGTACAGCACCGAGGTCGGCGCCTGTTCCGGATAGCCGACTTCGGCGACGCACAGCTCCACTTCGTAGGGCTTGAGCTGATCGGTGAAGATCGAACCCAGGCTCTGCGCGTACAGGTTGGCCAGCCCACGGCCGGTGACATCGCGCCGGTCGTACTGGTAACCCTTGAGGTCGGCCTGCAGGATGCCGCCGCGGCGCAGGGCCTCGAACTCGTTGTACTTACCGACCGCGGCGAACCCGATGCGGTCGTAGAGCTCGCTGATCTTGTGCAGCGTCGCGGACGGGTTCTCCGCGACGAACAGCACGCCCTTGTCGTAGACCAGCACGATCACACTGCGACCACGACCGATGCCCTTGCGGGCGAGCTCGGTCTTGTCGCGCATGATCTGCTCGGCCGAGGCGTAATAAGGCAGCGTCATGCGTCGGCACCCCCGTTCTGTGCGGCCTCTCGATCGGCCGCGATCGCCGTGGTGACGGCGCTGAGCCGGTCCTCGGCGACCTCGACCGCACCGTCGGCGTCGATGAGCACGACCGTCGGGTAGATCCCACGCAGCGCGTCGGGCCCGCCGGTGGCGGTGTCGTCGTCGGCGGCGTCGACCAGCGATTCCACCGCGATCCGCAGCGCCTGCTCGTGGTCGAGACCTGGTCGATAGGTCTTCTTGAGCGAGGACTTGGCGAACATCGAGCCGGAGCCGACCGCGGTGTAGCCGAATCGTTCCTCGCTGCGCGAACCGACGACGTCGAACGACACGATCCGGCCCGCCCGGTCCTGGTCGGCGACCTGATCGTCGAAGCCGACCAGCAGCGGAACGACAGCCAGCCCCTGCATGGCGGCGGGCAGATTGTCACGCACCATCTTCGACAGCTTGTTGGCCTTGCCGTCGAAGGTCAGCGACACCCCTTCGATCTTCTCGTAGTACTCCAGCTCCACCGCGAACAATCGCACCATCTCCACGGCCAGACCAGCCGTGCCCGCGATACCCGCCGCGGAGAAGGTGTCGGTGACGTAGACCTTCTCCATGTCCCGCGAGGCCACCAGGTTGCCCTGGGTGGCCCGGCGATCGCCGGCGAGCAGGACACCGCCGCGGTAGTTGACCGCGACGATCGTGGTGCCGTGCGGCGCGAAGTCGGCCGACATGGTCAGATCCGCCGCGCCGAACCTGTTGCCCGGCAACAGGTCCGGTGCGTGCATGCGGAGATGTTCGGTGAACGAGGAGAGAGCCCGCCCCGCGTGGAGGCGCAAGGGGTCACCTGGGGTCACTGGCCGCCCTTCTGCACATATGCCCGCACGAAGTCCTCGGCGTTCTCTTCGAGCACGTCATCGATCTCATCGAGCAAGTCGTCGGTTTCCTCCGCGAGCTTCTCGCGGCGTTCCTGCCCTGCCGCGTCGACGCCCTCGGGGCCCTCGTCCTCGTCGCCACCCCCGGCGCGCTTGGTCTGCTCTTGTGCCATGGCAGCCGACCTCCTCTTCCTCATCACGATGATCGTGTATGTCCTACAACCCTACCGAGCCGATCCGACAAGGTGGTCGATAGCGATCGGATTGTCGCGCGGTCGTGCCGCGAATCGCGTCAGTGGGTAAGCTGTTCGACCAGTTCCGCGGCCGTGCGCGAGGCATCGAGCAGCCTGCCGACGTGCGCTTTCGTCCCCCGGCGCGGTTCCAGCGTCGGAATCCGCACCAGCGAATCACCACCGAGATCGAAGATCACCGAATCCCAACTGGCGGCGGCGATATCGGCGCCGAAACGGCGCAGGCACTCACCGCGGAAGTAGGCGCGGGTGTCGGTGGGCGGATTGGTCATCGCGTCGAGCACCTGCTGTTCGCTGACGAGCCGCTTCATCGACCCGCGCGCGACCAGTCGGTTGTAGAGCCCCTTGTCCAGGCGCACATCGGAGTACTGCAGGTCCATCAGGTGCAGTTTCGGCGCGGCCCAGCCCAGGCCTTCCCGGGTGCGCATGCCCTCGAGCAGGCGCAGTTTGGCAGGCCAGTCGAGCAGGTGCGCGGCTTCCATCGGGTCGCGCTCGAGCAGGTCGAGGACCATCGCCCAGTTGTCGAGGATGTCGAGCACGCGCGGGTCGTCGTTGCCTTCACGGTGGACGAACTTGGCCGCCCGCTCGTGGTAGAGCCGTTGCAGCGCAAGGCCGGTCAGCTCGCGGCCGTCGACAAGGGCGACGGTGGCGCGCAGCGTCGGGTCGTGGCTGATCTGGTGCACGGCGGTGACCGGGCGGGCCAGCTGGAACTCCGAGAGGTCCTCGCCCCCTTCGATCATGTCGAGCACCAGCGCCGTGGTGCCGACCTTGAGATAGGTCGACATCTCGGCGAGATTGGCGTCGCCGATGATCACGTGTAGTCGCCGGTATTTGTCGGCGTCGGCGTGCGGCTCGTCGCGGGTGTTGATGATGCCGCGCTTGAGCGTGGTCTCCAGGCCGACCTCGACCTCGATGTAGTCGGCACGCTGGGACAGCTGGAAACCGGCGTGGTCACCGGACTGGCCGATGCCGACCCGGCCTGCACCGCAGATCACCTGGCGGGAGACGAAGAACGGCGTCAGGCCCGCGATGATGTGGCTGAACGGGGTGTCACGGCTCATCAGGTAGTTCTCGTGGGTGCCGTAGGATGCGCCCTTGCCGTCGACATTGTTCTTGTACAGCTGCAGCCGGGGCGCTCCTGGCACGCTCGAGGCATGCCGGGCGGCCGCCTCCATCACCCGCTCGCCCGCTTTGTCCCAGATGACCGCGTCGAGCGGGTCGACGACCTCGGGTGCGGAGTACTCCGGGTGAGCGTGGTCGACGTAGAGCCGGGCGCCGTTGGTGAGGATCATGTTCGCCGCGCCGACCTCGTCGGCGTCGATGACCGGCGCGGGCCCGCTCATCCGGCTCAGGTCGAATCCACGCGCGTCACGCAGCGGGGATTCCACCTCGTAGTCCCACCGGGTCCGCTTGGCTCGCGGCACTCCCGCGGCGGCGGCGTAGGCGAGAACGGCCTGCGTGGAGGTGAGGATCGGGTTGGCCGTCGGCTCCGTGGGGGTCGAGATGCCGTATTCGACCTCGATTCCGATGATGCGCTGCATGCTGACGAGCCTAGGCGACGCGCCCGACCCGCACCCGCATCTCGGCCCAGCGGGGCTGCTGGAGGTCCGCGACGTCCCCCAAGCGGGGGACCACGAAATGGTCCTCGCGAGCGATCCACTGGGCAGGTAGTCGCGCCGATACTCGGTGCATGACCGACGCCGTCGCCCCCGCCACCGAAGCGCCCGCCGCGCCCCGGCCCGCTCGCATGATCGCGCTGGATGTGCTGCGCGGCATCGCGATCCTGGGCACCCTCGGTACCAATATCTGGATCTTCACCAGTTCGGCGGGCATGATCGGCTACCTCGACGAGCTCGGTGCGACACCGGAGAACGCCTGGATGTGGTCCGAACGGGTACTCCAGCAGCTCGCGCAGGGCAAATTCCTCGGACTGCTGACGGTGATGTTCGGGATCGGGCTGGCCATCCAGCAGGGTTCGGCGCAGCGGGGAGGTCGGCCATGGCCCGGCAAATACCCCTACCGCGCGGGACTACTGCTGCTGGACGGCCTACTGAACTTTCTACTCGTCGCGGAGTTCGACGTCCTGATGGGTTACGCGCTGACCGGCCTCGTCGTCGCGTACGTTCTCGCGACAAGCGAACGGGCACAACGACGTTGGCTGACCATCGCCGCCTCGGTGCACGTGACGATGTTGACGTTGATCGCGGCCGCGTTGGCTTTCGCACCACAGCAGGACAGCGCCGACTCGGCACCGCTCGACCCGAATCCCTACGCCGACGGCTCCTTCTGGGATCTGGTGCTGTTCCGGCTCGACCACGCGCTGATCTTCCGGCTGGAGACGATCTTCCTGTTCCCGATGTCGATCGCCCTGTTCCTGGTCGGCGCGCGACTGTTCCGAGCGGGCGTCTTCGGACCCGAGGGCGCACGAATTCGCCGGTGGCTCATGGTGGTCGGGTTCGCGGTGGCCGCGCCGCTGGATCTGGCGGTCGGCATCGCGGGCGGCGGCGACTTCATCCTCTTCACGCGGTATGGGACGGCACCGTTCGTCGCCCTCGGAATCTTGGCGGCGGTCGCCGAGTTCTACCTGCGCAGGCCGCAGATCGGGTTCGCGGGCGAGCGACTGAGCGAAGTCGGCCGCACCGCCCTCAGCTGCTATATCCTGCAGAACCTGATCGCCGGAATGCTGTGCTACGGATGGGGTTTCGGGCTCGCGGCGCGCGTATCGGATTCGGCGAGGGTGCCGTTCACCGTGGCGATCTACCTGCTCGTCGCCGCCGCCATCATCACCTTCGCCCACCTGTGGTTGCGCAGGTTCGAGCGCGGACCGGTGGAGTGGCTGTGGAATCGAACCTATCGCGCACTCGCCGGGTGAGTCAGCGCAGTCGCTCAGCGGGCGGCGGTGCCGCGTCCGGCGCGATGAGCAGGTCGGCGACCAGCGAATCCCGTTGCAGTGGAACGCCGAGACTGCGGGCATTGCCCTCGAACAGCGACAGCACCGACTCGGTCAGAATGCCCTGCACCTGCTCGGTGGTGAGCACCGGCTCCGGATCCGCACGCCAATTCGCCACCACACCGTCGACGAGACCGACCAGGCCGAACGCCATCGGCCGCCCGCGCGCCGGGTCGATACCGAACCGGGCCAGGGTGGCCGCGAAGATGTCGGCGAGCTGTCCACCCACCGCGCGGCCCGCGCCGCTGAGACTCGGCGCGCCCTGTGGTGTCGCGTCACCGAGGAAGCGGTGCAGGTTCGGGTGGCGTTCGATCCAGCCGAGGTAGGTGGCGATGGCGCCGCGCACGGCGTCTTTGAGGGTGCCGTCGGACTCCAGGGCGGGCAGCAACTCCGCGAGCAGCAGTTCCAGGATCCGCTGCCGCGACAGCGCGTCGAGTTCGGCCCGGCCACCGACATGGCGGTAGACCACCGGGCGCGGCAGTGCCAGATGCTCGGCGATCAACTGCACCGAGATCTCGAGACCGTGTTCCTCGATCACCTCGATGGCGGCGTCGATCATCTCCGCACGGCGGCGCTCTTTATGGCCGTGCCAGCGGGTGGCGCGACCGTCGGCGGCGGTCTGATCGGCGTGCGCGGATGGTGCAGTCACAGTGCTCACGATACCCGTGTCGATATTGACTGTTACACAGCGTTCCACTAATTTGCGTGATACACGCTGTAACACCTAATGCTCACCGAACTCGGCATGCACGCACCGCCACCTCCCTGCGCCGGTATGCTCGGTGGCATGCAGGCACGGGCGATGGTGATGGCGTACGCGGTTCTCGCGTGCGTGCTGCCCGCCTTCGTGCTCATCTCCACGCCCGGCGGTGAGACCACGCGCATGCTCGCGTTCGGTGCCGTCGCCGCCGCGATGGTGTGCGCGCTGGTCGCGGTCACCGGCCGCAGTCAGCCGCCGGTTCGAGTCGCGTGTGCGGGTCCACCGCGGTCGGCACAGCGCCGATTGCGCGGTTCCTTTCTGCGACAGAGCAATCCGGATGCCGCCGGTCGTCCACGTCCACGAGCTCCGGGGATCGATCACCACTGACAGGTGCCGCGCCGTCGGCGCCGCCTGTCGGAATTCGTGATCCCACTCCCCCTTTCGTGCGTTCGCGCACGCTGCACGGACAGGTCGTCCCGTCATGCTCGATTTCGTCTATTTTCCCGTGTCCGCGGTCCTGTGGTGCTGGCACCAACTCTTCGCGATTCCACTGGGCCCCGCCAGCGGTCTCGCGTGGCTACTCGCCGTAGTCGCGCTGGTCGTCACCGTCCGCGCGCTACTCGTGCGCACCGCACTTCGACAAGCCCGGTCCCAGAAAGTCCTGCGTTCACTGCAACCGCAGATGGACACCATTCGCCGCACCCACCGCGACGACCCGCGCGCCCAGGCCGAGCAGATCCGGCTGCTCCATCGCGAGCACAACGTCAGCATGTTCGCCGGATTCGTCCCGCTGATCGCCCAGGGACTCGTCTTCCTCGGTCTGTTCCATGTGCTGCGCTCGTTCGACCGAACCGGCACCTACGCGGTCGGCCCGTTCACTGCGACGGACACCCCGCTGCCGGTCGAGGTCAACAGCGCCACCGCGAACTACCTGTTCGGCGCGCCCGAGGTCCGCGCGTTCCTCGATGCCCGGCTGTTCGGCGCACCACTCTCGGCGACCCTCAGCGGCGCGGGCGAGGTTTTCGTCGCGGTCGCCGTCCTCGCCATCCCGCTGGTGCTGATCGCCGCCCTCGCCACGCACTTCACGGCCCGGCTCACCCCGGCGGTCGGGGACAACAGCACGGCCACGATCATGCGCAACCTGTCACTGTGGGTGTTCCCGGCGGGTGCGCTCATCGGCGGTGCCATCCTGCCGGTCGTCGTGCTCACCTATTTCGCCACCAATGCCCTGTGGACGTGCGGGCAGCAATACCTGATCCACCGCACCCTCGCCGCCGAGGAATCCGTGCAGAAGGCGCTGGTCACCACGGCGGCCCGAGCCTCCGCACCGCGACCGGGGGTGAAGCCACAGCGCCGGAAACGGTGAATCGGCGCCGGGGTGCGGGGCCGGACCAGGTCGGTGGGGGCCGGTGCTGCGCCCCCACGCTCGCGGCCGGTTGGCGCGCGCCCGTCAGCGCCACCGGCGGTTACCCTCGGGCGGTGTCAGCGAATCCGGAGGCCGAACTGCTCGCCGTCTACGATGCCGCGGGGCTGGTGATCGGCGAGGCCGATCGAGGCACCGTCTATCGCGAGGGACTGTGGCATGCCAGCGCGGGTGTGCTGGTGCGGTCGGCCGATGGCAATCGGGTGTACGTCCATCGGCGCACCGACAGCAAACTCGTCTTCGCCGGCATGCACGACTGCCTGGCGGGCGGCGTGGTCGACGCGGGCGAGGACCCGTCCGACACCGCGATCCGCGAACTCCGCGAGGAACTCGGCATCGTTGTCCCCGCGGGCACGGTACTTCCGTTGCGCGCCACCGCATCCTGGGACGGCGCCTGGGACGGCCGCGCATTGCGCTGCCACCTGTTCGGTTACGAGTACCGCTGCGACGGTCCGATCGTCCACCAGCCGTCCGAGATCGCGGACGGCTGGTGGTGGACCGATGCCGAACTGCGTGCGCACCTGCGTGATCCGGCGTGGCCCTTCGTTCCCGACACCCGGGTCGTCCTGGACGGCCTGCTCACCGGAGCCGACGGCCGCCGACCCTGACTCAGCGTCGAGCAACCGCCGCGATCAGTCCAGGCTGCGCAGCGATTCCTCGTCGCGGGCCACCACCGCGCCACCGTCGGCGGTGAGCACGATCGGCCGCTGGATCAGCTTCGGATGCTGTGCCAGCGCGGCCAGCCACTGCTCCCGATCCGTCTCGGCACGACCCCACCCGGCCATCCCGAGATCCTTGGCGATCTGCTCGCTTGTGCGGGTGATGTCCCACGGCTCGGCACCGAGACGCGCCAGCACCGCCCGCAACTCCTCGACCGTCGGCGGATCGTCGAGGTAACGGCGCACGGTGTACTCCACGCCGGTCTCGTCGAGGTGCGCGGTGGCGTTGCGGCTCTTCGTGCAGCGCGGGTTGTGCCAGATCTCGGTCTGCCCAGATGTCATATCGGCAGCGTAGTCACGTGCCGTGCGGGCACCAGCGCACGTGGCGATACTTGAACCATGAGCGACACCGCATCCCCCGAGAATCCTTACGGCACACCGACCACCACCGGGCCGGAACCGATCCGCTCCTATCAGGCCAAGGTCAATACCCTCATCCGCAGCCTGCTGAAGGTGCCGTTCCTGTCCGGCATCGTCGGCAAACATCTCGCCACCCTGCACGTCGTCGGCCGCAAATCCGGCGTGGTCTACGACGTCCCGGTGGCCTACACCGTGCACGACGGCGCCTTGCTGATCGGCACCGCGCTGCGCCCTTGGGTGAAGAATCTGCAGGGCGGCGCGCAGGTGCGGGTGTCGCGTGGCAGCGCGCCCGAAACGTTCACCGCCACGGTGTACACCGACGAGCAGGACGTCATCGAGCTGTTCGCGGTGATCGCACGGGACAACAAGCAGAACGCGAAATTCAACGGCATCGGTTACCTCGCCGACGGCGAACCGTCCAAGGCCGATATCTACCAGACCTGGCAGCAGGGCGGCGTCGTCATCGGGCTGACCCCGCGCTGAGCACACGGCGACGGCCCATCGGCATCCCGATGGACCGTCGTGTGTGAGCTGTTACTTACCGCCCTCGGTCGGGGTGACCTGCGCGGGCTGGTAGCTCGCACCCGTGACGTCGACGCCCGCGGCTTTCAACTGGTCGAGAGCCTTGGTGACGTACTCGGTGGTGTAGGCGTCGGCGTCGGGGTCCTTGGTGAGAACCGTCGCGCCCTCGGCGTTCTTGGTGTTCTTGGCGATCGACACCGTGCGATCCCACGCCGTCTTGTCGATGGTGCCGATGCCGGCGGGTGAGGGCCAGATCAGCTTGTTCACCTCGTTGATCTGCCACTGCTGGTGTCCCGCACCGAGGGTGGCGCCTGCGGCGACGGTGATGTCGCGGCACTTGTCGAGATTGTCACGGCAGAAGGCCCAGCCTTTGAGCGAGGCGGTCAGGAACTTCACCGTCTGATCCTGGTACTTGCTGTCCTTCAGCTTCTCGGTGTTGGCCCACAGGGCGTCCTGCAGCATGGCCACACCTTCGTCGTTCCAGTCGATGGTGCTGAAATCGTCTGCGGTGTAGAGCTTTCCGGTCGCCGGGTTCTTCGTTTCGAGCAGCTGGGCGTACTCGTTGTAGGACATGGCCTGGGCGGCGGCGATGTCCTTGGCGAGGAAGGCGTTCATGTCGAACTGCTGCTGGACCAGTTTCACGTCCTTGGCCGGGTCGATACCGGCCTTCGTCATCCCGGCGAAGAGCTCGAATTCGTTGCCGTAGCCCCAGTTTCCGACGGTCTTGCCGCGGAGCGCGGCGGGCCCGGCGATATTGTCGGCCTTGAACGACACCTGCTTGGTGCCCGATCTCTGGAAGATCTGCGCGATCTCGGTGATCCCGGCGCCTGCCTCGCGCGAGGCGAGGGCCTTGGGCACCCACGCGACCGCGTAGTCGGCCTGGCCCTGGGCGAGCACGGTCTGCGGGACGATGTCGGTGCCACCGTCGAGGATTTCGACCGACAGGCCCTGTTCCTTGTAGAACCCCTAGTCCACGGCGGCCAGGTAGCCCGCGAACTGCCCCTGCTTGAACCATTGCAGCTGCAAGGTCACCTTGGTGAGGCCGTCGGCGGTGGTCTCGGAGTCACTGTCGGTGGTACTACAGCCGGTCAGCGCGGCGGCGGCTACGGCGGCCAGCGCCACCGCGGTGCGCAGCCGGAGTGCGGTCTTGCTCATGGATGGATCTCCCTCATCGGATCGTGGACAGCAGCGGGGTTCGGGGTCGGCGGGTGAGTTGTTCGAGCAGCAGGACGGCGGCCAGGAAAACGAGTCCGACGCACATCGCGCCGACGACATAGGCCCAGGCCCGCGGATAGGCGGTATTGGCCGCGGCGGAGGTGATCCGGCTACCGAGTCCGTTCTGCAGGCCGCCGAAGTATTCGGCGATGATGGCCGCGATCACCGCGCCGGGCGCGGCGATCCGCAAACCCGTGAACAGGTGCGGCAGCGCGGCGGGCAGGCGCACGGTGCGGGTGATCTGCCAGCCCGACGCGGCGTAGGAGGTCATCAGGTCGGCCTGCACCTTGGGCACCTGACGCAACCCCCGTGCGGTGCTGACGAAGACCGGGAAGAACACGACGATGGTGACGACGAGCCGTCGCGGCGTCTCGGTGGTCGTCGAGTACATCGAGTTCAGCAGCGGTGCCAGCGCCACGATCGGCACCGCGGCGGCGGCCGCGGCCAACGGGGTGAGCAACCCGTCGATCAGCGCGAACCGCACCGCGAGCACGGCGGCGACCACGCCGAGCACCGTCCCCGCGACGAACCCGATCAGCGCGTTCGTGCCCGTGGCGAGGGAGGCATCCAGGATCCGGCCCGCGTTCTCGCCGAACTGGGTGGCGATCGCGCTGGGTGCAGGCAGCAGGAACGAGGGCACGCCCGCCACCACGGTGAGCACCTGCCACAGCGCGAGGACCACGACACCGACCAGCACCGGCGGCAGCCACGTTTTCATCGCAGATCCCGGCCGGCCACGGCGGTGTCGTCGTGCCCGCCCCGTAGCGCCGCGCGCACCGCGGCGACGGCGGCGAAGAACTCCGCGGAAGCCCGAACATCGGTGCCCGCCTCGCGATCCCAACCACCGGTCGCCACGATGTCGCTGATCCGGCCGGGTCGTGCGGACAGCACCACCACCCGGTCCGACAGGTACACCGCCTCGGGAATCGAGTGGGTGACGAATACGACGGCGGCGCCGGTCTCCCCCGCGATGCGCAGCAATTCGCCCTGCATGCGTTCTCTGGTCATCTCGTCGAGCGCACCGAACGGTTCGTCCATCAGCAGCAGCGACGGTTTACGGGCCAGGGCACGGGCGATCGCGACGCGTTGCTGCATGCCGCCGGACAGTTCGGCCGGATAGCGGTCGGCGAACTCGCTGAGCCCCGCCATGGCGAGCAGTTCGGCACTGCGTGCCTTGCGCTGCGCCTTGGGCACCTTGTGCAACTCCAGGGGCAGTTCGACATTGGCCGCGACAGTGCGCCATTCGAGCAGTCCGGCTTGCTGGAACGCGATGCCGTAGTCCTGGTCGACCCGCGCCTGACGCGCGGGCTTGCCGTGCACGCGGGCAGTGCCGCTGCTCGGCGTCTCGAGGTCGGCGACGATCCGCAGCAGGGTGGACTTGCCACAGCCCGACGGTCCGATGAGCGAGACGAATTCGCCCGCGTCGACCGTGAGCGAGACATCCGACAGCGCTGTCACCGCACCGGCGGCGAACGTCTTGCCTACGTGGCTCAGCTCTACCGCTGCCGAGGCCGACGACACCGGACTGCCGGGTTCGGTGACTGAGGTGGTCATGGGTACTTCTTCCTGAAACGTTGTCGTGGAGAGTGTTTCGACGGCGCTCATCAGCCCTCGCTCGATGTGCCGGTGCCGGGCGGGTGGCTGTAGCGGCGCAGTGCCAGCTCCACCAGACCGACCAGCGCGGTGAGGACGACGCCGAGCAGCGCGGCGGCGAGGACAGCGGCGTACAGCCGGGCCGAATCGCCGGTGGCCTGCTGGGAGAACACGATGATCTGTCGCCCGATCCCGCCCGCCGTGCCGGTGGAGATCTCGGCGACGACCGCACCGATCACCGCAGCCGCGGCGGCCAGCCGCAGCGCGGGAATCAGCGAGGGAACCGCGGCGGGAAACCGCAAGCGCGTCAACGTCGCCCACCATCCGGCCGAGCAGCTACGCATCAACTCGACCGAGGCCGCCGACGGAGTCTGCAATCCGCGCAGCATCCCGATGGCGATGGGAAAGAAGGCGAGATAGGCCGCGATCACGACGATGCTCATCCACGGCCGCCACGGCTCACCGCCGATGGACAGTTTGCCGCCCCATGCCGCCACCAGCGGGGCGAGCGCGATCAGCGGAACTGTCTGCGAGAGCACCACATACGGCAGCAGCCCGCGTTCGAGCCAGCCGAACCGCTGCATCGCGACCGCCAGTGCCACACCGACCACGGCGCCGAGTAGCAGCGCGAGCAACGACAGACCCAAGGTGAACACCCCGGTGCGCAGCAGTGTTTCACCGACGGTGCCCTTGCCGTCCGCATCGCCGAGCACGGTAAACACTGCCCAGACATGGGGGAGCGCGCCGTCGCTCGTGCGGGGAAGTATTCGGGTGCCCGCGATGCTCACGCCGTCGGCGGGCACCAGCACCTTCACCAGCTCCCAGATCACCGCCACGAGCACGAACGCACTCACCGCGTAGACCGCGCGCAGCAACCGCGTCCGACCGGGTGTGGAGGCTCGGATCTTCTGCGGGACAACAGCTGTCGCCGGATCGATGGTTGCCGTAGTCACCGACGCACTCCCACCCTGCGGTCCACTCGCCGTTGCCCGGCGAGCGTCGCGGCGATACTGTGCGCGCCGGTGTTCGAAGCCCCTACCAGCGCGAGCTCGGCGGTCATGACAGACCAGCCGCTCGCGTCGCGGTGACCTGCTGATTCAGCCGCGGCAGAATCTGCTCGCCATAGGCCTCGAGCGTGGCGGTCTTGGCGTCGTGCTGCAGATACACCGCGAATTGGCCGACGCCGAGCTGCTCGAGCTCCCACAACCGGGCGAGCTGCTGGTCGGGGGTGCCGATCAGGCAGAACCGGTCGACGATCTCGTCGGGCACGAAGTCGGCGTGCGTATTGCCCGCTCGCCCGTGCTGGTTGTAGTCGTAGCCCTGCCTGCCCGCGATGTAGTCGGTCAACGCCGCCGGAACATCGCCGCCCGCACCGTATTTCGCAACGAGGTCGGCGACGTGGTTGCCGACCATGCCGCCGAACCAGCGGCATTGGTCGCGAGCGTGCGCCAACGCGGCTGCCGATCCGTCGGTCACGTAGGCGGGCGCGGCGACACAGATCTTCACCGAGAGCGGATCACGGCCCGCCGCCTCGGCCGCCGCACGCACCTTGGCGATGGTCCAGGCGGTGATGTCGGGGTCGGCGAGTTGCAGGATGAACCCGTCGGCGACCTGCCCGGTCAATTCGAGCGCCTTCGGCCCGTACCCGGCCACCCACACCTCGAGCCGCGAGTCGGCGGCCCACGGAAAGCGCACCTCGGTGTCGCCGATCCGGGCACTGCGGCCGTTGCCGAGTTCCCTGATCACCTCGACCGATTCGCGCAGCGTCGCCAGCGTCGTCGGCTTGCCGCCGAGGGTGCGGATCGCCGAGTCGCCGCGACCGATGCCGCAGATCGTGCGGTTGCCGAACATGTCGTTGAGCGTGGCGAAGGTGGACGCGGTCACCGTCTGGTCCCGGGTGGCCGGGTTGGTGACCATGGGGCCCACGATCACCTTGCGGGTGGCGGCCAGGATCTGGCTGTAGATCACGTAGGGCTCCTGCCAGAGCAGGTGCGAGTCGAAGGTCCACACATGCGAGAACCCGTGGGTCTCGGCCACTCTGGCCAGTTCGATCACCCGCGACGCGGGTGGTGTGCACTGCAGGACGACACCGATGTCCATCGGCACTCTCCGTTTCGGCGATAGGTGCTACAGAAGGTTCTGTGACAGGCCGCGGCGGACGAACCGGCCGTGCCCGGCGCGACCGTGGTAGGCGCCGTCGTCGACGATCACCCGGCCGCGGGACAGGACCGTGTCGACATGTCCGTCGATCTCGAAGCCCTCCCACGCGGAATGGTCCATGTTCATGTGGTGGGTCTTGCCGAGGCCGATGCTGGTGTGCCCGTTGGGGTCGTAGATCACGACATCGGCATCGGCACCCGGACTGATCACGCCCTTGCGCGGGTACATGCCGAACATCCGGGCCGGGTTGGTGCAGCAGACCTCCACCCACCGTTCGAGGGAGATCCGCCCGTCCTTGACGCCCTGGAACAGCAGGTCCATCCGGTGCTCGACACCGCCGATCCCGTTCGGGATCTTGCTGAAATCGCCCACGCCGAGCTCTTTCTGGTCCTTCATGCAGAACGGGCAGTGATCGGTGCTCACCGCGGTGACATCACCGGTGCGGATGTAGCGCCACAACTCGTCCTGATGGCCCTCGGCGCGCGAGCGCAGCGGCGTCGAGCAGACCCACTTGGCACCCTCGAAACCCGGTGCGCCCAACTGCTCTTCGAGCGAGAGGTACAGGTACTGCGGACATGTTTCGGCGAAGACGTTGCGCCCGTTGTCGCGTGCCGTCACGATCTGTTCCATCGCCTGCTTGGCCGAGACGTGCACCACATACAGCGGAGCACCGGTCAACTGCGCCAACATGATCGCGCGATGGGTGGCCTCGGCTTCCATCTGCCACGGGCGGCTGGTGCCGTGGAAATAGGGCGAGGTGTCGCCGCGCGCGATGGCCTGTTCGACGAGGACGTCGATGGCGATGCCGTTCTCCGCGTGCATCATCATCAGGGCGCCGAGGTCGCCCGCGGACTGCATGGCACGCAGGATCTGGCCGTCGTCGGAGTAGAAGACACCCGGATAGGCCATGAACAGTTTGAAGCTGGTGACACCCTCGCTGACGAGTTCGCTCATCCCCTTGAGGGATTCGTCGTTGACATCGCCGATGATCTGGTGGAACCCGTAGTCGATCGCGCACAGCCCGGCCGCCTTGGCATGCCATTCGGCGAGGGTGTCCTGCACCCGCTGGCCCGGTTTCTGCACGGCGAAGTCGACGATCGTGGTCGTGCCGCCCCAGGCCGCGGCCCTTGTTCCGGTCTCGAAGGTGTCACTGGCCTCGGTACCGCCGAACGGCAGCTGCATGTGCGTGTGCCCGTCGACGCCGCCGGGGATCACGTACTTGCCGGTCGCGTCGATCACGGTATCGGCGTCGGCGGCCAGATCGGCCCCGAGCGCGGTCGAACCCGGTTGCAGGACAGCGACAATCGTCTCGTTCTCGATCAGCACGTCGAGGAGCTGGGACCCGGTGGCGCTCACCACCGTCCCGCCGTGGATGAAGGTACGCATCAGGGGGTCACCAACGGTCCGTAGGCATCCGGGCGACGGTCGCGATAGAAGGCCCATCGCTCACGCACGGTTTTGATCAGATCCATATCAAGATCACGAACAACCAATTCCGGCGAGGTATCGGAGGCGACCTCGCCGACGAACTTCCCCTCGGGATCGACGAAATAGCTCGTACCGTAGAAGTCGTCGTCGCCGTATTCGCTCTCGATACCGACCCGGTTGATCGCGCCGACGTAATACTCGTTGGCCACCGCCGAGGCGGGCTGCTCGAGTTTCCACAGATAACTGGAAAGCCCCCTCGACGTCGCCGACGGATTGAACACGATTTCCGCGCCCGCGAGGCCGAGCGCGCGCCAGCCCTCCGGGAAATGCCGGTCGTAACAGATATAGACGCCCACCTTGCCGACCGCGGTGTCGAATACCGGCCAACCGAGATTGCCGGGTCTGAAGTAGAACTTCTCCCAGAATCCGGTCACCTGCGGGATGTGGTGTTTGCGGTATTTACCCAGGTAGGAACCATCGGCGTCGATCACCGCCGCCGTGTTGTAGAGCAGGCCGTCCATCTCGCGCTCGTACACCGGCGCCACGATCACCAGGTTCAGCTCGGCGGCCAGTGCGGCGAATCGCTCGGTCGTCGGACCCGGCACCGATTCGGCGTACTCGTAGAACTTGGCGTCCTGTAGCTGGCAGAAATACGGGCCGTAGAACAACTCCTGGAAGCAGATCACCTGCGCGCCCTGCGCCGCCGCCTCCCGTGCGTAGTCCTCGTGAACTTTGATCATTGATTCTTTGTCACCGGTCCAGCTGGCCTGGACGAGCGCCGCTCTGACGATTCCCATGCTTTGTTATACTGCACCTACAACTGATTCCGTTGTGTTACAAGAGTGCGGAAACAGTTTCGGTGCCGTAAACCTTGGCGGCGCCCTCCGATCGGCCGCGCACGACCGGCGCAGAATGGGCCAATGACCGAAGCCTCGCCGACCGCACTGCCCGCGGACTTCGCCGGGGACCTCGACGAACGAACAGCCGCCGGCATCGCCGCCGCTATCGGCCGCCGCATCCGCTCGGGAGCACTGGCGCCGGGCACTCGGCTGCCCACCGTGCGCGAGGTGGCCCGCGAACTCCGGGTCTCCCCCGCCACCGTCAGCCAGGCGTGGCGGGCGCTGGCCGCGACCGGCGCGATCACCGCGCGCGGACGGGCGGGCACCTTCGTCGGGGAGCAACAGGAGGCGCCGATCGGCCGGTATCAGCGCCTGCACTCGCACTCCGACAACGCTTTTCGCGTCGACCTGTCCCGTGGCACCCCCGATCCGGCGCTACTGCCCGATCTCGCTGCCGCATTGCACGCGCTCTCGCGCGATACCGCGCCGGGCGATCTCTCCGCCCACTATCTGGGCGAAGCGGTGCTGCCCGCACTCGCCGAGACGTTGCGCGCCGACTGGCCGTGGCCGTGCGAACGGCTGACCGTCCTCGACGGCGCCCTCGACGCGGTGGACCGGCTGCTCGCCGCCCACGTGCGCTTCGGCGATCCGGTGATCGTCGAAGACCCGTGCTTCCCACCGTTTCTCGATCTGCTCGCCCGCCTCGGCGCGCGCCCGGTGGCCGTCCGCCTCGACGAATCCGGTTTCCGGCCAGCGGAATTCGCGCGCGCCTTCGACGGACCGGCGCCACGCGCGGTGATCCTGCAGCCGCGCGCCAACAACCCGACCGGCGCCTCCCTCGGCGCCGCCAGGGTCCGCGAGCTGGCCGCTCTACTCCGCCCGCACCCCGCACTGATCATCGAGGACGACCACTCCGCCGGCATCGCCACCACTCCGCTGCGCTCGCTCGCCGCGCACTTCCCCGCTCGCGGTGTCTACATCCGCTCCTACTCCAAGTCCCACGGTGCCGATCTGCGGTTGGCCGTCGCGGGTGGGCCCGCGGCACTGCTCGATCCGGTCGTCGAACGCCGGATGCTCGGGCCGGGATGGTCCAGCCGGCTACTGCAGCGCGTGCTGCTGACGATGCTCCACGATGCCGGTGCCCGCGCCACCGTCGCGAGCGCGCGCATCGAATACCGCAGGCGCGCTACCGTGCTGCGCCATGCGCTCGCCCGGCACGATGTCATCGTGGCCGCGGGCGACGGCATCAACCTCTGGCTTCCCGTCTCCGACGAGAACGCCGCCACGATCAGCCTCGCCGCCGCGGGCATCAAGGCCGCGCCGGGCGGCCCGTTCGAGGCGGGCGAGCGGCCCGCCGGCGACCATCTGCGTCTCACGCTGGGCGCCCTCGGCGACACCGACATCGCTTGGCTCGCAGCCGAACTCGCCGCCGCGGCCACCGCCACCCCGACCTACCGGCGCATCCGCCGATCCTGACCCGTAGCCACAAGACTTTCGTGGCCGCCGTCGTCCCGCGGCCGGCATCGTCCTCGCGGAGCTCGAGACGAACAGCTGCGTGACGACTTGCGCGATGATCTGCCGCCGTCGCGCCTCCTCGATGAAAGAGCGCCTGGAAGGCGTGCCCTAGATGACGCCGGCCTGGGCCGATGCGGCAGAATGAGGAATCCCTCCCGCGGAAAGGCAACAGTGGTGGCGCTCGACAGGGCCCTCGGCATCACAGTCGGTCGCATTCCGACGCAGTAGCGACCGACCGACATCGGCGTCGACGTACTCGAGTCACCAGCATCTTCGATCACCGGGAGCAGCGCGTGTCCACCATCGCTTGGACCGAAGACCACATTCAGCACACCGCCATCTGGCATTCGGAGAACGGCGCTCCCGTGCCGCGCACCGTCACCACCGCCGACGACCGGCTCTCGGCCGATCACGCGTACCGCCGCATCAGGGCGGGTGAGGCGCTGCTGTGGCAGGGCGACTACAACAACGGTCGCCAGCTGTTGCAGGCTCTGGGCCGCCGCGCCGATCGCAAGCCGGCGAAAAAGGCGGCTGTCGGCGACCTCAGCGCGCTCTACGAGCACGAGCGGGTCAGAAGACGCACGCGCGCAAGCATTCTCGGCAGTCTGCTGATCCAGCTCGACGCGGACTTCGACCTCGACCTGCGCCGGGCGCCCGATGTCGCGGCCGCCTGCGAGGCGGCCTATGGTCCAGCGACCGCATCACGCGTGGTCACCTTCACCGAACTGCTCGGCGTCCTGAGCGCCTACCGCTGGCAGCAACAGGGTGTCGAAGTACCGGCGCTCGGCGCCCGCGTCTACCCCGGGTACGGCGTATTCTCGCCCACCCGAAGCGAATACGTGGATCTCGTCGCCGACGCACCGCTCGATCCCGAGGTCCGCACCGCTTTCGATCTCGGCACCGGCACCGGCGTGCTGGCCGCACTGCTCGCCAAGCGCGGGGTCCCGGAGGTCGTCGCCACCGATATCAATCCGCGGGCCCTGCGCTGCGCGAAGGACAACGCCGAACGCCTCGGCTACGCGACGACGATCACCGTCACCGGCCCCGCCCTGTACCCGCCGGGCCGCGCCGATCTCGTCGTGTGCAATCCGCCCTGGCTGCCGGGTGTCCCCACCTCGGACCTGGAGCGCGGTGTCTACGACGAGGATCAGTCGATGCTCACCGAGTTCGCCCGCGACCTGCGCGCGCACCTCACCCCCCACGGGGAAGGCTGGCTCGTGCTGTCCGACCTGGCCGAACTCCTCGGGCTTCGCTCCGTCGACCTTATCCCGCGACTGCTGGACGACGCGGGTCTGCGTGTCCTCGACAAGCTCACCACCCGCCCACGCCACCCACGCGCATCCGACCGCGACGATCCACTCGCCGCGGCCCGGTCGGCCGAGACCACCACGCTGTGGCGACTGCGGACGCGCTAGCGGACCCGATCTCGGTTCCCCGCCACCCGCGCAGCCCCGAGGCGCGACCGGCCGAATGACCACCCTCTGTGTCGATCACACGACGAGCCGACCGGATCTGGTGGTCTGTCCCCACGCGGGCCGGTGCGGCTGGCAGGATGCGCGGTACATCGTCCGGTAGCACCCGTTTTCGAGGAGATCCCGCCAAGGTGACCAGCATTTCGCAGGACCGACCGTTCATTCGCGCACTCGTCGGCGTCGGTATCGCCGCGGCCGCCCTCGTGGCGCTGGCACCCGCCGCGCAGACCGTCCCTCAGCATCAGGCCGTGATCCCCGGCTGCGCACCGGCTGCGGCGGGTGAGCCCAACGGCAAGCAGTGGCCCACCGAACCCGCGCTCACCATCGACGCCGCCGCGAGCCACACCGCTACCCTCGAAACCACCTGCGGCACAGTCACGATCGCGCTCGACGCCGCCGCGGCCCCGCGCACGGTGAACTCGTTCGCCTTCCTCGCCGGCGAGGGCTACTTCGACCACACCCGCTGCCACCGGCTCACCACCCAGGGCATCTTCGTGCTCCAGTGCGGCGACCCCACCGCCACCGGCATGGGCGGCCCCGGCTACAAGTTCAGCGACGAGAATCTCGCGGGCGCGGTCTACCCGGCGGGCACCGTCGCGATGGCCAACGCGGGCCCCGGCACCAACGGCAGCCAGTTCTTCCTGGTCTACCGCGACACCCAGCTGCCCCCGAACTACACGCCCTTCGGCACGATCACCGAGGGCCTTGACGCGATCAACAATGTCGCCGACGCGGGCGTTGCGGGCGGTGGCGCCGACGGCACCCCCGTGGCCGATGTGGTCTTCAACGCCGTGACCACCGCACAGGGCTGATCAACGGCCGAGGGCCGCATCTCCCGGTGCGGGAGACGCGGCCCTCGTCGTACGGCTGGGTGGATCAGCCGGCGCTGATCGAACTGAACAGATTCTGAACAGTCTGCAGGATGATCTCGGTCAGCAATTCAGCGGCGGAACCGGCCATGACAACGCTCCTCGGTAGTCCTCATCAGGTGAAACGAACAAGTGAAGCGTGCCCTATTCACTTCATTCCGCGCAGCGTTTCGGTGAAAAAGATCTGAACAGAACCACGAAGGCCGCGTTCGCCCAGGAACGCGGCCTTCGATGGTGAGTGCTACAGGTACTGACCCGTGTTGGACTCGGTGTCGATCGCCCGGCTGGCCGAGGCGTTCTTGCCCGTGACGAGCGTGCGGATGTAGACGATCCGCTCGCCCTTCTTGCCCGAGATCCGTGCCCAGTCATCGGGATTGGTGGTGTTGGGCAGGTCCTCGTTCTCGGCGAACTCGTCGACGATCGAATCGAACAGGTGCTGGATCCGCAGACCCGGGTTACCCGTGTCGAGCACCGACTTGATCGCGTACTTCTTCGCGCGGTCGACGATGTTCTGGATCATCGCGCCGGAGTTGAAGTCCTTGAAGTACAGGACTTCCTTGTCACCGTTGGCGTAGGTGACCTCCAGGAACCGGTTGTCGTCGCTCTCGGCGTACATCCGCTCGACGACCTTCTCGATCATCGCCTCGACGCACGCCTGCTTGTCGCCGTCGAACTCGCGCAGATCGCTCTCGTGCAGCGGCAGCGTCTCGGTGAGGTACTTCGAGAAGATGTCCTGCGCCGACTCCGCGTCGGGGCGCTCGATCTTGATCTTCACATCGAGACGACCGGGCCGCAGGATCGCGGGGTCGATCATGTCCTCGCGGTTGGACGCACCGATCACGATGACGTTCTCGAGCCCCTCCACACCGTCGATCTCCGAAAGCAGCTGCGGCACAACGGTGGTCTCCACATCGGAGGAGACACCGGAGCCACGGGTACGGAAGATCGAGTCCATCTCGTCGAAGAACACGATCACCGGGGTGCCCTCGGAGGCCTTCTCCCGCGCCCGCTGGAAGATGATGCGAATGTGGCGCTCGGTCTCGCCGACGAACTTGTTGAGCAGCTCGGGGCCCTTGATGTTGAGGAAGAACGACTTGGCTTCCTTGGCATCCTGACCACGCGATTCGGCGATCTTCTTGGCGAGGGAGTTGGCCACCGCCTTGGCGATCAGGGTCTTACCGCACCCGGGCGGACCGTAGAGCAGCACACCCTTGGGCGGGCGAAGCGCGTACTCGCGGAACAGATCCTTGTGCAGGAACGGCAGTTCCACCGCGTCGCGGATCTGCTCGATCTGACGGCCGAGCCCACCGATATCGGTGTAGTCGACATCGGGAACCTCTTCCAGCACAAGGTCTTCGACCTCGGCCTTGGGAACCCGCTCGAACGCGAAGCCCGCCTTGGTGTCGACCAGCAGCGAATCACCGGGCCGCAGTTTGCGAATCGGCTGATCGGGGTCTGCCATGTCGTCGTTTTCGGCGATCTTGGACAGCGGACCCGACAGCCACACCACTCGCTCTTCGTCGGCGTGGCCGACCACCAGGGCGCGCCTGCCGTCGTCGAGAATCTCACGCAGCGTGCCGATTTCGCCGACGACGTCGAAATTCCCGGCCTCTACGACGGTGAGTGCCTCGTTGAGGCGCACGGTCAGGCCGTATTCCAGTGCGTCAGCGTCGATATTGGGCGAGCAGGTGAGGCGCATCTTGCGACCGGAGGTGAAGACGTCGACCGTCTGATCCTCGTACGTGTGGATGACGATGCCGTAGCCGCTCGGCGGCTGGCCGAGCCGATCGACTTCCTCACGCAGCGCGATCAGCTGTTGGCGCGCTTCTTTGAGCGTGTCCATCAACTTGCCGTTGCGGATGGTCAGCGAATCGATCCTGGCTTCCAATTCGCGTGCGCGATCCGGCGAATCGGCGAGTTGCCTGCGAAGAGCAGCCGACTCGGCGCGTACCGCCTCGAGCTCTCGCCAGGCCGCCGAATCCGAATTCTCGTTGGGGCTCATGATGCTGCTCCTCCCAGTCCCGGTCTTTCAACGCTACCGGGCGCGGTCCGTTCTCGCTTTCCGACATGGTTTCGTCGTGATCACATCTTGTACGGTCGGTACGACATCAACCACACATTTGCACCTGTTAGGCTCCCCTAACACCCCGTACGGGGCACTCGCCCACGAGTCGAAAGGTTGCTGAACATGCTCCTTCCTCCCCGCACGATCCGTGTCACCGTCGCCACCGCCGCGGCGGCGCTCGCCCTCACCGTCGGACTGACCGGTTGCGGCGACTCCGACGATTCCTCGACGAATGCCACCACGAGCAGTACCAGTATCGCGGTCGCTCCGTCCAGCCTTTCGGCAACTCCGGCACCTTCGGATGACAACGCCGCCGCCCCCACCGCCGATTCCCTGAAGGCGACGCTGCTCGAGTTCGCCGATCCGGCACTGTCGACCGACGACAAGGCGAAACTGATCGTCAACGGCGATTCGCACAAGGCCAACATCGATCAGATGAACGGCATGCTGGCCGGCTACACCCTGACTTTCGCCGTCGACAACGTCGTGACCAGCGGCGACACCGCCACCGCCGATGTGACGATCACCTCACCGCACGGCACGGCACCCGCGTTCCCGGTCACCTGGCAGCGCGACGGCGGCACGTGGAAGCTCTCCGACGCCAGCGGCTGCCTGCTGCTCGGCTTCGCACAGGCCCCCTGCACGCCCGCCTGATCGTTCGGCATCACCGAGATGGTCCGCGAGTACCACCGGGGCCGTGTGATCGCTCTGCGAGGCGCGTAGGCACCAAGATCACTCATGCCGACGTGAGACCTCAGTCGCCGCTGCTGCCCATCATCGGAGAGGGATCCACCGGCGACCAAGGAATACGCAGGCACCTGCGAATTCCCGTGCCTGCCGACGGTTCACCGTTCGATACGCAAGCTCGCACCCTCGATCTCGAGTAGTTCCACGGAGGGGGCCGGGGTAGTTCCGCGCTGTGTTCGTGGCGCGAATTCTGCGATCGTCGGTGCCATGAGTGTTGTGCCCAGCGTCGCGGTGGTCGCCGCGAACACCCCAGCCGATCGTGATCGGTTCCTGGACCTGCTGCGTATCTCGTCGCTGGTGGTGGTCGTCGCGGGCCACTGCCTGATGCTGACCGTGACGGTGTCGGGCACCGCGGTGCATTTCGGCAACGTGCTCGCCGAACTGCCGATGCTGCAGCCGCTCACCTGGATTCTGCAGGTACTCCCGCTGTTCTTCTTCGCGGGCGTGGCCGCGGGTGCGCGCGGCCTCAGGCCCGGGACATCGTGGGGCGCTTGGCTTTTCCGGCGCACCCAGCGGCTGGTGCGACCGCTCGGATACTTCGTCGGCGCCTCGGCGGTGCTGCTGGCGGTGGCCGATCTCGTGCTCGCGCCGGGATGGCACCGTCCGCTCGCGGTGACGAGCGTGCAGCTGCTGTGGTTTCTCGGGATGTATCTGGCGGTGCTGGCGTTCGTGCCGTTGCTCGCGGCACAGGTCACCAGTGGTCGCCGGATGTTCGGCGTAGTCGCGGTGATCGTGGTCGGCACGGCGGTCGTCGACGCGGTGCGGCTCACCGGTGGACCGAAGGAACTCGGCTATCTGAATTTCATCGTGTGGCTGGTGCCCGCGGTGCTCGGGATCGGTTATCTGCGCGGGCTGCTGTCCCGGCGGACCGCGGCAGTGCTCGCCTGCGTGGTCCTGGCCGTCGATGTGCTGCTGGTCCTGGTCGGCCCGTACGAGGTAAGCCTGGTCACCGTGCCGGGTCAGCGGCTGTCGAACCTGGCACCGCCCTCGCTGCTGCTGGCCGGGCACGCGGTGGTGCTGTGCTGCGCCGCCGTCGCCGTCGCGCCCTGGCTGCGACGTCTCGCCGCGCGCCCACGGGTCTGGTGGTTGACGGTCATCGGCAACACCGGCGCCATGACGCTGTACCTGTGGCACATGCCCGCGCTGCTCACCGTGCTCGTGCTCAGCCACCTCGCGGGAGTCGACCGCGCCGCGCCGACCGAGCCCGGGTTCTGGCTGCTCACAGCGGTGCAGCTCGCCGCGACCGGCGCGCTCACCGGCGCCTTGTTCCTCGCCCTACGCGGCCTGGAGAACACTGCGCTGCCCTGGTGGGACGGACCGGTTGCCGCGGTGCGCGGTGTCCGGTCGGCCGCCACCGTGCTCGCCGTGATCGCGGCCGGGCTCGCGATCCTGGCGGCTACCCGATGGGGCCTCACCGTCGACGGTTGGACCTGGTTCGCAGGCGCGGCGGCCGCACTGCTCGCCGCCCGCCTGCTCACCCGTGGGTAATCAGCCCTTGGACGGACGCCGCTGCGGCTTGGGCGTGACGGTGCCCTCGGCCAGGCGCCGCGCGCTCACCAGGAACGCGGTGTGGCCCTGCATGCGATGCTCCGGGCGCACGGCCAGACCGACGACGTGCCAACCACGCACCATCGACTCCCACGAACGCGGTTCGGTCCAGCATTCCTGCTCACGCAGCGCCTCGACAACCTTGGACAGCTGAGTGACGGTGGCGACATAGACCACCAGCACACCGCCGGGAACCAGGGCCTTCGACACCGCGGGCAACGCATCCCACGGCGCGAGCATGTCGAGCACGACACGGTCGACCTGCGCGCCCTCGTACTTCGCCACGTCGGCGATGGTGATCGACCAGTTCGGCGGGCGCTCACCGAAGAAGGTCTCCACATTGCGGACGGCGTGTTCGGCATGGTCGTCGCGGATCTCGTAGGAGATCACCTCGCCCTCGGGCCCGACCGCGCGCAACAGCGAACAGGTCAGCGCGCCCGAACCGGCGCCGGCTTCCAGCACCCGCGCACCCGGGAAAACGTCACCCTCGTGCACGATCTGGGCGGCGTCCTTGGGATAGATGACGGCCGCACCGCGTGGCATCGACAACACGTAGTCGGTGAGCAACGGACGAAGGGCCAGGTACGGGGTGCCGTTGACCGACTTCGCCACGGTGCCCTCGTCCTTGCCGATGAGGTCGTCGTGCTTGATGCCGCCGCGATGGGTATGGAATTCCTTACCCTCTTCCAGCACCACCGTGAACAGGCGTCCCTTACCGTCGGTCAGCTGCACGCGGTCCCCGATAGCGAATGGACCGGTTCGTCTGGCCGTCATGAATCTCCTTCTTCGAGTGGATCCATCAGCCTGCCAGGCGCGGCGATCCGCGCGATCGACGGGTCAGCTATTTCGCCGCTGCCAACGCACGGTGCTGTTCGCCGGTCAGCGAGTGTGCTTCGCCCTGTGACCTCGCCCAGATCTGCGCGACGTGGCGGCCGCTGGATACCAGGCAGGCCCACTGCAGAGCATCGGCGTCGGTCCAGCAGGCGGCGCCGGGAACGCCGTCCGGGGCGGGCGCGCCCTTCCAGCCTTCGGTGGCGAGGGTCTCCGCGACGGTCGCGGCGGACAGTTTCGCCGCGGCGGCCGCGTCGGCGGTGCGATAGACAGCACTGTCGTCCATGCCGATCCCGACCAGCCCCACCTCGCGATACAACGTGAGCGCTGCCTGCTGATCGTCGGTGAAGATCAGCGCGCCACGCGGCCCGTAGGCACCGCTGCTCACATTGCCGTTGCCGACCGCGAGCGCGTTGATCCCGTCCGGGTCGTACGGCAGCTTCGCGAGCTCGGCGACGGGCGTCGCCACGAACGAATCCAGCAGGGGGCGTTGCCGTTCCAGCGCTGCGCGCACGGTCCGTTCGATCTCGGGCAGTCCGCCGAGGCGAGCGCTGGTGAACACCACGAACTCCCGGTGCGCGGTGAACGCCATGCCCTCGAGCCGATCGCGATTCTCCATGGTGAGGAACCGGGTGTCCGATGCGCCGGGCAGCTCGGCGGCAGCCCAGTCACCGGTCTGCAACATCCCGCTCTGTGTCGTCGCCGCGGTGGCGAGGGCGGTGGCCGCCGCTTTCGCCGAAGCGGTGTCCGGGAAGCGCATGATGCCGTGAGTGAGCCAGTCGGTGTCGGCGCTCGTGTCACCACCGTTGGAACGCTGACTGACGAATCCGGTGAGCAGGCCGTTCGCCGCGGCGGCCGAGCTGATCGCCGTGTTGTGGCCGGTCATGATGGTGAGCATCGGTTCGGTGAGCACGCCCGCCTGTCCGTGGCGCACGAAAGCGGGATCGATGTCGATGGACAGCGCCAGCACTTCGGCCATCCGGTTGCCCTCGGCGAGGGTGCCTAGCCGCAACCGCTGCTCGTCTGTCTGCGCGGTAGCCGAGGTCGTCGGCGCCGATGTGGTCGAGGCAGCCGTAGCGCCCGGTACCCGGACCACCTTTCCCGGATCCTCGCACGCACTCACCATGATCACCGCGGCCAAGACCGCCCCCACCCGGAACATCAGTTGCATGCCGCGATCCTGGCAGACCCCGCCCACAACCACCGAATCCCGAGTCGGTCGTCGGTATCCGACGCGTGCGCCGGTCTCACGACCTCCGCACGTGGGCCCGAATCGGGCAATCCTGTCGGTGGCTGCCGCTAACCTGCGAAATATGTCAGTGCCCTTGTCCGTGCCCCTGGCCGATGACACCGCCGACGTGCCGGTCCATCGGTCGCGTCCGGCGTTGTCGCCTTCGCGGGCAAGCGATTTCAAGCAGTGCCCGTTGAAGTACCGGTTGCGGGCGATCGATCGGGTGCCGGAACCGCCGTCGCGAGCCGCGGTGCGCGGGACCGTGGTGCACGCGGTGCTCGAGGATCTGTTCGGGTTGCCCGCGGCTCAGCGTCAGCCGGAGCGGGCGGCGGAGTTGATTCCCGAGGCGTGGGAGCGGGTGCGCGCGGAGCGCGACGGGGTGGACGAGCTCGTCGCCGAAGGTGGGCCGCAGGCACTGTTCGACGAAGTGCGCCAGCTGGTCGCGAGCTATTACGAGCTAGAGGATCCGCGGCGATTCGAGCCACACGCGCTCGAAGAACGGGTCGAAGTCGACCTCGAAGGCGATATTCCGCTGCGCGGTTTCGTCGACCGGATCGATGTGGCGCCCAACGGCTTGCTGCGCGTGGTCGACTACAAAACCGGTCGCTCGCCCGGACCGATGCACGAAGCGCGCGCCTTGTTCCAGCTCAAGTTCTACGCGCTGATGATCCTGCGCACCCGCGATATCGTCCCGGCCCAACTGCGCCTGATCTATCTGGCCGACAAGAACATCCTCACCTACACACCCGAGCGCGAGGAACTCGATCGCTTCCAGCGCATTCTCACCGCGCTCTGGCAGGCCATCATCGACGCGGGCAAGACCGGAGACTTCCCGCCTACTCGCAACTCGATGTGCAAGTTCTGCGACTTCACATCCTTGTGCCCCGAGTACGGCGGCACGCCACCGCCGTACCCTGGTTGGCCCGTCCAGGCCGCGATTGCGGCCGACCTTGTGACAGAACGCCTTCCCGAAGACGTGTGACCGCGATCGGCGCCGCGCGGAAACTACCGCAGGCGGCGTTCCTCTTCGGCTTCCAGCCGGCGGCGCTCCTCTTCGCGCTCGACCTGCTCCTTCTCGATCTTTTCCTCGTGCTCGTCCTTGTTCGACATGTTCGCCCCGATCATGGATTGCCCGGACAAATCTGCCGTCCAGCCTACTCGCGGCGGAGTGCCCAGCGGCGGCGTCGACCCTGCGCGCACGGTGACGGCACAAGCCCCGAGGTTCCGGGTCTCCTGGGAGCACCTTTCCCCCCGTAGAGTGCGGGTCGAGGACCACCAGCGAATCCCGCACAGCGAGGAGAATCCATGAATCGCGGCCTGTCCAGGACCGTCGCAGCCGCCGGTATCGCGCTGGCGATGGGAACCTTTCCAGCCGTCGCCTCGGCGAGCTCACCGATAGCGCCGACCGTCGCCCAGCACATCATCGGCGGCACGCCGACACCGCCGTTCGACCCGATATGCCCCCTGTGTTTCGTGCGCGAGGCGCTCGAAAGTCTCTCCGCGAAGTAAACACACAACCGCCCCGAGTTCCTTGGCTTTCCGAGGGCAGTAGCGTGCCCGTATGATGCCGGTCGAGGATGAAAGCGATTGCGGCACAGCGGGGGAGGTTGCATTGATGTCCGACGGCCGCGACCGCCTACACGCTGAGATTGCCGCGTTCTACGCGGGGTTCGGGCAGCCCGCCGCCTTGCTTGCCGCGTTCCGACAGGCCGCGGTCCTCGTTCCGCTGACGGCAGACGATCACGTCTTCTTCTCGCAGGTGGGCGGCGTCGACTGGTTGTGCACCTTCACCAGCATCGAGGAGTACGCCCGTTTCATGGCGACTCGCGGTCATCTGCAGGACGGCGGCTTCGACGCGGACCGGGAGTACCGCCACCACTGGCTGTTCGGCTGGCGACTGCAGGAATACGTCGAGTCCCGCACCGAACCCGCCGGAATCGCGATCGACATCGTGGGTTCGGCACCCATGGCGTTTCCGCCGGATGTCTCCGGGTAATCGACGAATGGGGAGGGGTGTGCGATGACGAAGCTCGAGATCGATCCCGCGGTGCTGCAGCAGGCCGCGAAAGGTATCGAGGACACCATCGGTCAGCTGTCGGAATTGGGGATCGGCGAGACGGGCAATATGGGCCGAGGTTTCGCGCTGCTCACGCTCTCGACTCTCGAAGCAGGCAAGCACACGGTTCAGAAGACCTTCGAGGAGTTCACCGAACGGTGGTCCTGGGGTGTGCGGGCGCTGGTCCAAGGGGGCAACTCGATCGCCCGGACTCTCGGTTTGGCCGCGGGCCGGTACGACGAAATGGATGCCAAGGCCGAGGGCACACTCAAGAAGATGTGGACGCACTTGGCGGGCAACCCACATCTTTCCGACGAGGAAATCACCAAGCGTTCCTGGGGCGATACCTTCTCCGACAACTCCTTCAACCACATCCGTAACGCGGACTACAGCATGAAATCGTTTCAGGATGCCAACCAGACCATTCAGAACAATCTGAAGGTGGTCGAGACGGTCGGTCCGCAGGCGCTGGCGAATGTGAGCCCGGTGAGCGGCCTCGTCAGCGGTGAATCGCCAGGCTGGAACACCGGTGCCGCCCAGCAGGCAGGCGACCTCATGAAAGAGCAGCAGGGAGGGCAATAGCCTGTGGGACTCGGCGATTTCATCGACAAAGTCGGAAGCGCGATCGAGGACGGTGTCGAGGATTTCGTCGAGGGCGCCGGGGAGGTCATCGATGACGGCCTCGACGTGGTCGGCGACGCGGCCGGGTATGTCGGGCTGGACAGTGTCGACAACGCACTCGACGATCTGGGCGACAATATCGCCTCCGCGACAGGCGGCGATGTCGAAGAGGAAGAACTCGGCCAGACCGAGGACCCCAAAGAACTGATCCTGGGCGAGCCATCCGAAATCGGCTCCACCGCGGAGACATTGAAGAAGATGGCCGCGGCGATCGAGTCGACCGGTCAGGCACTGCAGAAGATCGACGCTGCCGATTGGACCGGCAAGGGCGCGGACGCGTTCAACGAGGTCTACGACAAACAGCCGAAACTCTGGTTCGACGGCGGCGATGCCATGACGGCGGCGGCCGGCGCCCTGGAAGCGTGGCAGAACGAGGTCAAAGCCGCGCAGGACAAGGCGGGCACTGCCATCGAAAAGTGGAAGGCCGCCCACGCCGAGGAAGTCCGGCAGAAGAACTGGTGGAACTCGCTGACGGGCGAGCAGCAGCAACAGAATCCCCTGGTCGACACCTGGACGTCGCTACGCAACGAAGCGCGAGAGATTCTGCGGGGCGCTCGAATTCAGCGTGACAACGGCGCATCGATCGCCGACGGCGCCTTGGCCGCGGCCACCGAGAAGGCGCCGAAGGAACCCCCTTTCAGCGAACGGTGGATAGCCAATATCTCCGATCTCGGTGGAGTACTCGAGCACGGTGCGCTGAATTTCTACGCCGGATTGCTGACCAGCCTGACGGGGCTCGTGCAGTTCGTGCGCCAGGTGAATCCGACCGACATCTACAACATCACCCACCCGGCCGACTACGTCAAAGGGTTGTCCAATCTCGGCACCGGACTCGTTGTCGCCGTGGCGGATCCCGGCGCGACCGTCGACGCGATCCTGAAGGATGCCAGGGCAAACCCGTTCGAGTTCGTCGGTGCGCTCACTGGCGATGCGCTGCTCACCGCCGCCACCGGTGGTGGGGGTAGCGCGAAATTCGCCATCAGTGCCTTTAAGAAGGCCACCAATGCGGGCAGGCGGCTTCCCGACGGCGGTTCCGGTCCGAGCCCGCACCGCCCGAACCCGACCGGCGAAGGCGCCCCGACCAGGGAGACCGACCCGGCTGGGCAGACCAGCCAACGTCAAGGCGCCGGCCTGCCGGATTCCGATCGAGGGCCGGCACCGGAAGGGCGCCCGGTCGAGGGAGCACCGCAACGAGAAGCACCGACCCAGCGAACCGAGGACACCGGCGACGGTTACTCGCCGACACCGGAACACGCCGAGCCGCGGCACTCCGATCCGCCGGCGCGGACCGATCACGACCAGCCGTCACCTACTACCGAAACCCCTAGCAGCACACCCGATCCCGAACCCACCCGACAGCCCGAACCCACTCAGACGCCGGACCGCGGCCCTGATGCCGACCCACAAACGAGTCGACCGGAACCGCGCCCGGAAGCGGCGAGCACGTCGAACCCAGACTCGACGCCCTCCCAACGCGCAGATCAAACACCAACCCAACAGACCGACCACACACCGACCCAACGCACCGATCCGACCCTCGATCAGCAAACTGATCGCACCCCGACTCACCGCACCGACCCGACACCAACCCAACAGACCGACCACACACCAACCCAACGCACCGAGCCGGCGTCGACTCACCAGACGAATCCGGATTCACCATCGACACCGCACGCGGACTCGCCCGGCTCACAGGCGGATTACGACACGACATCGCACACGGATCAGGACACCGCACCGACTCAGCACAGCGATCCCGACCGAACATCCCGGGAGGACGGCTCGGCGTCAGAAGCCCGGCCGAACCCCGCCGGTCACACGAACGACGCCCCGGCTGGCATCGACACCCGACCGACTGGGCACGCGGATCCGACGTCACAGACATCGAGCCCCACGACACCTGTCGCAGGCTGGCAACCAGGTCACAGCATCAGCCCCGACAACGGTCCCGCACATCGACCGAACCCCGACGCACAACCAGCGCGCAATCCCGGCGCCACCCCGGCCGGGCCGTCCCACACGCCGCAATCACCCCGCGCCGAATCGACACCACAACGGCCACACCACGATCCAGGTGCCGGACCCCAGAAGACCCCGGAGTCTCCGCGCGCAGGCGCGGCACTCGACCCGACCGTGCGCGGGAACGGGAATTCGCCACTGACCGCCGGACCCCACCCGGATTCCCCCACCAGGTCGACGCCAGGGCACCCGCCGACACGCGCAGAGGCCGAAGCCCCATCCCGTGCACACCCCGAGGCCAACGACCGAGGACCGGATCACGACCCGGACACACCCCGCGATCGCACTGACGGACGCACCCCAGAGCATGAACCGGCGCCGAAAGATCGCACGCCCGACCGTGATCCGAGCGCGCCTACCGATCGCACACCGGACCGGGATTCGGACGCGCCCACCGACCGAACACCACACCGCGACACCGACAACGATCACGACTCCCCCACCGAGCGCGACCGAGACACCGACAATGATCGCGATACCCCGACAGCACAGGACCGCGCCGACGGCGACCGCGACGCGCACGATGAGGCACGCAAGTCCGGCGCCGAACACGATCGGACGCCCGACCAGAAGACCTGTTCCACCGATCCGGTCGACATCAGTACCGGGGAATTCCTGCTCCCCGAAACCGATGTGGAGCTGGCCGGGGTCCTGCCACTGGTGCTGCGACGCTCGCATCATTCGAATTACCGCTTCGGTCGCTGGTTCGGCCGTTCGTGGTCGGGAACTCTGGATGCCCGGGTTGCCGTCTCGGACGCGGGTGTCACTTTCATCGGCGAGGACGGCATCATGCTGGCCTACCCGCACGCCGAGGCAGGCGAGCCGGTCCGGCCGCTGACCGACGGCCAAGCCTGGTCGTTGACCCGCACCGACTCCGGCGGCTACCGAGTGTGGGATCAACGGCGGGAACTGATCTGGCATTTCGCACCCGAACCACATCTGGACGGTCTCGAAACCATCCTCGGAAATTACGCGATATCGGCGATCACCGACCGGCACCACAACCGCATCCGGTTCCACTACGACGCCGACGGTGTTCCGGTCGAGGTCTCGCACTCCGGCGGTTACCGGGTCCGCATCGATTCCGCGCACGGCCGTATCACCGGTCTCGCCTTGATCACCGATGATCCGAGCCTCGGCGAGATGACGGTTCCACTGCGCGAATTCGGCTATACCGCAGGTCAATTGACGACGGTGACCAATGCCGTCACGGCGATGACGCACTATACCTACGACGGCGACCACCGCATGACGTCCTGGACCGACTCGAACGGCAGCCGGATGGTGAACACCTACGCGGAGTCAGGTCGCGTGATCCACCAGCGCGGCAGTGCGGGAATCTTGAACTGCGACTTCGAATACGTGGAGTTTCCGGGCGGCGCGGGCAGACTGACCGCCGTCACCGACTCCGTCGGCGCTGTCACGACCCACGGTTTCGATCGCGATCTGCGGTTGCGCGACCTCGTCACCCCCGATGGTGGCCGTTACCACACCGACTACAACGCCGAACGCAAGCCGTTGACCGTCACCGGCCCCGACCCGGCGACTACCACCACCTACCGCTACAACGGCGCGGGTGATCCGGAGGAGATCATTCGGCCCGACGGTGTCCCGATCGAGTACGAGTACGCCTGGCGGAACCGGCCGACCACGATCACCACGGCAGACGGTTCGGTACACCGCCGCGAATGGTCCGAGAACGGCGACCTGACGGCCGCGATCGACCCGCGCGAAAACCGCATCGAGTTCACCTACCACCCGTCCGGGGCACTGGCGAGTGTGCTGGTCGACGGCGTACTGACAACCGTGCACACCGATGCCGCCGGATTGCCGATCGCCATTGTCGATCCGCTCGGCGCGACGACGCGCATCGAACGCGACTCCGCGGGGCGCCCGGTGCGATCGGTCGATCCCGCAGGCGCGCTCACGCAGTACGAATGGTCGCCGGCCGGAAGTCTGCTCCGCAGAACGGATCCCGACGGCCGCACCGAATCGTGGGCTTACGACGGTGAGGGCAACATCATCTCGCGGACCGATCGTGCGGGTGGGGTCACCGAGTATTCCTACGGCGCTTTCGATCTGCTGCGGTCGCGCCGCGATGCCGACGGGTCGGTCACCCGCTACGCGTGGGATTCCGAGCGCAGACTCACGACCGTCCACAATCCGCTCGGCCAGAGCTGGATCTACGAGTACGACAAGGCCGGGCGGCTGATCGCCGAAACCGATTACAGCGCAGCCACTACCGCCTATACCTGGGACTCGGCGGGGCGAGTCGCCACCGTCACCCCGGCAACCGGGGTCACCCGTCATCACAGGTACGACATCCTGGGCAGGCGCACCGAGATCGTGACCGATGACGGCGATTGGATCCGCCACACCTATGATCCGGCGGGCCGAATCCTCACCGCACACACCGGAACCGGCGCTGCGCAGCAGCACGTACTCGAATACACCTACAGCACCACCGGATTGCTCGCCTCGGAGCAGGTCGATACCCGGCCGCCGATGCAGTTCACCTACGACCGGCACGGGCGCCGGATCGGCCGCACCAGCCCGACCGGCGCCGAAACCCAGTGGCATCACGACCTGGTCGGCCGTGTCGACCGCATCGGCAGCGGAGTCGGCGCCATCACCTTCGAGTACAACCTCGCCGGCCACCTCACTCGCTGGCGCACCGGGGAGATCGCGGTCGATCGACACGTCACCGCGCACGGACATCTCGTCGGTCAGGAAGTGACCGCCTTCCCCACCCGGCTCGTTTCCCTCGACCTCGACCAACCCGCGCGTCCGGCGCCACGGCGCGTGCGCCGCGACGAATTCGTTTACCGCGCAGATGAATATCTCACCGCCCAGACGACAAGCCGCCCCGGCGCCGCGGCGCTGCGGCGCGATTACACGCTCGACTCCATGGGCCGTGTCACCGACGTCCGGCACAACAACCACGTCACCGAGCACTACCGCTACGACCCGCTCGGCAATGTCACCGACAGCGCCTCGGAAACCTCGGCCGCGCACCGCGACTATCGCGACAACTTGCTCGTCCACGACGGCCACAGCCACTACGGCTACGACCTCGCGGGCCGGCTCATCCGCAAGACCACCGGCGAACACACCTGGCACTACCGATACAACAGCTTCGACCGGCTCACCGACGTCTACACCCCCGACCAGCAGTGGTGGCAGTACACCTACGACGCCCTCGGTCGCCGCACCACCAAACAGCACCTCGCCGCAGACGGCACCGTCCTCGAACGCACCGACTACACCTGGGACGACACCCACCTGATCGAAAGCACGACCGCGACGGTGACAACCCGCTGGGAACACCGTCCCGGCACCCACACCCCGCTCACCCAAACAATCGACCGGCCTTCACGCGAGTTCTGCGCGATCATCACCGACCTAGTCGGCACACCGACAGAACTGGTCGACCCCACCACCGGCGAAACCACCGCCACCGCGACCACAGATCTCTGGGGCCAGACCACCTGGCACGGCCGCACCAGCACTCCCCTACGCTTCCCCGGCCAATTCCACGACCCCGAATCCGGGCTCCACTACAACCTCCACCGCGTCTACGACCCCCACACCGCCCGCTACCTCACCCGAGACCCCCTCGGCCTATCCCCCGCCCCCAACCCCAACATCTACCCCCGCAACCCCCAGTCATGGAGCGACCCCCTCGGACTGATTCCGGACGAGTGCAAAGACCCAGCACCCGATTCCGACGGTGACAAAACCCCCGACCCCAACCACGTCGCTCCCACCGACCCCGTTCCCACACACCCCACCGTCAATACGGGCCAACCCACCATCACGCCGGAAACGGTCCCCGATCCCAACACAACCCAGGGCACTGGGCAGGCAGGATCCAGTGACGGGGACAACGCCCCGAATACCCCTGAGTCCGCCGATGAAGTCTTGCTGCGCGAGCAAATAGAGATCTACGACGGCCTCGGCGATACGCCTCCACGGATCGACATGGCCGCTAACGACGCCAACCATGTCGCCGATGGCGCGCACTCTCTGGAGCGCCACGGTCCAGACGTGCCGTTGAACCGGGGTGACGCCCCGCAAGGAGACCGCACTATCGAGGGCCGAATCTTTGGCGACCCGCCGTGGGGTAACCAACAAAACTGGTCATATCGCTGGCTCGACCGAGAAACGATGAACAGCACCGTAAACGACTATCTTCGGGCTAACTGGGATGCCATTCGTAGCGACCTCGCATTAGACGGCCGCCACAGAGCTGTTTTCGACGCGGGCCGCCCTACCGGATTGGGGTTCTACAACGAAGGCATGTACTCACCCGGGCCACGGTCGGCGCACCTCCACCATGCTCGCAATGCCGCAGTAGTATTCGAGCTGATCCCGGGCAGTCCACCATCGTTCATGGTCATCACCGCATACCCGGCGGGAGTACTATCCTGATGGGCGTGGATATCCCGGAAGCACTACGTGCGCGAATGAACCAACCGCGTCCTCCCGCGATCGACCAGGTGCGCGAATTCTTGATTTGCCACGTTGCAGACATCGACGGCCTCGACGATCTCCGGATGGACATTGCCCGAACAGCACGGCTCAATCGGCGGACGGTGCTTCGCGATGCCGAAGCAATCGAAACGCTACTGTCCACCCCTCAACCGCCAGGAACTCTCTCGTGGATGGTTGCCGCCAACGGCAACTGGGTCCTCGAAGACGAAACCTCCGACGACTTGGCGGCCGACTGGTTGCGTGGACTCGCGACACTCATTCGCGAGGTTGTCCAAGAATCCGATGGTCAGCGCAACGGCTGATCATCGGATCCGGCGCGGGCCCCGGCAGCCCGCCTGGACTCAGAAAGCTCGGCAGGAGCGGATGTCGGTGGCGAGGATGGCCTTGGCGCCGAGGTCGGCGAGACGGTCCATCAGTTCGTTGCCCTGCTTACGCGGGACGAGCGCCCGAACGGCGACCCAGTCGGGGTCGGTGAGGGGCGAAACGGTCGGCGACTCGAGGCCGGGGGTGATCGCGACGGCCTGGTCGAACAGGGACTTGGGGCAGTCGTAGTCGAGCATCAGGTATTGCTGGGCGAAGACGACGCCCTGGATGCGGTTGATGAGCTGGTTGCGGGCACGGTCGTCGCGGTCGGAACCGGTACGTTCGATGAGGACGCCTTCGGAGTCGCACAGGGACTCGCCGAACGCGATCAGGTTGTGCTGACGCAGGGTGCGGCCGGAGCCGACCACGTCGGCGATGGCATCGGCGACACCGAGCTGGATCGAGATCTCGACCGCGCCGTCGAGGCGGATCACCTCGGCCTCGATGCCGAAGCGGGCGAGGTCGGCGCGGACCAGGTTCGGGTAGGAGGTGGCGATGCGCTTGCCCGCGAGGTCCTCGACCTTCCAGTCCTCGCCTGCCGGGGCCGCGTAGCGGAAGCTGGAGCGGCCGAAACCGAGCGACAGCCGTTCGCTGACCGGGGAGCCGGAGTCCAGGGCCAGGTCGCGGCCGGTGATGCCGAGGTCGAGCTCACCGGAGCCGACGTAGATGGCGATGTCTTTGGGACGAAGGAAGAAGAACTCGACCTGATTGGCGGGATCGAGAACGGTCAGATCGCGGGAGTCGGTCCGCTTGCGATATCCGGCCTCGCTCAGGATCGAGGTGGCGGATTCAGACAGCGAGCCCTTGTTGGGAACGGCGACGCGCAACATGGGATAGGGGTCCTTTCGGGGGAAGTGGAGAACGTGTCGATCGGGACGGATCCGCCGTCACAGATGTCGGTACACGTCCTCGAGCTTCAGCCCACGACCCAGCATCATCACCTGGACCCAGTACAGCAGCTGGGAGATCTCCTCGGCGAGCGCCTCATCGCTCTCGTGCTCAGCGGCCAGCCAGATCTCACCGGCTTCCTCCAGGACCTTCTTGCCCTGGAAATGAACGCCTGCGTCCAGCGCGGCCACGGTGCCAGACCCCTCAGGACGGGTCTGGGCACGCTCGGTCAGCTCGGCGAACAGGGATTCGAAGTTCTTCACGAGTAGAGATTGTTTCATACCCGACCCAGCGGTTTTCCCGGCGCACCGCGAGGTGCGGCGCGCCGGGAAACGATCACGCCGGTTCGGACAGCAGTTCGCGCAGGTCGGCTACGGCCGTGCGCAGGTGATCGGCGAAGGCGTACATCTGGTCGGACACCGACTTCGGGGTGGCCAGGTAGATGTTCCACCGGTCCGGCAGCAGCACGTAGGCGATGCCGATGCAGCGCGGGCTGGTCGAGCCGAAACCGAAGTAGCGGATGTACTTCGACGGGGCCGAACTGGTCGACAGGTAGTCGTCGCGCATGATCGTCCAGCCGGGGCTGTCGAACAGCGCGATCCGCTCATCGGCGACGCCGAGCTGTTCGCCGCGGCGGCGCTGGATCCACTCCAGTTCCCACAGGTGCTGCTCGGGCGCCTGCCCGGCTTGGCAGTCCTTGGCGCGCGCCACGTGGGCGGACGCGGCGGTGCGCGCCGCGGCCAGCTTCGTCGCGGTGTCGGCGTCGTCGGACACCATCGCGTCGACGAACGACACCATCTCCGGGGTCACCACCCGCATGGCCTCGGTGCGGCCGTTGCGGAACTGCCGGGTGGCGATGGATTCGTAGGTCGCGCCGGTGAGCCCCTTGCTGCGCCGGTGGGCGAGCTGGTAGCTGAGCTGTGCGAAAGCATCGGGTGAGATGCCCAGCTTCTTGGCCTCGCCGGTCCCGAAGTCGTCGAAGGACACCAGCGTGGTGGCCGTATCGGCGGCGAAGCGGGCGAAGTCGGCACCCGCCGCGGCGATGTCGGCGCGGGCGGCCGAGTCGAGGACGAACTCGATCGGCTCCACCGAGGGCAGTCCCTGCGACTGCGCCCCGCTGGTGGCCGCGTGGTCCTGGGTACTCCGTTCGAGCAGTGTGTCGACGAAGGACAGCACGGTGGTGCCGTCGAGCCCGCAGTGCTCGATATTGATGCCGGCCTGACCGTCGGCGAAGACGATGAACGACACCGACTTGTCGAAGTAGCGGTTGCCGCTGTCGCCGTGGAGCAGCTGGTCGCAGGCGTGCAGTTCGTCGCGGGGTGCGAAGTCCTCCAGGCACACCGAGAACAGCGCCGTCTCCACCGCGTCGAACGCCTCGACGTTGGCGGGCTCGGTGCGCAGCACTTCCCGGCTGCGCGCCCAGGCCGCACGGGCTTTGGTGGTGAGATGCCCGACCGAGGTGTCGGTCGCGGCGGGCTTGGTGCCGCCCTTGATCACCGCGCGCAGCCCGTCGACCACATCCTCGAACGCGTACGGCGCGCCGTCGCCGCCGATGACATCCATCCGGAAGATGTTGCCGCGATAGAAGACCGCGATATGACGCGCGTCCGAGGGGCCTGGCCATTGGGGGCTGTAGGGCTTGCGGACACTGTCCTGGATCTCGCCCGGGATCCGGGTCTCGGAGAACAGGTACTCGTTCTGCCACATCGACAGCGGCTGCCCGCGCTGGGTCACCGGCGGAATCTTCTCCGCGTCCAGCGCCAGCTTGTAATCGACTGCCGCCCCGATGATCGCGGCTGCCCGCTCGGTCTGCCCGGCGACGGTCGACGCTGCCAGGGGGGTGTCGTCACGGAACAGGAACACGAAGTTGGCGTTCAACGCGATCCGGTCTCGACGGCCCAGATACCGTGACGGCCAGAATTCGTCGAGCCAGCTGCCGACGCCGGGGGTGGCGTCGTATTCGGCCAGCGCGGCGTGCAGCGCGCGCCCCGCCCCACCGGGGCGCAGCAGCTCGGCTACCGCGCCCTCGGTGGTGGCGTATTCCTCGGCGCCGAGCAGGGGCTGACACCACTGCAGGAACCGCGCGCAACTGTCGTCCAGTGTCGGCAGCGGTACCCGGGGCAGCGTGTCTTCGGCGGCGAACGTGGGTTGGTTCAATCCAAGTCCTCAGGTCTCGATGGGATGCGGGCGGGACAGGAACAGGTTGGCGTAGAGCCAGCCTTCGGCTTCGTGGTCGGTGGTGTCGATTCCCTTGGCCGCCAACGCATCCAGTACCTGTTCGCGTTCCTGCGCCGAGGCGAACCTCCGCTGCTGGAACATACCGGGACGCTGCTCGCTGCGATAGCCGAGCGCGGCCAGTTCCTCGGCGATGGGACCGAAATCGAACATCCGCAACACGAAATGCGCCATCCACGGTCGCTTGCGCGGATCGGCTTGGGCGACCCTGGACAGGGTTTTCTCGGTGATGTAGCCGACGCACCCGGTGGAGATCACCAGATCGGCGGAGGCGAGCACACGCCGCTGCGCCTCGGTGGGCTCGGTGGCCTCGAGGTCGGCGTGCACGTAGTCGTGCAGGAGTCCGGCGGCGTGGGCGTAGGTCAGCGCCGGGCGTGCGGCGTCCATCCCGATGAAGCGTACGTCGGGCATCAGATCGGCGCGCAACCGCTCCCGGTCCGCCGCGAGCAGCCCGATCTTGTCGGTGTCGGCGTGATCGCGGTAGTGCCCGGCCAATTCGTCGACGGTGGTGTCGCTGCGCAGCAGAGCCGCGTTCACCCCGTAGGAGCACCCCAGGTCGAGAACCGTCGGGATCCGGTCCGGCCGGGCGGCCCGCAGCTGGCGCAGCTGTTCGGCGAAGTGCGGCTTTGCCAGTTCCGGGATCCGGTAGTCCAGCTCGTTCATGCGCGCGAAATACGCACGTGGATCGGGACTTTCGTAGATGTCGTCGAAGGATGCTTTGCCGGTGGTGTGCAACGGAACGGACATGGGCGGTTCCTCTCAGTCGAGCAGTCGGTCACCTCGGACGGCGTCGGCCGCGGCGGCCACATGGTCGGGCAGGACACGGCCGAACAACTGCCTGGTGCGTTCGACCGTGCCGATCACCCCTGGTCGGTCCGTGTAGGCGAAAATCGCCGAATGTCGTTGTCCCGCACCGGCCACCTCGGTGACGCGATGCAGCGAGAAGCGGCCCTTGAACAGCTGCAGGTCGCCGGGGCGCAGTGCCAGCGCGCGGATGAGCCGGGTGCCCTCGCCGGTGAGCACGTCACGCACATCGTCGAGGTGCTCAGCGTGCGGGTCGCGGATATTGGGGCAGTACTCGAACACGCCGCCGGCTTCGGGCTTGCGGGTGAGCATGCTCACGGTGAATTCGTTGGTGTCGAAATGCCACGGATGCGACATCCCCGGCTCGACCACGTTCAGGCACAAACCCGCGAGGGGGTCGGCGAATTCGTGCAGATCGTCGAGTTCGAAGCAATCGGCGACGAACCGCTGGAACACCGGATCGGTGTAGAGACGCTGGATCAGCGCCTCGGCGGGGATGCGGTCGCGGGCCACGAAGGCGTTGCCGCGGTCGAGCACGATCCGCGCCGGATGGTCGGCGGGCAGGTCGGCGTCGAGGGGAATGTTGTAGGCATTGACCCGCTCCACTTTGTAGTGGGCGTGGGGTGCGATCGCCTCCCCCTCGGCGCGCAGCGTGTCGAGCAGCTGCGGCCGGATGAACTCACGCAGGACCGTACAGCCGTCCTCGGCCAGCTCGGCGCGGGCGGCTTCGATGGCCGCCTGCCTGCCCGAACCACCGAGATCGGTGAGTGGATACCGTGCGATGTCGACGATTTCGTCAAGCCCCCGCGTGCCCGTCATGTACCCAGTTTGCGGGAAAATTCGGACGCGCGCTCGCGGTTTCGACAAATCGGGCGTATCCCGGGAAGATCACAACCGTGCGAAATCAACTGTGCGGCAACAGTTTTCGCGAATTCCACCCAGGTTTCAGCCTTATCACGATAGGCTATTTCGCCTTATCTCGGTGAGCCCGCACAATTTCAGACGCGGGCGTCGAGAGCGGCACGCAGATCCGCTACCGACAAACCGATCAGCGACTCTCGGAATACCCGCCCCGGCGCCTCGGGAACCGCGATCTCGCACGGAATCACAATCAGACCGCAGCCCGCGCCCTGTGCGGCGAGCGAGCCGGTCGGCGAATCCTCGATCGCGACACAGTCGCCCGGGTCGACCCCGAGCAGTTCGGCGGCGCGGCGGTAGATGGCCGGATCGGGCTTGCCGTGCGCCACCTCGTCGCCGCAGACCGACGCGTCGAAGAAGTCGCGGCCGAGGGTGTCGAGGCCGTATTCGGTGAGCGAGCGTTTGGTATTGGTCACCAGCGCGCACTGCAGACCCGCCTCGCGCACCATCGCCAGTGCGTCCTTGGCGCCCGGACGCCACGGGATCGGGCCGAGCATCAACTCGGTGACCCGGCGCTCGAGGAACTCCCCCGCCTCGGCGGTCATCGCCGGTGTCGGGTCGACCCCGATGCCGTCGAAGAGCATGCGCAGCGCGTTCGGGCCGGAGGCGCCGATCAGTGCGTGGCGGACCTCGTCGGTCAGCTCGCGGCCGTGCTCGCGGGCGAGTTCGCGAACCGCTATGTCCCACAGCTTCTCCGAATCGAGCAGCGTGCCGTCCATGTCCCACAGCACCGCGGCCGGTCGCGCGCTCACCTGTTACTCGCCTCGTTCTCGTCACACATCGCCGGAGGTGACCGGCAGTCGCCGGACCCCGTTCAGGGTAACGGGTCAGCCTCAGACGCCCGATCCGGCGATCTGCAGGTTGCCCGCGTCGCCGGAGACCTGGATCCAGCGGTTCTCCGAGGTCACCGTGCCATTGGTCAGCTGGTAGGTGAGGGTGACGACTGCGCGGTTCTGGCCGCTGGGCGTGATGGAGCCGACAGTCACCGACCGCACCGACGACCAGAACGACGAGTACTGCCCGAACCCGCCGGTCTGCGCCTGGTAGCCGGGAGCGAGCTGCGCCCACGCCCCGCCGATATTGCCGGGGAGCATGCCGTAGTACCCGGCGACGAACTGGGTGATCCGGTCCGGGGTCGGCGGGCCGAAGGGTGTGGTGGTGATGGTCGTGCTGGTCGGATTCGGGGTGGTGGGGGTGGGCTTGGCCGAGGTGCTGGTCGGGGTCGCACCCGTGGTTGTCGCACCGCTGGGCACGGCCGCGGGTGGGGCCGACACGGTGATCGTTTCCTGCTCGGGCACGATGACGACGGTGCTCACCTTGCCGTCGACCACGGTCGTGACGGTGACCGGCGATGCCGGGATCTGTGCCTGCTGATCGGGTTCGCCGCCCCGGTCACGGGTGACCACCAGCACGACGAGCATGACCGTGAAGGCGGCGACGGCGGCGGCAAGCAGCAGGACGGCGCGGCTGTTGTTCGCGGGTTCGGTGCGCGACTGCGGGGCGGGGAACGCGGGAGGGACGCCGGCGGCGGAGGCCTGCGTCGGCCCGGCCGCCGCTCGGGCGCGGGTATCCGCCTCAGCGCCCGCACGTTCGACACCGCTCGAGTTCGGCGGGGTGGCGTCGCGCGGCCGCACCGAGCCAGGATCGCCCGCGCCCGCCTGACCGACCCCGCCCGATGCCGGTGTGCCCGTGGCCGCCGCCGTCGAGTTCCGTCCCGAGAAGGCCGAGCGGGCCGCCTTCCTCATGGCCAGGCCACTGCCGAACAGTGCGGCCGCACCGGATTTCGCCGCCGCTGTCCCGTTCGCGGGCTGCGGGGTCAGCGTCGTCGCCGCCTCACTTACCGGCAGAATCTTCGTCGCGGAGGCAGGAAGTGCCGGGACCCGGCCCGCCGCAACGTCTTCCAGCGCGATGCGGGCCTGCGCCATCGTCGGCCGGTCATCGACGGTCGCGGTCAGCAGCCACATCAGGACCGGAGCGAGCGGGCCCGCGTTCTTCGGCTCCGGCACCACACCGCGCGCGACGGCGTGCAGCACAGCCAGGGGGTTGTCGCCCTCACCGAACGGCGGCGCGCCTTCGGAGGCGGCGTACAGCGTGGAGCCGAGGGCGAATACGTCGGCGGCGGGCTTCGGGTTGTCGCCACGCGCGATTTCGGGCGCCAGGTACGCGGGGGTGCCCGCCAGGAAGCCGGTGGCGGTGACGGTGACGTCCCCGGTCGCGTGCGAGATGCCGAAGTCGGTGAGTTTGACCGTGCCGTCGTCGCCGACGAGCAGGTTGGCGGGTTTCACATCACGGTGCATGATCCCGGCATCGTGCGCGGCGGACAGCGCCGCTGCGGCCTGGGCACCGATCCCCGCCACCGCGATCGGCGGCAGGGTCACCCCGCCTGCCAGCTTCACCGCGAGGCTCGGGGCGTTCATGTATTCCATGACCAGCCACGGCTGGCCGTCCTCTTCGGCGACGTCGAAGACGGTGATGGCGTTGGGGTGGTGCAGGCGGGCCGCGATCCGGCCCTCCCGCATCGCGCGCAGTTTGCCTTCCAGCGCCTGCGTTCCGGTGAGACCAGGCGCGAGCAGCACTTGCTTCACCGCGACGGTGCGCCGCAGCCGGACGTCGGTGGCGCGCCACACGACTCCCATCGCACCCGTGCCGATCGGGTCGGTGAGTCGATAGCGTCCCGCGATCAACCGATCCGACGTCATATTCTGTGCCCCTCCTGCTTACCGCTGAGTCGTCTCGCCCTACGCGCCACAGCGGGATGAAACTTTCGAAAATCCTACGTGCTGAACTGCTTCGATCCTGTTGCGGGACAGCCCGGTCCATGGACCCAGCGCCGCATCGTGACCAGACTCACAAGCGCCACAACGACAATCGGACCGGCCCGCCGGGGCCGATCCGATCTGCCGACGCCTATTCATCTGTGCCTGAAGTGTGTCAGGCGTTGAAGTATTTCGCCTCCGGATGCAGCAGCACGAACGCGTCCGTCGACTGCTCGGGGTGCAGTTGCAGTTCTTCCGACAGCGTCACCCCGACCCGGCCCGCGTCGAGCAGGTCGACGAGCTTGGCGCGATCTTCGAGCTCCGGGCAGGCGCCGTAACCGAAGGAGTACCGCGCGCCCCGGTAACCGAGCTTGAAGTAGTCCTGCACATCGGCGGGGTCCTCGGCAGCCACGGACTTACCGTCGACGGTCAGTTCTTCCCGCACCCGGCGATGCCAGTACTCGGCCAGCGCCTCGGTGAGCTGCACACCGACACCGTGCACCTCGAGATAGTCGCGGTAGTTGTCGGCGGCGAACAGCGCGTTCGCGAAGTCGGCGATCGGCTGACCCATCGTGACCAGCTGGAACGGCAACACATCGACCTGCCCGGTCTCCCGGGCCCGCTCACGCGAACGGATGAAGTCGGAGATGCACAGGAACCGGTCCCGCTGCTGACGCGGGAAGGTGAACCGATACCGCTCCGGCGCATCAGGATTCGGCTCGGTCAAGACGATGACCTCGTCGCCGTCGGATACCGCGGGGAAGTACCCGTAGACCAAGGCCGCGTGTTGCAGCACACCCTCGGTGGCGAGCCGGTCGAGCCAGGCACGCAACCGCGGACGACCCTCGGTCTCCACCAGATCCTCGTAGGTGGGCCCTTCACCGGCACGCTGACCGCGCAGCCCCCACTGGCCGAGGAACAGCGCCCGCTCGTCGAGCAGACCCGAATACTCCGCCAGCGGCAGACCCTTCACCACCCGCGTGCCCCAGAACGGCGGCGTCGGCACGGGCAGATCCGCGGCGACATCGGAACGCTCGGGCACCACGATCGGCACTTCGGCGGCCTTGCGTTCGGCCGCGATCCGCTTGGACCGCTCGTGACGGGCCTTGCGCTCGGCGGCCTTCTCCTTGGCCGCGATCGCCGCGGGGCTGTCCGGGTCGAGGCCACCGCCACGCTTGACGGTCATGATCTCGTCCATCAACCGCAGGCCCTCGAACGCGTCGCGGGCGTAGTACACGTCGCCCTCGTAGACCTCGGTCAGGTCGTTCTCCACGTAGGAGCGGGTCAGCGCGGCGCCACCGAGCAGCACCGGGAACTGTTCGGCGACGCCCTTGGAGTTGAGTTCGCCGAGGTTCTCCTTCATCACGACCGTCGACTTCACCAGCAGCCCGGACATGCCGATCACGTCGGCCTTCTTGTCCTGCGCGGCGTCGAGGATGGTCGCGATGGGCTGTTTGATGCCGAGGTTGACCACCTCGTAGCCGTTGTTGGACAAGATGATGTCGACCAGGTTCTTGCCGATGTCGTGGACGTCGCCCTTCACCGTGGCCAGCACGATCCGGCCCTTGCCCGCGTCGTCGCTGGCCTCCATGTGCGGTTCCAGGTGCGCGACAGCGGTCTTCATCACCTCGGCAGACTGCAGCACGAACGGCAGCTGCATCTGGCCCGAACCGAACAGCTCACCGACGGTCTTCATGCCCGACAGCAGGGTCTCGTTGATGATCTGCAGCGGCGGCACCGTCTGCATCGCCTCGTCCAGATCGTCACCGAGGCCGTTGCGTTCACCGTCGACGATGCGCCGCTCGAGGCGCTCGAACAACGGCAGCAACGCCATCTCCTCCGCGCGCGAGGCCCGCGACGATGCCGTCGAGACACCCTCGAACAGCGCCATCAGCTTCTGCAGCGGGTCGTAGTCCTCGGTGCGGCGGTCATAGATCAGATCGAGGGCGACCTGCTGGTGCTCCTCGGGAATCCGGCTCATCGGCAGGATCTTCGACGCGTGCACGATCGCCGAATCCAGACCCGCTTGCACACATTCGTGCATGAACACCGAGTTCAGCACCTGCCGGGCGGCCGGATTCAGACCGAAGGAGATGTTCGACAGGCCCAGGGTGGTCTGCACCCGCGGGCGGCGGAGCTTGAGCTCGCGGATGGCCGCGATCGTCTCCGCACCATCCTTGCGCGACTCCTCCTGCCCGGTGCCGAGGGTGAAGGTCAAGGTGTCGACGATGATGTCGGACTCTTTCAAGCCCCAGTTGGTGGTGATGTCGTCGATGAGCCGTTCGGCGATCGCGACCTTGTGATCGGCGGTGCGCGCCTGACCCTGCTCGTCGATGGTCAACGCGACCACCGCGGCACCGTGCTCGGACACCAGGCGCATGATCTGCTGGAACCGCGAATCCGGGCCCGCGCCGTCCTCGTAGTTCACCGAGTTCACCGCACACCGACCGCCCAGGTGCTGCAGGCCGGCTTCCAGCACAGGCTGTTCGGTCGAGTCGATCATGATCGGCAGCGTCGAGGCGGTCGCCAGGCGCGACGCGAGTTCGTTCATGTCCACGGCACCGTCGCGACCGACGTAGTCGACGCACAGGTCGAGCATGTGCGCGCCGTCGCGGGTCTGGTCCTTGGCGATCTCGAGGCACCGCTGCCAGTCCTGCGCGAGCATCGCTTCACGGAAAGCCTTGGAGCCGTTGGCATTGGTGCGCTCGCCGATCATCATGATCGAGGCGTCCTGCTCGAACGGGACAGCGGTGTACATGCTCGACACGGCAGGCTCGTGCTCGGGGTGGCGACGATCGGTGATCGGGGGAAGAGTCTTCTCGACCTCGCGCACCGCCTCGGCGACCTGACGGATGTGCTCCGGGGTGGTGCCACAGCAACCACCGACCAGCGATAGACCGAACTCGGAGACGAACCCGCTCATCGCGATGGCGAGCTCTTCGGGGGTGAGCGGGTATTCCGCGCCGTTGGCACCGAGCACCGGCAGACCCGCGTTCGGCATCACCGATACCGGGATGTTCGCGTGCCGCGACAGGTGCCGCAGGTGCTCGCTCATCTCCGCCGGTCCGGTGGCGCAGTTCAGACCGATCATGTCGATGCCGAGCGGTTCCAGCGCGGTCAGCGCCGCGCCGATCTCACTACCGACCAGCATGGTGCCGGTGGTCTCCACGGTGACGTGGGTGATGATCGGGATCCGGCGGCCCGCCGCGATCATGGCCCGGCGGCTGCCGGTGATCGCGGCCTTGACCTGGAGCAGGTCCTGGCAGGTCTCGATGAGGATGGCGTCGGCGCCGCCGTCGAGCATGCCGAGCGCCGCTTCGGTGTAGGCATCACGCAGCGACACGAACGGCGCGTGACCCAGCGTCGGGAGCTTGGTGCCCGGCCCCATCGAGCCCAGCACATAGCGCGGGGTGCCGTCGGCCGACAGGCCCATCTCGTCGGCGACATCGCGGGCGATGCGGGTGCCGCGCTCGGACAGATCACGGATCCGGTCTTGAATGTCGTAGTCGGCGAGGTTGGGCAGGTTGCAGCCGAAAGTGTTGGTCTCCACCGCATCCGCACCCGCGGCGAAGTAGGCGCGGTGGATCTCGGCGAGCACATCGGGTCGAGTGTCGTTGAGGATCTCGTTGCAACCCTCGAGGCCACGGAAGTCGTCGAGCGACAGATCCGCGGCCTGCAACATCGTGCCCATCGCGCCGTCGCCGATGACGACACGCCGCCGCAGCGTGTCGAGGAGCGTGGTATCGAACCCGGTGGGCAAGGACGCAGACATGATTCAAGACTAGAGGGCGCCTCCGACGAACAAGACCACTGTGGGTGAATCGAGTGGCGTGGACCACTGTCCGCGGCGGAAACACGCAACAGCGTCGGTCACCGCAAAACAATTCGCACAAGACACTAGGCTGACCGGGTGGATGCCAGTGAGACCCCCGAGACGGAACTGCCGACGTTGCGCAATCCCGTCATGGTTGCCGCCTTCGAGGGCTGGAACGACGCCGGCGATGCCGCCAGTGGCGCCATCGAACATCTGGAGTTGATCTGGGATGCCGAGCCCCTGGCCGAACTCGATTCCGAGGACTACTACGACTACCAGGTGAACCGGCCGACGGTCCGTCAGGTCGACGGGGTGACCAGGGAGATCCAGTGGCCCTCGACCATGCTGTCGGTGTGTTCCCCGCCCGGCAGCGACCGTGACGTGGTCCTGCTGCGTGGCATCGAACCGAACATGAAATGGCGCAGTTTCTGCGATGACCTGCTCGAGTTCATCGAGCAACTCGGGGTGGAGACCGTCGTCATCCTCGGCGCGCTGCTGGCCGATACCCCGCACACCCGCCCGGTGCCGGTGACCGGTTCGGCCTACAGTCCCGAGGCCGCCGAGCGGTTCAATCTGGAACAGACCAGGTACGAGGGTCCGACCGGGATCACCGGGGTGTTGCAGGACCAGTGCGTGAAGGCCGGTGTGCCCGCGGTGTCGTTCTGGGCCGCGGTCCCGCACTACGTGTCGCAACCGCCGAACCCGAAGGCGACGATCGCGCTGCTGCACCGGGTCGAAGACGTCCTCGATATCGAGGTTCCGCTCGGTGAGCTGCCGAAACAGGCCGAGGAGTGGGAAGTCGCGGTCAACGAGATGACCCTCGGCGACGAGGAGATCAGCGAGTACGTGCGCTCGCTCGAGGAGCGCGGCGACGCCGCGATCGACCTCAACGAGACCATGTCCAAGATCGACGGCGACGCCATCGCGGCGGAGTTCGAGAAGTACCTGCGCCGGCGCGGGCCGGGCAGCTTCGGCCTCTAGTCCTCGTTCACCGGGAGTTCGCCGGGCAGGTAGCTCCCGGCCGCCGTCGGCACGCCGCTTAGACTTTTTCGCGTGCCAGCCCAGTCGATCGTCGCCCATCTACGTGGTTTCGACGACCGCATCGCAGTGCTGCACCATCCCGGTCCCGGGTCCATCGCATCGGTGACCTATGCCCAGCTCGGCGACCGTGTCGCGGAGTTCTCGGCCGGGCTGGGACCTGTCCGGCGGCTCGTCGCGCTCACCGCGGGCAATGATCTCGACTCCCTGGTCGCCTACCTCGGCGCGCTCGACGCGGGGTGCGCGGTGTTGCTGACCGGCGAGCTCACCGGTGAACTGACCGCAACCTACGACCCGGACGTGATCATCGATCGCGGCCGCGTCGTCGCGAACCGCGCGCAGTCGGCGCACCGGCTGCATCCGGAGCTGGCGCTGTTGCTCAGCACCTCCGGCTCGACCGGGTCGCCGAAGCTGGTGCGGCTGTCGGCGCACAACCTCACCGCCAACGCCGAGTCCATCGCCGAGTACCTCGACATCGGCCCGCACGATCGCGCGGCGACCACCCTGCCGCTGTTCTACTGTTACGGGCTGTCGGTCGTCCACAGTCATCTGCTGCGCGGTGCGAGCCTGCTGCTCACCGAGCGTTCGGTGCTCGAGCCCGAATTCTGGGACGAGTTCCGCGCGCACCGGGCCACCTCGTTCGCCGCGGTGCCCTATACCGTCGACCTTCTGGACCGGATCGGCTTCGCGCAGATGTCGCTGCCGGATCTGCGGTACGTGACCCAGGCGGGCGGCAGACTCGAACCGGCCAGGGTACGGACCTACGCGGAGCTCGGCGCGGCCGCGGGCTGGCGGTTCTTCGTGATGTACGGCCAGACCGAGGCCACCGCCCGAATGGCGTATTTGCCACCGGAATCGGCGGCCGAACACCCCGACTGCATCGGAATCCCCATTCCGGGCGGGCAGTTCACCCTGACACCGGTCGACGACGGCGCCGCCGAGGAACTCGTCTACCACGGCCCGAACGTGATGCTCGGCTACGCGCACGGCCCCGCCGACCTGGCGCTCGGCCGCACCGTCGACGCGCTGCGCACCGGCGATCTGGCCCGGCGCACCCCCGACGGGCTGTTCCAGATAGTCGGCAGGCGCAGTCGCTTCGCCAAACTGTTCGGCCTGCGCATCGACCTGGGCCGCATCGAATCAGAGCTGGCCACAGCCGGTTTCGTCGCCGCCTGCACCGACGACGGCACCCGGCTGATCGCGGCGACACTGCCCCGATCTTCTTCGTCTGCGACATCGCCTCGAGTGCACAGAGATGCGGCAGCGCGGCGGATCGCCGAGGTATCGGGACTGCCCGTCACCGCGATCAGCGTGACCGTCCTCGACGAACTACCGCGGCTGGCCACCGGCAAGATCGACTATCCAGCGGTGCGCGCGCTCGCGACCACGCCGGCGAGCCCGAGCGACGATATCGGCGTGATCTACGCCGACGCCCTCGGCCTGCCGATCGAGACGATCTCGCCCGCACACAGTTTCGCCGACCTGGGCGGCAGTTCCCTGAGTTACGTCACCGTCGCGGCCCGCCTGGAGCGTGTGCTCGGCACGCTGCCCACCGACTGGCCACAGCGCTCGATCGCCGACCTGCGACGATCACCGCGCACCCGCACCCGCTTCGGCCGGGCCCTCGATTCCTCGACAGCGTTGCGCGCGATCGGCATCGTGCTCATCCTCGGCTCCCACATCCAGCTGTTCGAATGGTGGGGTGCGGCACACGTGCTGCTCGCCGTGGCCGGCTACAACTTCGCGCGTTTCGCGGTGAGTTCGGCCCCGCGCGCCCGGCGACTCCAGCTCACCGGGCGGACCGTGGCGATGATCGCGGTGCCGACCGCACTCTGGGTACTGATCACGATGGCCTGGCAACCCGGCTACTACAGCTGGCAGAATGTGTTGCTGCTCAACAAGATTCTCGGACCGCGCAATGACACGGCCGGACACCTGTGGTTCCTCGAGGTGCTCGTGTACTGCACGGTGGCCGGCGCGCTGCTGATCCGGATCCCCCGGATCGACAGGTGGGAGCGGCGGGCGCCGTTCTGGTTCGCCCTCGGCCTGCTCGGCCTCACCCTCATCCTGCGCTGGCATTCGTTCGGGCTCTATCCCGAACGCGACATCGCGTTCTCACCGCTGGCCTGTTGGTACTTCGTTCTCGGCTGGGCCGGAGCGAAGGCGACGGCAGTCTGGCAGCGGCTGATCGTCAGCGCCGTGCTGCTGGCTGGTGTGCCCGGATATTTCGGCGTCACCGAGCGGGAACGCCTTGTCATGGTTGGCATTGCGATCTTGATCTGGCTGCCCGCGCTGCGCGTGCCCGCCGTCGTCGCCGTGGTGGCGGTGGCGGTGGCCGACAGCTCCTTGTTCGCGTATCTGCTGCACTGGCAGGTGTACCCGGTGTTCGGCGACCAGCGATTGCTCGCGCTGGTGGCCTGCCTGGCCGCTGGAGCGGCCACTACCGAGATGGCGGATCGGTGCAGGCGTCGGATCCCATGGCTAACGCTCCAGGGTCAGAACCTGAGCGGCCGCCTCGTGCGCCAGCTTCGCGATCAGCAGGTCACGCGGAATCGTCTGGCCCGCAAGGTGATCGAGTGACGGCACCACCACGTGGTGGGCGTCGGCCCGCTTCAATTCCTGGGTGAGCTCGGCGAATGCCGCACCGTCACCCGCGGGTGCTTCGTGGAACGTCGCGGCGAAACACATGCCCGCGGTGCGTGCGAGGCTGCGTAGCGCATCCTCCAATTGGTCGCTCTGGCCATCGGCCAAATCGTCGCGCAAGTATCCATAGATCAACGCTTCCACCCGAACCTCCGTTGGATTGGGATCGCTGTTCTGTTGTCGGACCTGTCTTGTACCGATCCCCCCGCGTCGCGCGGTGCGCCACGCGGGGGTACTGCGTTGCCCTGCAAGCTCTCCTGCAAAGCCGGTATCCGGTTGTCGCGCCGGACACCTTCTTACATCATGGACATTCGTGGCCCCCGGCAGCAGATGTCAATCCGATGACATCTACATGCCCTATCCGGGACGCCGAACGTTAACTGGTGGAATACTACCGCCGTGACCGCAACTGATGATCGACCCGTCTGGGCTGTTCGGATGCGCTCGGAACGTGACGCGAGGGGGTGGTCGCAAGGCGATGCCGTTCGCGCGATGCGTGCCAAGTCCTCCAGCAACCTGCCGACGGACAGTACCCTGCTGCGCAACTGGCGCCGTTGGGAATCCGGGGAATCGCGACCTGACGAGTTCTACGCGCCGATCATCGCGGCCGCGTTCGACACCGTCCCCGCCGCATTCTTCCCGAAGTCCCGCCCCAACCGGGATGACGAGCTGTTATCGGCAACCGGTATGGACACCCTCGAGTTCATCGGACGACTCAGAATGTCCGACGTCAACAGTGCGACACTGGACGCGGTGCGGATCACCGCCGAAAGGTTGTGCTGCGAATACGCCTACGCCGACCCCCACGTGCTGCACGCCGAGGGCACCGCCTGGCTGCGCCGCATCACCTCACTGCTCGACGGCAGACTCACCCTCAGCCAGCATCGGGAGATCCTCGTACTGGCCGGCTGGGTCGCGTTGCTGGTCGGTTGCGTCGACTACGATCTCGGCCGCCGAGGTGGCGCCGAGGCCACTCGCCGGGCCGCCGACTCACTCGGCCGCGAGGCGGGCAACACCGAGATCGTCGGGTGGGCCGCGGAGATGTCGGCGTGGTTCGCGTTGACGCAGGGCAACTTCCGTGGCGCGATCGATGTCTCGGAGAAGGCGATGGCAGGCACCACATCGTCGAGTGTCGGGGTGCAGTTGGCCGCGCAGCGCGCCAAGGGCTGGGCTCGGCTGGGTGACCACCGCGCGATGCAGACCGCCCTCGACGAGGGCAAGGCGATTCTGTCGCGGATGGGTCACCCGGCCGACCTGGCCAACCACTTCGTCGTCGACGCCACCAAGTTCGACTTCTACGCGATGGACTGCTGCCGGGTGGCCGGCCAGGACAGACTGGCCGAACGCTACGCCCGGCAGGTGATCAGCGATTCGACCCGACCCGATGGTTCGGTCCGCAATCCCATGCGGGTCTCGGAGGCGCGGCTGACCCTGGCTGTCGTCGCCGTGCGCGACCGCGATCTCGAGCGCGCGGTCGAGGAGGGCGTGGCGGCGTTCTCGGCGGGCCGCAAGTCGCTGCCCTCGCTGGCCTGGATCGCGGGCGAGGCAGCCAGGGAGATCATCGAACGGTACCCAGGAGATCAGCGCACCCAATCGTTCCTCGACCAGCTGCGATCGCTCAATGTCGGGTGAGTTCGCCCGGCGATGCCACGCCGATCGGGGACGGGTCCGGCGGAGCACCCGAAGGCCACCACTAACCTGTCTACGGTGACCGACTCCGCCGACGGCCTGCCCAGCGCCGTACCCGCCCTGTGGGACGAGCGTCTGCGGTTGTTCTCGTTCGCGACCGCCGAGAAACGCGCCGACTACCTGCGGGTGCTGCGCGCCTTCGACAGCGCTCGCGCCGCCTACGTGGTGTTGTTGCACGCCGACGACGTCGCCGAGTGGATTTCCAGAGCCGAGGCGGGCGGCCGGATCGAGGCGGCCGCGGGTGTCCCACTGCCCGCGGCCGAGATCGGTCCGCTGCTCGAGCAGTTGCATCGCTGGGGTGTGCTCGAACGCAGCTATGACGGCACCCGTGCGGCCACCCTGGCCGAGTACCGCAACCGGCACTACGTCTACCAGTTCGCGCAGGCCGGATTCCAGGCCTACCGGGCGGTGGCCGGGGTACTCGCGGCCCGGATGGAAGACGCGTCGCTGTCGCGGCTGGTGCTGCCCGAGTTGCTCGCCGACCTGCGCACGCTCGCCGCCGCCAACCGCGACGGCGATGCCGAGCGGGTCTACACCACCTTGCGCAGGCTCGACGCCGCGCTCACCGACATGGCCGCACGGGCCGCGCATTTCTATCTGTCGCTGGGCGATCTGGTGCGCACGACCGAGATCACGCCGGAATCCTTTCTCGCGCACAAGGATGCGTTGCTCGCGCACATGCGGGAGTTCAGCTTGGATCTGGCCCGGTTCGCGCCGCGGCTGGCGGCGGCGATCGGCGAGGTCGAGCAGACCGGAGTGGAGCAGTTGATCGCTCGAGCCGCCGGGTGCGACGAGCGGGTGCTGCTGAGTTTCGCTGAGCGCGAAGCGGATTGGCGTTCACGCTGGGATGGGTTGCGCACCTGGTTCGTCGCCGCGGGCACCGAGTCGTCCGAAACGTGCGAGGCCGACCGGCTGCGGGAGGCGACGATGAGCGCGATCGCGGCGGTGCTGTCGCTGTTGCGCCGGGTCACGGAGACCCGCCGCGGTGGCGTCAGCCGGGAATCGGCGCTGCGGCACCTGGCCGAGTGGTTCGTCGCCACCCCCACCGCGGGCGGTGCGCACGCGCTCTACGACGCGGTATTCGGGCTGGGCAAGCCGCGCCATCTGTCGCTCGAACATCCCGATGCGGAGCTGATCCCGACCAGTCGTTCCTGGTGGGACGCACCGCCTTTGGAGATCTCGCGCACGCTCGCCGAGACCGGGCGCGCACCCACCGCCGGCGCCCCCGCCCGGATCGCACGCAACGACGCGGGTGTGCGGCGTTTGCGCGAGGCCCAATTGGCGGCGCAGCGAGAACGAGCCGTGGCCGCCGCCTCGCTGTCGGAGGGCAATGTGCACGAGCGAGTGCTGGATCAGCGCGAGACCGAGGTGCTGTTGCGCCTGCTCGACGCGGCCTCGACCGCCTGGGTGCCGGTCAGCGGGAAGGTCGACGGCACAACCGGTTCCGACAACGGCGTCACGTTGACGGTGCGCCCGTGCGATGGGTCGACAGTGATCCGCACCGCCGTGGGGTTGCTCCATCTGAACAACCGCCGTCTCGAAGTGCGCGGCGGTTCGGCGCGACGGGGGGTGACGCGATGAGACAGTGGTGCATCGACTCGCTCGGCCTCTTCCGCGCGGCGCGACCGGCGCCGGTACGACAGGGGACCCCACGATGAAGCGTCAGCGGATCGACACGCTGGCACTCGACAGCTATCAGCGTGCGGCCCGGGTGATGCTGGCCAATCACCTGGTCACCCGCGTCTACCCCGATCGGATCGCCTTGCCGTTGATCCGGCGCTGGGCCACGGAGCTGCGCGAGGATCTGGCCGAATTGTTCGGCTACCGACTGGAAGTCACCGAGACCACGGCGCGGCTCTACCCCGTGCACGATCGTCTCGACGACGCCAGGCCCGCCCGCAGCGTCAACGACCGCGTCTTCGACCGCCGTCGCTACGCCTACCTGTCGCTGGCGCTGGCCGCGCTCGGCCGGGCGGGCGACCAGATCACCCTGTCCGAATTGGCCGAGCACGTCGCCGATTACGCGAGCCGGATCGAGGGCCTCGACCTGTCGACGGAGCGGGCCGCCGATCGCGACGCCTTCGTCGACGCTGTCGGGTGGCTCGGTGCGCGTGGTGCGCTGACGTTGGCCGACGGCGATGCGGGGGGCTGGGCCAGTGACCCGGAGGCGGGCGAGGCCCTCTACGACATCGACCGGCCGGTGGTGTTCGCCCTGTTCCGGCCCCCACGAGCACTGCAACACCTGCACAGCGTGCGCGGTCTGCTGGCCGACGACTCCGAACAGGCATCGCCCGATCAGGCCCGCCGGGTTCGCCGGGCACTGGTGGAGCGTCCGGTCGTCTATCTCGAGGAGCTGTCGGAGGCCGAGCGGGCGCTGCTCGGCCAGGATCGCCTGGTCGGCGAGGTCGAATACTGCACCGGCTTGCGGGCCGAACGCCGGGCCGAAGGGGTAGCGCTGATCGACACCTCGGGTCGGCTGTCCGATACCCGCTTCCCCGGCACCGGCACCCTGGCTCAGGTGGCACTGCTGCTGATCGGCGAGATCGCCGACGCGGTGCTCGATATCGACAATCCGGTCCCCCACCGGCGCGACGCTCGCACTGCCGAGGACGCGCTGCTCGATCAGCTCGACGCTTCCATCCCCACCGCAGGCGTGTTCGCCCCGCTGGCCGAGGACATCGAAACTGTCAGCGACGCAACAGAGTTCGTGGACGAAAACCCCGAGGCCGCCGAACCGGTCACCTATCCGTTCCTGGACAACACCTGGGTGCGCGCGACTGTCACCGCGCTCACCGACCGCTACGGCGCGACCTTCGCCGCGCAATGGCAGGCCGATGTCGGCGGGCTCACCACCGAGGTGCTCGCGCTGCTCGCCAAGCTGCGGCTGATCCGGCCGGTCGATGACGGGCTGCTGGTCTTGCCCGCGCTGGCCAGATATCGGGGCGCGGTGGTCACCGTACGAGTGCGCAAGGCCGAGGAATTGTTCGTCACCGCCGCCGATACCGACGGCAGCATCGGAGAGGGAGGGGTCTGAGCATGTCACTCATCCACGGCGGAGTGCGGTTCGTCCCGACCCGTGCGGGCATCGTCAACCTGTGGGACTACCGCGACCAGGAGTTCAGTTTCGCCGACGGCCGTCTGGTGCTGCGCGGACCCAATGGCTCCGGTAAGACGAAGGCACTCGAGGTGCTGTTCCCGTTCGTGCTGGACGGGCGGATCGAACCGCGCAGGCTGAATCCGTTCGCCGGTGAAGAACGCACCATGAAGTCGAATCTGCTGTACCGCAAGCAGGAATCGGCCTACTCGTATGTGTGGATGGAGTTCGCGCGCGGTAGCTGGGACGATCCCGAGACCGTCACCGTCGGCATCGGCATGCGCGCCACCCGCTCCTCGGACAAGGTGACCCGCTGGTACTTCGTCGCCGACGGCCGCGCCGGGGTCGACTTCTCCCTCATCGGCCCCGACGACCGCCCACTCACCCGCAAGCAATTGGCCGAGCAGATCGGCAGCGATGCCATCGTCGATCGTCCCGTCGAGTACCGCGCGGCGATCGACGCGCGCATGTTCGGGCTCGGCGTGCAGCGCTACGACCAGCTGATCAACCTGATCCTCACGCTGCGCAGGCCCCAGCTCGCCAAGAACCTCGACCCGCGCGGCCTCTCCCAGGCACTCACCGACGGCCTGCGGCCCCTCGACGAGCAGTTGATCCTCGACGCCGCTCGCTCGTTCAGCGATATGGAGGAGGTCGGCCGGACCCTCGACGGCCTCGTCCAAGCCGATACCGCCACCCGCCGATTCGTCGACGTGTACCGCAAATACCTCGCGGTACAGGCGAAAACCGACGTCGACCAGCTCCGCACCCGCCTCGACGCGGTCACCAACACCGCCACTGCCCTCTTCGCCGCGACAGCGCTGCGCACCCGTCGCGACACCGACCGCGCCGAAGCCGAGACCAGAGCCGAAAACGCCGATCACGCCTACGAACAGGCCATCGCCGATCGCGAGAACCTCCAACGCTCGAGTGCCTACGAGGGCAAGCAGCAACTCGACGACTTGGCCGACGCCGTGCGCCGCCTCGAAACCTCGGCCGCGGCCCACCGCGACAAGGCCGCCGAGGCCGGGCATACCCTGCAACGCCGCGCCGAAGAGGCCTCCCGTGCCACCGAAGCGGTGCGTACCGCGGCAGCCGCCTTCGTCCGCGGCGAAGACGCGGTCCGCGCCGCCGCCGAGGAAGCGGGCATCGAATGGACCCCGCCGAGCGCCGAAGGCCGCGGTGACCAGTTCACCGCCGCGGTCCGCGGCCACGCCGAGGAGCGCGACGCCGACGTCCGCGCGGTACGAAATGCACTGGGCAAGTGGGAAACCGCCGCCGCGGACCGCACCCGGTCCGAACGTCTCGCCGAACGCGCGATCGAACTGCGTGACTCCGCTGCCGCGGAAGTAGCCCACGCCGAAGCGGCGGTTGCCTTGGCGCGCAGCGAATCCGCGGCCGCTCTGCGCGCCTGGTGGAGCACCAACGCCGAGATTTTCGCCGCGGTCGCCGGATCTGAAGGCATGCCCGCAGATGACACCGGTGGCATCACGGCCACCAGCGGGCCGGTCGACCCCGACGCCACGGCGGATGCGCAGATCGACGTCGCGGCCGACCGAGGTCGTTGCGCGGGTTTGTTCGAGGCGCTCGACACCGCCATCGCCGGCGCGGCAGTGGCGGATATTCCGTCCGCCGCAGAGGTTTTGGCCGAGCGATGCGAGCCGCTGCAGGAACAGATTCGCACCCGCCGCCAGGAAGCCCGGTCCCGTGCGAGGGCTGCCGCCGCCCGCCGCGACGCACTGACTGCCGAACGCGAACAGATCGCCGCGCAGCGCGACGACGCTCCCCCGCCGCACCCCGCCAGAACCGGTGTCCGAGAAGCACTTCCAGGCGCTCCGCTCTGGCAGCTGGTGCGGTTCGCCGACTCGGTGTCCGCGCGAGATGCGGCCGGTATCGAAGCGGCGCTCCAATCCGGCGGCCTGCTCGACAGCTGGATTTGCGGCCCGACCCTGCCCGCCGACATCGACTCCGACCACTTTCTGCTCCCGTTGCCGGTGGACCAGCGTCCATCCGGGCGCACGCTCGCCGAAGTCCTTGTCGTCGAAGAGGACTCCACCGCGCTCACTGTTCCCGCCGAGACGGTCGCCGCGGTGCTGGCCTCCATCGCTCTACACGACGCCGCCCAGCCGCCCAGCCCGGATCAGCAGGCCCGCGCCACGGCGACCCTCGGCACGGACCACGCTGCGCGGTCACGCTCCGACGAAGCCGTCGAAATCTCGACCACAGCAGCGATGAGCGAACACTCAGCGTCGTGCACCGGCGCCACGCTCACCGCGCTGACCACTGCCGACACACCGCACGTCGTGGTCGGCCTCGCCGGGTCCTTCCGACAGGGCGTTCTCGTCGGCCACCATCACAAGTCCGAGGCCGAGTTCATCGGGACGACCGCGCGAGCCCGCAGGCGTGCGTCCCGGCTCGCCGAGATCGAGGCGGCGATCGAGGCAGCCGCTGCCGAGCACGACGCCGCCCGAGCCGAAGACGCTTCGGCTACCGCGGAATTGGCCGCGCTGTCCGCAGCTGCCAAGGCTCTGCCGCGCCCGTCGGCGGTGACCTCCGCTGTGCGTGCGGTAGCCGAGACCGCCGGTCTGATGCGTTCGCGGGTGGAGGCCGCGACCCAGGCCGAGCGCGAACTCGACCAGGCCGTCGCCGAAGTCGCGGCCCTGGACAAGAAGGTTCGCGCCGCCGCCGCGGCACACCGAACCCCGCGTGGGGCACGCGAACTCGACGCACTGGCAGCCACCATCCGCCATTTCGAGAACACCGGCACCGGCCTGCTTCGCCTGCGCGCCGAACACGAGCGGGAACGCGAACGCGAACGCGAGGGCGCCGACCGGCACGACGAAGCGCGCGCACTCGCCGAGGCTTTCGCCGAAGAGGCCGAGGCTGCCCGACTCGGCTTCACCGAACAGCATCGCAAACTCGAAACGCTGCGCGAAGCGTTGGGCGCCAGTGCCGCCGACATCGACCGTGACCTCGACCTGGCCCGTGGCGCCATCGAGGCGGCCAAGGCCGAACAGCGGGCCGCGCGCAAGGCCGCCAATGCCGCCATCGAAGCGGTCGGCGATGCCGAGGCCGCCTATCGCACCGCGAACGAGGCCCTCGCCACCGCACTCGCCGAGGTGCTCGCCGAGGTGCGTTCGCTGGCCCCCTACGCCCGACCCGACCTGCTGAGCTTGCTCGGCGCCGCGGTCGAACACCGTTGGCCCAGTAGCGATGCCGCGTGGTCCACGCCGGAACAGCTGCAATACCGCATCGTCGCCGCAGGCCCGGAAACCGACCCGGTGGTGCTGCCCGATGAGGTAGCCGCTCTGTTCGCCGACCTCGACACCGCCACCAGCCAGGTCCGCGCCACCGAGGCCGGTCGCAAGTCCACCCGGTCCGCGGTCACCAGTGCCCTGCAGGAGTTCGACGCCGCGCTCACCGCATCCGGTCGCGACTACCGCCTGAACTGGGACGCCGCCGACGGACTCACCGTCGTCGCCGTCCACGACGAAAACGGCCAGGCCGCTCTCGCCGACTTCGCCGCCCGCATCGACGCCGCCCGCCGCGACCAGGAACTGCTGCTCACCGATGCCGAACGCCGCATCCTCGAAGACGCGCTGCTGACCGGTCTGGCCCAGCAGATCCACGAACGCACCAGCGACGCTCGCGAACTCATCTCCCGCATGGGTTCGGAGATGAAGCAGCGGCGGATGTCGTCGGGCAACACCATCGGTGTGCACTGGATCCTCGCCGACGGCCTGTCGGAGTCCGCGCGCTCGATGTGCAAACTCCTCGACCGCGACACCACCGCCCTGAGCTCCGATGACCTCGGCTCGGTGCGCGCCCATTTCGCCGCCGAAATCCGCGCCGCCCGCACCGCGCACCCGGAACGTTCCTACCCCGAAATCCTCGCCGCCACCCTCGATTACCGCACCTGGCGCGTGTTCTCCTTCACGCTCATCTCCGGCGACGGCACCGAGGACAAGCTCACCGTCGCCCGCCACAGCGCCCTCTCCGGCGGCGAACAATCCGTTTCCCTGCACCTGCCGCTGTTCGCCGCCGCCCACGTGATGCTCGACTCCGCCGACCCCCAGGCCCCCCGGCTACTGGCCCTCGACGAGGCCTTCGCCGGCGTCGACGACAACGGCCGCAGCGAATTGCTCGGCCTCAGCGTGCAATTCGACCTCGACCTGTTCATGACCGGCTACGACCTGTGGATCACCTATGCCCACGTGCCCGGCTGCGCGCACTACGACCTGGCCCACTCCACCGCCGAGAACACCGTCAGCGCAACCCTTCTCGTCTGGGACAGCGGCGAACTCCTCGCCGAACACGACGGCGGCGACCTCACCACAGCGCTGGGTTCCCCCAACCGCCGGCGCGTGCCGAACACCATCGAAGGTGGATTGACTTTGGCGGGGATGCCCGGCGAACCGGCATCGGTGGGCTGAAAGCCGACGTCGTCGCGGCAGCCGATACACGATGAGCGCACCGCGGACAGCTCGAGCAGGTCACCACGGCAGACCTCAACGACGCCGGGTGGAACGCCCGGGACCTGCGGCGTGCGACCGCGGCCAGTCCGCTCTCAGGACAATGCGTAGCGCGCGGCGATCGCGGTGGCACGCTCGTGCAGAGATCGGCGCAACCACTGCGGGGCAAGAACTTCCGCGTTCGTGCCGAGCTGCCACAGTGCCCATTCGGCGTGCCTGGGGTCTTGGAAGGTCGTCTCCAGCCGCAGCCAGCCCTCCGCGTCGGTCTCCTCGACGCCGATGGCCAGCGCGGTGCCCGCCAGTTCCTCCCGCCGAGCCGGGTGCACTCGCGCCAGGACGGTGACCTGGTCGCCGCCTGCCCGGAACCGGTTGCTGCGCTCTTGCCACGCCTGGTCCAGATCGACCCGATCCGGTCGCTGTGCGGGCTCGTCGAGTTCCTGCGCGGCCAGCACACGCGACAGGCGGTAGGTGCGATCCGCGCCGGATCTCGTGGCGAGCAGGTAACCCTGACCTCGGGCGGTGACCAGGCCGATCGGGTCAACTGTGCGCCATTGCGGACTCTGGTCCACCGCCGCGTAGTGGATGCGCAGCTTGTGTCCGGCGAGCACCGCGCGCCGGACCTCGGCGACGATCGTGTCGGACAATTCCTCGGCGACCAGCCGACGCGACAGGAGATCGGTCTCCGGGTCGATGAGCAAGCGCTCGGCCGCGTCGTTCGCGATATCCCGATAGCTTTCGGGCAGCGCGTCGACCACTTTGAGCATGGCCGACGCAAGCGCTGACCCCAAACCGAATGCCTGTGCGCCGCGCCGTGATCCGGCGATCAGCAAGGCGAGAGCCTCGTCGTGGTTCAGCCCGGTGAGCTCGGTCCGGAACCCGGGCAGCAACGCGAAACCGCCATGTCTGCCGCGTTCGGCATAGACCGGAACACCGGCCGTTGACAGCGCCTCGATATCGCGCAGCACGGTGCGGGTGGACACCTCCAGTTCGCGCGCGAGGGCGTCGGCCGACAGCCGGCCGTGCCGACGCAACAGCAGCACCAGGGAGACCAGCCGGTCAGCTCGCATAGGAAAACTATGCCAGGAATACACGACACAAGATGTCGTGTATTCCTGGCAGATTCATCGCCATGACCAACACCGAGCACGCACCCCGCACCGCCCACACCATCGTCAACCCGGACGGCCTGCACGACCCGACCCCCTTCGGTTACAGCCACACCGCCACTATCCCCGCGGGAACGGAACTGGTGCTCGTCTCAGGACAGTATGGTTCCCGACCGGACGGCTCGGTCGTCTCGCCCGATTTCACCGAGCAGGTGAACCAGACATTCCGCAATATCGGCACCGCCCTCGCCGCCCACGGCCTCACCCTCGGCGACGTCGTCCAGCTCAGGACCTATGTGGTGAACCACGACGTCAGCAAGCTCGGCCCCATCGCTGGTGCTGTACAGGCGAATTGGGGGACGACGCCACCCACCCAGACTCTCATCGGCGTTGCGAGCCTGGCTACGCCCGACGTGCTGTTCGAGGTCGAAGCCGTCGCCACCCGCCGCTGAGCCCACACCACCTGCACCGGGCAATCTCACCCGATGCAGGTGGTTCCGGAAAGCGGACAGCGACTCAGGCGAATGTCTCATCGATGGTTGCAGCGATTCGGCCGGACCAGCGGTGCGGCCGACCGGCCACTCAATCGCCCACTGCGTCTCGGAGTCGACCCGCCATGGCACGCAACGCCGCGGTCAATTCAGGCGAATCATGGACGCGGAACGGCATTCCCGAGGACGTCAGTTGTACCGCGAGCCACGCTGGGTCGTCATCGCGGGTGGCGGTGTGACGGCAGGTGGTGGCGCTGTCGGCGTGCAGGGTGTCCGGTTCTTCGCCGAGGCGGCCTGCGATCCGGGCGTGTGGGGCTTCGATGGTGATGTCGACGTGGTATTCGGGGGTGGCCCAGTCGGTTCGGCGGCCTGCGACGTAGTCGGCCGGGTCGGCGGCGGGTAGATGGCGTGGGGTGATGCGGGCGCCGGTGGGTTGGGGGCTTTCGATGCGGTCGGCTCGGTAGCTGCGCCAGGCGTCGCGGTCGAGGTCGTAGGCGACGAGGTACCAGCGGCGGCCCGCGGCGGCGACGCCGGCGGGTTCGGCGTGGCGGCGGGATTCGGTGCCGGCGGCGTCGCGGTAGGTGAAGCGCAGGCGTTCTCGGTTGGTGACGGCGGCGGCGAGGGTGGTGAGGACCTCCGGGTCGACGGTGGGGCCATCGCCCGCGCGGACCGCGACCGCCGAACCGACCACGCGCACCCGCCTGCGTAGTTTCGCGGGCAGGACTTGCTCGAGTTTGGTCAAGGCCCGCACCGACGCGTCCTCGATGCCCGCAACCGCCTGTCCCGCAGCGACTCTCAACCCGACGGCGACCGCGACGGCCTCGTCCGCGTCGAGGATCAACGGTGGCAGCGCGGAGCCCGCGGTGAGCCGGTACCCGCCGGCCGCACCCATCGCGGCGACCACCGGATAGCCCAGCTCGCGCAGCCGGTCGACGTCGCGGCGCACGGTCCGATCGGTGACGCCGAGCCGGTCGGCCAGTTCGCTGCCCGGCCACTCCCGTGGCATTTGCAGCAGGGAGAGCAAACGGAGCAGCCGGGCGGCGGTGTCGGTCATGTTCTCGATTCTGCCGCACATCTAGGACCGTATCTGTCCTAGATGGCCGATAGCGTCGGAATCACACCGACAACGAGGAGTCCCGATGAGCACCATTCGCCCGTTCCGCATCGACATCCCCCAGGCCGATATCGACGACCTGCACGACCGGCTGACCAGGGCGCGCTGGGCGGATCAACTGCCGGGCGAGGGTTGGGAACGCGGCGTGCCGACCGAGTACCTGCGCGAGCTCGCCCGCTACTGGGTGAACGAATTCGATTGGCGCGCACAAGAAGCCGCGCTGAACACCTTCCCCCAGTTCATCACCGAAATCGACGGCCTCGACGTCCATTTCGTGCACGTACGTTCCGCCGAGCCCGACGCGGTGCCGCTGCTGCTCACCCATGGCTGGCCCAACTCGTTCGTCGAATTCACCCGCACCATCGGCCCGCTCACCGACCCGCGCGCGCACGGACTCGATCCCGCGCTCGCTTTCGACGTGGTGATCCCGTCCGTCCCCGGATTCGCCTTCTCGGCGGCGCCGCGCGAAACCGGAATGACCACGGCACGGGTCGCGCAGATGTGGGCCACCCTCATGGCCCGCCTCGGCTATGCCCGCTACGGCACCCAGGGCGGCGACCTCGGCGCCTATATCGCACCGGAGATGGCGCTGGCCGCCCCGGAACACGTGATCGGCGTGCACCTCGACGGTGGGATCGGCATGCCGACGGAGGCTGAGGTGCCCGCGATGGCGGCCGAGGACCGCGCGCAATGGGCGGAAATGCAGCAGTGGATGACCGGCGGCGTCGACCACCACGCGCTGTTGCGGGCGGCGCCACAAACGTTCGCACTCGGCTGGAACGATTCACCGGTCGCGCTGCTCGCGTGGATGATGCAGAAGTTCCAGGAGTTCACGCCCATGGCCGACCTCGCCGAAGACGTGATCGACCGCGACCACCTGCTCACCAATATCGCCGTGTACTGGTTCACCCAGACCACCGGCACCTCGTCCTGGCCGATGTACAACGGACTGCGCGACGGCGGTTTCGGTTGGCCGACCGACCAGAACCTGGTGCCGACCGGGGTCTACGGTGGCGGTTCACCGCTCATGCGCAAACTCGCCGACCGCGGCAACAAGATCACCCACTGGCCGTCGGGAAATCCGGGCAACCATTTCGTCGCGATGGAGGAGCCCGCCGCGCACGTCGCCGATATCCGGACCTTCTTCGCCGAGCTGCGCTGAACCTCTCCAGTTGGGGACCTCAGCTGCGGGATTCAGATCTAGCGCTGGCTCGCGTCCGGCACCCGGGGTGGACACGGTGTGCCGGGCGCGGTGACCAGCTCGAAATGCCACCACTCGTTGTCGAAGGTCCGGCACAGTCCCCACCGGTTGCCGTTCTCCTCGAGCCACTGCGCCCCCACCTGCGGGCCCACATCGACAGCGTGCCCGGAGACGTGCGTCGACTCCTCGGGCGGCAGCACCCAGCGGCGCGCCTCATCGGGGCTGCCGTAGGTGGCGAGGCCGTCCTGCCAGAGCCATTCCTGCTGCTCGTAGGTGCGATGGCCGGAGGTGATCGACAGTGGCACGTTCTCGGCGTGGGCCTGCTGCTCGGCGAGGGTGTAGGCGACGGCGAGGGGCGGGTCGAGGCCTTCGGTGCCCGCTGCCGATTGGAACTGTTCGCGCGGCTCGGGTTGGGCGGCGGTGGTGCCGATGCTCATAGCGGTCACGGCCGCGGCGGCCGTCATCGTCACCAGGATCCGGTCGGCCACGCGGCCGAGCACAGTGTTCATAGGCGGATTCTATCGACCGGGCCGGTCGCCGAGACCACGGCGCCACTGCTCGATCGCCCGGCCGATGTCGGTCTGCGGGGGTTCGTCGTAGAGCCATTCGCGGGCCAGCTGATGCCAGTTGGCGGTGACGCGCAACTGGCCGAGGGTGGCGAAGGTGAACAGGTCGGCGCGGCGGGAGAACACGTGCTCGGGCGGCAGCAGCTGTTTGTGCATGCCCTGGAAGTCGGACGCGCGCGGATCGACGGCGAGCAGCAGTGCGCCGGTGGCCAGTTCGGGGGTGATCGTGACTTCCTCGTCGAGCAGGTGCCAGCCGGTGGCGGCCCAGACGTAGGCCAGACTCTCCTCCACGGTGACCTCGGAATCGGGGTCGATGATCCCCCGGCCCAGCCACGCGGCGAACAGATCCTCGCCCCGCCCCTCCGCGGCGGCCCGCAGGACCGAACGCTCGAACTCGACGTGCGCGGGGTCCATCTCCTTGTAGAGGCCGAAGTCGACGAAGGCGAGTTTGCCGTCGGCGGCCAGGAGCACATTGCCCGGATGCGGGTCGCCACAGAACTCGTTGTCGGCGAACAGGCCGGCGATGTAGAAGCGGTAGATCAGCTCGCCGAGCCGGTCCCGCTCGGCGGCAGGCAGCGTCTGAATGTGCGAAAAAGGGCGCCCTTCAACGAATTCCGTTACCAGCACATTGTGCGTGCAGAATTCCTCGATGCTGTCGGGCACGGTGATGAAGGGATGGCCACGATAGCGCCGCGCGACCCGATGCTGGGTCTGGGCCTCGCGCTCGTAGTCGAGCTCACTGCGCAGATTGCTGGCGACCTCCTCCAGCACACCCGTATCGGCCATGCTCGGCAGCACCGTTCTGGCCATCTTGCCGAGGAACTCGAGATTGCTGATATCGGCGTGGACAGCACGATCCACGCCGGGGTACTTCACCTTGACCGCGACGGCGCGCCCGTCGTGCAGCCGCGCCCGGTGCACCTGGCCGATCGACGCCGCCGCGATCGATGTTTCGTCGAACTCGGCGAAGGTCTGTGCCAGTGAGCCGAGGTCGTCCTCGATCACCTGCCGCATCGTCGAGAACGGCATCGCGGGCGCCCGGTCCTGCAATGCCGCGAGCTGTGCGCGGAACTGCTCGCGGTGCGCTTCGGGAACGAAGTCGAGATCGAGCACCGAGCCCATCTGCCCGAGCTTCATCGCCGAGCCCTTCATGCTCCCCAGCACCGCGACGATCTGCTGTGCCTTCATCATCGCCGACCGCTCGGCCAGCACCTCACGCGCCTCATCGGTGCGCCCGATCATCGACAGCCGGCGCCCGACCTCCCGCACCGCCTGCCCCGCGGCGAACTGCCCCAGCTTCGCACTGCGCGTCGCCCGCCCCTTGGGAACTCCACCGCTCGCCAATCCACACCCCTGCCAGGCCCTGTACGCCATATGTCGCGCGTCACAGTACACCGAGGTGACGGCCGTTGGACCCTGGGAACAGACGAAACCCCGGCGCCCGCCGAAGCGGACACCGGGGCATCGGAGCGGGTGTCTACACGCGTTCCTTGGAACGAGAACGCACGCGCAGGGCGATGGGCTTGGAGGTTTCGGCGAAGAAGTCGTTGCCCTTGTCGTCGACGACGATGAACGCGGGGAAGTCTTCCACGTCGATCTTCCAGACGGCTTCCATGCCGAGTTCGGCGTACTCGAGGACCTCGACGTTCTTGATGCAGTCCAGGGCGAGACGGGCAGCGGGGCCGCCGATGGAGCCCAGGTAGAAACCGCCGTGTTCGTTGCAGGCCTTGGTGACCTGGGCGGAGCGGTTGCCCTTGGCCAGCATGACCATGGAGCCACCCGCGGCCTGGAACTGGTCGACGTAGGAGTCCATGCGACCCGCGGTGGTGGGACCGAAGGAGCCCGAGGCGTAACCCTCGGGGGTCTTCGCCGGACCGGCGTAGTAGACGGCCATGTCGCGCAGGTACTGCGGCATGGGCTCGCCCGCGTCGAGGCGTTCCTTGATCTTGGCGTGGGCGATGTCGCGGGCCACGACCAAGGGGCCGGTCAGCGAAAGACGGGTCTTCACCGGGTATTTCGACAACTCGGCGCGGATCTCGTCCATCGGTCGGTTCAGGTCGATCTGCACCACGTCGCCACCGAGGATGTCGGCGGTCTGCTCCGGAAGGTACTGGGCCGGTTCGGTTTCCAGCTGCTCCAGGAAGATGCCGTCCTTGGTGATCTTGGCCAGCGCCTGGCGATCGGCCGAGCAGGAGACGGCGATCGCGACGGGGCAGGACGCACCGTGGCGGGGCAGGCGGACCACGCGCACGTCGTGGCAGAAGTACTTGCCGCCGAACTGCGCGCCGATGCCGAACTCACGGGTGAGCTGGAAGACCTCTTCCTCGAGCTCGACGTCACGGAACGCGTGACCAGTGATCGAGCCCTCGGTGGGCAGGTTGTCGAGGTAGTGCGCGGACGCGTACTTCGCTGTCTTCAAGGCGAATTCGGCGCTGGTGCCACCGATGACCACGGCGAGGTGATACGGCGGGCAGGCCGCGGTGCCGAGCGAGCGGATCTTCTCGTCGAGGAACTCGAGCATGCGCTCGGGGTTCAGGACGGCCTTGGTCTCCTGGTACAGGAACGACTTGTTAGCCGAACCGCCGCCCTTGGCCATGAACAGGAACTTGTACACCGGGTTGTCGGCGTCACCCTCGGTCGAATACAGCTCGATCTGGGCGGGCAGGTTGGTGCCGGTGTTCTTCTCGTCCCACATGGTGATCGGGGCGAGCTGGGAGTAGCGCAGGTTCAGCTTGGTGTAGGCGTCGAAGATGCCGCGGCTGAGCCATTCGGCGTCGTCCACACCGGTGAGCACGCCCTCGCTCTTCTTGCCCATCACGATCGCCGTGCCGGTGTCCTGGCACATCGGCAGCACGCCACCGGCGGAGATGTTGAGGTTCTTGAGCAGGTCGAGCGCGACGAAGCGGTCGTTGCCCGAGGACTCGGGGTCGTCGATGATCTTGCGCAGCTGCCGCAGGTGCGCGGGGCGCAGGTAGTGGCTGATGTCGTGGATCGCCGTCTCGGTCAGCAGCCGCAGCGCCTCGGGCTCGACCTGCAAGAAGGTGCGCCCGTTGTGCTCGACGGTGCTGACCCCCTCGGTGGTGAGCAGGCGGTAAGGCGTCTCGTCGGCGCCGATGGGCAGCAGATCGGAATAGCGGAACTCCGGCGCGGTCACGGATCGCACTCCTTCGGGCAGGGCGGGCACCGCAACACTGCGGAGCACCAGGCAGGGCTGGTCACAAAGCAATCCGCAGCCTATCGACCACCCACACCCGCACGGTGGTTAGGCAACCCTATGTGAGGTTATCGGCCGACCATAACTAATATCGAGGTTGCACGTTCAACCCAAACGGTGCTACCCATTCTCCGGGCGGTGGCGGGCGTGCGCCGTTCAATCCGAAGCCTGCACCTTCAGAATCTGGAGCTCGATCGTGACCGATCCACAGTGGCTCGATGATGTCGAAATGCGTGCCTGGCTGGGCTATGTCCGGACCCGCGACCTGATCGCCGCGGCGATCGGGCGTGACGCGGGCAAGGCAGCCAACCTGAGCTATGTCGAATATTCCGTGATGGTCTACCTAGCCGACGCACCAGGCCAGCGGCTCACCTTCGCCGATCTGGCCTGCGCGCTCGAATGGTCGCAGAGCAGGCTCTCGCACCAGATCACCCGCATGCAGAAGCGCGGTTTGGTCTCACGCGAGACGATGCCGCACGACCAGCGCCGCACCGTGGCCAAGCTGACCCCGACCGGCGGGCAACTGCTCACCACGGCCGCGCCCGCCCATGTCCGCAGCGTGCGCAAACACATGATCGACGTGCTGGATCGCGACCAGCTCGCCACCCTCGCGGAGATCTACGACGTGCTCGTTGACCATCACCGCGGCGCGAACGCGGCCGAACCGGTCGGCCGACTGCAAACCGCCGCGCCCGGCGAGGACTAGGACCCGCCGCTGCCGCCCCCGCCGGAGGAGTCGGGGCGGGCCTTGCCCAAACCACCGCGCGCGACGGTGCCGCCCTTGGCCGGTGCGCCGCGGTCGAAGACCTCGCCGCTGGTCGGGCGCAGGAAACTGCCCGCGGCGAGAGCGACGGCGACGCCGATCGCCGGGTACACGAAGGTGTCGGTGTGCTGATACCAGAACCGCTTGTACTCGGTGTCGGCGGTGTCGCACTGTTCGTCTGCCACACGGACATTGGTCGTCTTGTCCACACAGACACCGACAGCCGCCGGTGTGGCGGCGGCCGAGGTGGTCGTGGGCGCCCGGGATGTGGTCGTCGGGGGTTTCGAGGTGGTCGTGAGGGTGGTCGACGCCGCGGGCGGCGCCGGTTTCGGTGTGGCGGTGCCACATCCGGCCGAGACCAGTGCCACCGCCACCACGGCCGGCAGCGTGTAGGACACGCTGCGCGACATCATGATTCGCCTACGCGAACCCTCGATATCCGAAACCACACTCACGAATTCCCCCTCAGACGGTCGAGCCCAACCGCCGATACTATCCAGCCGCGGCGCCGCTGACGACAGTTCCGTTGGACGCGAAATCCCGGTTGCCGGAATCCTTGTGCCCCGCACCGACCCCCAGCGCACGTTCGAAGCCGGCGGGAACGATGATGTCGTCGCGGGTCAGGTCGGAGATCGAGGTCTTGCGCAGACCCAGCAACGCGGAATCGATTCCGCCACGCAGGATATCGAGAACGTTCTCGACGCCGGCCTGACCGTTGGCCGCCAGACCCCACAGGGAGGCGCGCCCGATCAGCACCGCACGCGCACCCAGCGCCACTGCCTTCACGACATCGCTGCCGCGCCGGATGCCGCCGTCGAGGAGCACCTCGATCTGGTCGCCGACCGCGTCGGCGAGCACCGGCAGTGCCCGGATGGCGGCGGGGGTGCCGTCGAGATTGTTGCCGCCGTGGTTGGACACCGAGATGCCCGCCACGCCCGCGTCGACGGCGCGCAGGGCGTCGTCGACGCGCATCACGCCCTTGAGAAGTACCGGGCCGTCCCACTGCTCGCAGATCCAGGCGACATCGTCCCAATCGGGTGCCGGTGTCTGCATCCATTCGCCGTAGGCGCCGAAGAACCCGGGTGCCGCGCCGCCGCCGACCGCCATATTGGGTGCGGTGAGGTCGGGGATGCTGCCCGAGCGCAGGTAGGTCGCCAGCCAGCGCGGGCGCGCGAGGGTCTGCGGCGCGAACTTCATCATTGTGCGCAGGTCCAGCGATTCCGGGATCACCGGGCTGCCCCAGTCGCGGCCGTGCGAGAACGACCAGTCCAGGGTGAGGATCAGGCCGACCGCACCGGCCTTCTTCGCCCGGGCCATCCGCTCGAGGATCTGATCCTTGTTGCCACACCAGTACAGCTGGAACAGGGTCGCCGGGTTGGCGGCGAGCACATCCTCGACGGGCTTGCTCGCGAAAGAGCTGAGCCCCATGGCGATTCCGCGTGCCGCCGCGGCACGCGCGACGGCGACCTCACCGTCGGGGTGTACCGCCTGCACGCCGGTCGGCGAGATCAGCACCGGCATGGACACCTGCTGACCGAGCACTGTGGTCGATTGGTCGCGGTCGCCGATCGGGCCCGCGCAGTGCGGGGCGAAACCGAGTTCGGTGAACGCGGTCTGGTTGTCTTCGATGGTCTGTCCGCGTTCCGAACCAGCGATCAGCGCGCCGTACACCGCCTTCGGCAGACGCTTGCGGGCGCGCCGTTGCGCCTCGGCAACGGTCTCGAACCAGGGATTCATCGGGGTCCTTCCTCATGATCCTGCGGCCACCATCGGCGCAGGTCTTCCAGCAATGCGGTAGTGGCGACCCGCAGCAGGCCGGTGCCTTCGACGGCACTCGACCCGGTGGGGTCGCCGAGGATTCCATTGGGGCTGACCGCCCGCACGCCACCCGCGCGCAGCAGCGGCAGCAGTTCGGCCAGCGGGCGGCAGTCCCCCGGCTCGGCCAGTTCGGTGCGCACCAGGTCGGGGCTCAGCGCGAGCTGGATCGAGGTTTCGGTGCGCCCGGCGTGCGGGTCGCCGCCGTAGCCGGGCGAGAACACCCGCACGTCGCGCGACTCCGAACGCAACAAGGCGACGGCTCGGCGTAGTGCTTCCACATTGCCGCCGTGGCCGTTGACCAGCACGATCCGCGAGAACGTGTCCGTCGCGGAGCGACACAGTTCGACGACGAGAAGTTCCAGCGCCGCCTGTCCGATCGACAAGGTGCCGGCGAACCCCGCGTGCTCGCCGCTGGCCCCGTAGGCGAGGGCAGGCGCGATGAGCAGGTCACCACGCTCGGCCGCGGCCCGGCGGCACACCGCCGACGCGATATCGCTGTCGGTCGACAGCGGCAGATGCGGGCCGTGCTGCTCGGTCGCACCGAGCGGAATGACCAGGATCACCCCCGCGGCGGCGCGCACACCCGCCTCGGGCGATGTGAGGTGCGCCACGAACATGGCGCCAACATTAACGTCAGTCACTGACATAATCAATAGCTCGCGCAGGTCGAAAAGCTCGCCGAGTCCCTATCCTGTATCCATGTCCGCCCCGCCACCGCGCGCACCGATGTCGACCCCCAAGCAATCGGGGCACCGCGGGCGTCCGCCGCGCACCACGCGTCGCGAACTCGAGGTGATCGCGATGAAACTGTTCGCCGAACACGGATTCGACGACGTCACCGTCGAACGCATCGCCGCCGAGGCAGGGGTGAGCGAGCGCACCTTCTTCCGCTACTTCCCCACCAAGGCCGAGGTGCTGTGGCACCAGTTCGACAACGAGGTCGACGACCTTCGCGCCGCGTTCGCCGCCGTCCCTCCCGACGAGCCGATGATGGCAGCGGTGCGTCGAATTGTGGTGGCGGCCAACAGGTATCGCGCCGAGGACATCCCCGAACTGCACACCAGAATGCGGCTGGTCTCCGGGGTACCCGCACTCTCGGCGGGCGCGGGGGCGCACTACGACGCGTGGGAACACGCCGTCGGCGAGTTCGCCGCGAGCCGCCTCGGCGCGGGCGCGGGCGACCTGATTCCCCTCGCCATCGGGCGCACCACGCTGGCCGCCGCGCGGGCCGCTTTCGATGCCTGGCTCGAGCGCGGCGATACCGATCTGACCGTCTATCTGGACCAGGCACTGCGGGCGCTGGAACGCGGGTTCGCCCCGGAATAGCCGACGGCACCACGTTTGGGCAGCACCACGGAAGGGGTATGAGTAGGCTTCAGGCTCAAAGCGCACTGTGCGCTTCGAGAACGTCCGTCGTCGAAAGGGGCAGGGGTTTCCATGTCCGAGGTGTCCACGAGTCTTTCGGCGGATTCGCTGCCGGTGCAGCCACTCGACAACCTGCTCCCGCAGCTGGTCGAGCACCTGCGGCAGAACCGCACCGGGCTGCGGGAAGAGTGGGCACGGCGTATCACCGAGGCCGAACTGCTGACCGCGATGACCCCGGAGGAAATCTTCTCCGAGGCGACGTCGATGTACGACAACTACGTCGAGGTGCTCGTCACCGGTAGCGTCGAGGCACTGCAGGCCTACGCCCGCGACCTGTCCGAGCGCATCATTCCGCGAGGGGTCGAGACCGACGAGGTCATCGGCATCGTCCTGCTGCTGCGCGACGTGCTCGCGCGCAGCCTCTTCGAGAAGTACCAGTCCAATTTCGAGCTGCTCAACCGGGTGCTCGACGCCTACGAACCGGCCGCCAACCGGATCGCCAACACCGTGGCCGTGTCCTTCGTGCAGGAGCGCGAGCGCGTCATCAGCCGTCAGCAAGAGGCCATCCGCGAGCTGTCCACCCCGGTGCTGCAGGTCCGCGAGCAGCTGCTCATCCTGCCGATCATCGGTGTGCTCGACTCCCAGCGCGCCCGCCAGCTCACCGAGCAGCTGCTGCGCGCCATCCGCGCCAATCGCGCCAAGGTGGTCGTCATCGACATCACCGGTGTGCCCGCGATCGACTCCGTGGTGGCCAACCACCTCGTGCAGACCGTCGACGCGTCCGGCCTGATGGGCGCCAGCGTGATCATCACCGGCCTGTCCTCGGAGATCGCGCTGACCCTGGTGACCATCGGCCTGGATCTGTCCAAGATGAACGCGGTCGGCGACCTGCAGGGCGGTATCGAAGAGGCCGAGCGTCTGCTCGGATACGAGGTCTCCCGAGTCACCGAACGCTTGAGCGAGCGGGACGGGCGCTGACCAAGCCACCATGCCGGTACCTATTCTCAAACAGGGCACGTACCTGATCGCGTCGGTGCAGTCGGCGTTGACCGATGCCGACACCGAGCGGTTACAGGACGACCTGATGAAGCAGGTCAGTCGCTACCGCGCGACCGGCATCATCGTCGACGTCACCGCCATCGACGTGATGGACTCCTTCGCCGCGCGCTCATTGCGCACCATCGCGCACATGACCCAGTTGCGCGGCGCGGAAACCGTCATCGTCGGGCTGCAACCCGAAGTCGCCTTCGCCATGGTCCAGCTGGGCCTTACCTTCGAAGACATGCACACCGCGCTGGATCTCGAGGAAGGCCTCTCCTGGCTGAATCGGCACCCGCGGCGACGAGACGGTCGCGACAGTGGCCGCTGAGCAGGTGGCGATCGCGGTCAAGGTGTCCGAGGACATCGTCACCGCCCGGCAGGCCGGCAGCGAGTTGGCCGGTGACCTCGGTTTCACCCTCACCGACCGCACCATGATCTCCACCGCCATCTCCGAAATCGCCCGCAACATCACCAGTTACGCGGGCAGCGGCGAGATCAGGCTGCTCATCGATGTGCGCGAGGGTCGCCGCGCGCTCGTCATCCAAGCCGAGGACCAGGGCCCCGGCATCCGTGACATTCCCCGCGCGCTCGAAGACGGCTATTCCACCGGCCGCGGACTCGGACTCGGCCTGCCCGGCGCGCGCAGGCTGATGGACCGCCTCACCATCGATTCCGCCCCGGGCCGTGGGACGTTGATCGAGATGTGGAAGTGGGTACCCGACGTTGCATGAGGACGGGATCATCGGGCGCATGGAGTGGTCGACGGCCGGCCGGGCACTGCCCGGTCAGGACGTCTCCGGTGACCGCGCGCTCGTTCTCGACACCGGCGCAGGCGTGCTGTTCGCGGTGCTCGACGGGCTCGGTCACGGTGCGCCCGCGGCCGAGGCGGCCGATCGCGCGACGCACATTCTCAACGAGAACTGCGGCGAACCGCTGGACGTGCTGATGGTGCTCTGCCATCGCGCGATGGTCGAAACCCGCGGTGCCGCAGTGTCTTTGGCGCTGATCGAGCCGGGAGAAACGCTGCAATGGCTCGGCGTCGGCAACGTCGATTCGCGACTGCTCACCCTCGGTCCGGCCGGTGCGGAACTGCGGGCCACGATGCTGCTCACCGGCGGCATCGTCGGGTACCGGTTGCCTTCGCATCTGCAGCCACAGACGCTGCCGATCCGACCCGGAGATCTGCTGCTGATGGCGACCGACGGGATCGTCGCGGTCGGCCCGGAATCCCTTGACCTGGCCAAACCCGCCACTGCCATCGCGGGCGATCTCCTCGCGCGCGACGCGAAGGACACCGACGACGCACTGGTGCTCGCGGCGCGTTTCCGTGGGCCCTGCCCGTGAGGCCGCGACATCGCGGCCTGTTCCCCCAGACCTGGCCGATAAGAGGTTGCCGATGAGCGCTGTCCTGGTCGCATTTCTCGACGACTATTCGGTGGCCATGCGCCGCCACGTCGCCGCGCCGGGCCAGGCCGGTCTCTCGGAGGGATACGACCTCGGGCGGCGGGCCCTCGTCGAGGGCATCAGCCTGCTCGATCTCACCGAGCATCACTTCCGGACCGTCGCCGGGGACGCCGAAACGCAGGCCGATCCGCGCCGCGCCGAGGTAGCACTGGAGTTCTTGCTGCAGACCATGGCGGCCCTCGATATCGCCACCCGCGGCTATCTCGACGGCACCCGCCGCTACGAACAACAGCGTTCCCGCGCCGAGGATCTCGAAGGCCGCGACGCGTTTCGCACCGCGCTCGTCGAGTCGTTGCAGGACGGGTTCTTCGTCGCCGACGACCACGGCACCATCGTCGAGGTGAACTCCGCGTTCGGGGTGCTCACCGGATACGGCGCGGGCGAGGTGCCGTTCGGGCTACCGCATCCGTGGGCACTGACCGATCGCGCCGGATATCCGCAGATCGGCTCGGAGGCATCGCGGTTCGTGATGCCGATACGTCATCGCGACGGCCGGGAACGCTGGCTGGCGGTGAGCGCGAGCTCGCTGGTGAAGCAGGAGAACGACGAACGGATCTTCGTCGGCACCGTGCGCGATGTGACCGCCGAGCACGACGCGCAGGCCCGCGACCAAGCCGCCTCACGCCTGGCCACCGCCGTCGGCGCGGCGACGAGCATGGTGGAGGTCCTCGCGGTCGGACTCGACGAACTGCGCCGAACCATGGGCGCCGAGACCGCACTTGTCGCGATCTGGCCGAGCCGCACCGGACGCCCCGACGTCTACTCCTGCGGGGTGACGCCGACGAGTAGAGAAGCCGATCCGGAACCCGAAAACAACGGCATCGCACCACAATTCACCGCAACGCCGATGCGGCAGAGCGGCCCACGCGCGGACGGCCCCGTCGTGCTCGACGACGACACCCAGGCCCTGCTCGACCGCTCGCGCAGACAATCCGCCCGTGGGCTCTCGGCCATCACCGGTGACGAGGGCGGGGTCGACGCGGTCGTCGCACCGCTCGGCGAGACCGGTGACGCGGCGCTGTGGGTGCGCTTCGGTGCGCCACGCGCGGTGAACGCCGCGGACTGGGCCCTGTATTCACTGCTCGTCGGTCATCTCAGCGTCGCACTGCAGCGCGCCCGCAACTTCGATCAGGCCCGCGCCACCTCGCTCACCCTGCAGCGGGCGATGCTCGGGCCGATCGAACTGCCGCCCCGGTTCTCGGTGCACTACGAACCCGCCCTGCCGCCCTTGGAGATCGGCGGCGACTGGTACGACGTGGTGCCGTTGCGCGACGGCACGATCGGCGTCGTCGTCGGCGACTGTGTCGGTCGTGGTCTGTCCGCCGCCGTGGTGATGGGCCAATTGCGCACTGCGGCAAGGGCTCTGCTGTTGCGTGGCGCCGGACCGGCGCAGTTGCTCGCCGAACTGGACGCGGTGGCCTCCCGGATCCCGGGCGCCATGTGTACGACGGTGTGCGCGGCCGTGCTCGACCCCGAGCGCGGGATGGTGCGGTACTCGAACGCGGGCCACATGCCGCCGGTGCTCGCACCGCCCGGCGGGCCGGGCCGGATCCTCGAAGGCGGACGCGCGGTCCCCCTGGCCACCTTCGACACCCCGCGCAGGCCCGAAGCCACCACGGCGCTGCCGCCGGGCGCCACCCTGGTGCTGTTCACCGACGGCCTCGTCGAGCAGCGCGGGTACGACATCGCCGAGGGCTTCGTCAAGATCGCCGAAGTGCTCAGCGAGACCGGTGCCGCGCTCCCCCGCGATGTCGCCGACGCGGTGCTGTCGCGGCTGTGCCCGCCCGCGGGCTACGACGACGACGTGGCCATGGTCGTCTACCGGCAGCCCCCGGAGCCGCTGAGCCTCGACATTCCCGCTGCCGCAGCCGAATTGGCCGGTGTGCGCCGGGGCCTCTACCGCTGGTTCGCCACTGCCGCGGTCCCGCACGACCTGGCCGCCGACCTCGTCGCCGCGGCCAACGAGGCCTGCAGCAACAGTGTCGAACACGCCTACCGCGACACCGAACCCGGCCGCGTCAGCCTCACGGCCCGCTGCGACGGCGATCGGGTGGTGCTCGAGATCGCCGACAACGGCCATTGGATCCCCACTCCCACCGACCCGGGCTATCGCGGTCGCGGCGTGGAGATGATGCGGGTGCTCACCGAGGATCTCACCTTCGACCACGACGAGAACGGCACCCGGGTTCGCATGTGGGTGACCCTGCCCTCGATCACCTTCCCCACCGCGAACCCGCTGCGCGCCTCCTCGCGGCCGCCGGCCGTCAGCTCCCGGCAGAATTCATTCTGACCGGGTCGTCTCGTAGGCGTCGACGTCGAATGCCTGCAGCATCCGCCGGAACCGGAAGCTGAAATCCGGCCACAGGGTGGCGTTGTGGCCGTTCTCGTCGACGAACCAGCTGGTGCAGTCGCCCGCGTTCCAGACGGTACCGTCGAACTTCTCCTGCAGGTCCCGGTTGTAGGCGGTCTGCGCGTCCTCCCGGACCTCGACCGTTCGCAGGCCACTGGCAGCCATCGTCGTGATCGCGTCGATGATGTAGTCGATCTGCGCTTCGATGGTGAAGATCGCCGAGGTGTAGCTCAGTGCGGAGTTCGGGCCGATCATCAGGAACATATTCGGGAAGTTCGCGATGGTGGTGCCCTTGTACACGCTCAGTCCCCCGGCGCCGAAAACCTCCGACAGGGTGCGCCCGTCCCGCCCGCTGATCAGGTCGTAGGTCGGCGAGTCGGCGATCCGGAAGCCCGTCGCCAGCACGACGGCGTCGACTTCGCGCTCGGTGCCGTCGTTGGCGACGATCGACTGTTCGCGGATCTCGGCGATGCCGTCGGCGACGACCTCGACATTGTCGCGGGCCAGTGCGGGGTAGTAGACGTTCGAGATCAGCATCCGCTTGCATCCGAGGCGGTAGCCGGGGGTGAGGGTGCGGCGCAGCTCCCGATCCCGGATCACCCACCACATCTTCACACGCGCACCACGCGCGAAGAAGTCGGCGAACGGCGGGTACTTGGACTGCCAGAGCACGAAAGACTCACGCACCCAGTACACGCCGATCCGCGCCAGCCGTTGCGCACCCGGAACTCGCCGGTAGTACAGGCGTTCCAGCCGGCTGTACTTGCGTCCCATCCGTGGCAACACCCACGGTGCGCTGCGCTGGTACAGGTCCAGCCGGGCAACCTCACCCGCGATGGACGGCACGATCTGGATCGCGGACGCGCCGGTACCGACGACCGCCACCCGCTTGCCCGCGAGCTCGAACTCGTGGTCCCAGCGCGCGGAATGGAAGATCGGGCCACGAAACGTGGTGATGCCCTTGATATCGGGCAGATTCGGAGCGCTCAGCGGCCCGGCCGCCGACACCGTGATGTCAGCGGTGTAGGCGCCGTGGCTGGTCCGGATCTCCCACCGCGCGGTGTCGTTGTTCCACCGCGCGTCGGTGACCTCGCAATCGAGGACGATCGAATCGCGGACACCTTCCCGGTCCACCACATCCTGGACGTACTGCTGAATCTGCGGCTGCGTCGAGAACGAATGCGTCCAGTCCGGATTGGGGGCGAACGAATACGAATACAGCTGCGACGGTACATCGCACCCGGCACCGGGATAGGTGTTGTCGCGCCAGGTTCCGCCGACATCGCTCGCACGCTCGAAGACGACGAAGTCGGTGATCCCCAACTGGCGCAATCGAATAGCCACACCCAGCCCGGCGAAACCGGCGCCGATGATCGCGACGCGGGTGTGGCGCGCCGGCGTCGCGGTCATCGTGTCTTCGTCGTGGTGTCGTAGGCGTCGATGTCGAATTTCCGCACCATGCGCCGATATTTGAAGCTGAAGTCGGGCCACAGCGCGGAGTTGTTGCCGTGCTTGTCGAGGAACCAGCTGGTGCAGCCGCCGTTGACCCACACGGTGCGGGCCATCTTCGGCTGTAGCTGCTGGTTGTATTCGACCTGCGCGTCCAGGCGGACCTCGAACGACTGCAGGTTGCGCTGCTCCATGGTGGTGATGGCGTCGACGATGTAATTGATCTGGGATTCGATGATGTAGATCAGCGAGGTGTAGTTCAACCCGGAGTTGGCGCCGAGCATGAAGAAGATGTTCGGGAAATTCGCGACGGTCGTGCCCTTGTACATCTGGTAGCCCTCGGCGTCGGCCGCCTCGGACACGGTCCGGCCGTCGCGACCGGTGTAGAGGTTGAACGTCGGCGAATCGGCGACATGGAAGCCGGTGGCCAGCACGATGGCGTCCACCTCCCGCTCCGTGCCGTCCTCGGACACGATCGAACCGGCGCGAACCTCGGCGATGCCGTCGGTGACGACGTCGACGTTGTCACGATCGAGCGCACCGTAGAACTTGTTCGACACGAGCATGCGCTTGCAGCCGATGCGGTGCTTGGGCAACACTTTTCGCCGCAGCTCCGGGTCACGGATCTCGAAGCGCATCTTGAACCGCCCGACCGTTTCCAGCACGATGCCGGTCCACGGGTATTTCACCTGCGTGATCACGAACAGCTCGCGCGTGGTGTAGATCAGCGCGCGCATCAACCGTTGCAGACCCGGAATGTGCTTGAAGGCGAAGCGTTCCAGCGCCAGGTACGGCCGCGAGATCTGCGGCATCACCCAGGTGGCGGTGCGCTGGTAGACGTCGAGGTGCTCCACCTCGGGCGCGATCGACGGGACGATCTGCACCGCCGAGGACCCAGTGCCGATGACGGCGACCTTCTTGCCGGTCAAGGTGGCGTCGTGGTTCCAGCGCGCGGAGTGGAAGATCTCGCCCTCGAAGCTCGAAATGCCCTTGATATCGGGAAGATTCGGCTCGGCGAGCACACCCGCCGCCGACACGATGAAGTCGGCGGTGAAGGTGCCCTTGCTGGTCTCGATATCCCACCGGCCCTCGGCATCGTTCCAGCGGGCCGCGGTCATCGCACAGTCGAAGATGTGCTTGTCGCGAACGCCGTAGCGTTCGGACACGGTACGCAGGTACTGCTCGATCTCCGGCTGCGGCGAGAACGACCGCGACCAGTCGGGATTGAGCGCGAACGAATACGAGTACAGGTGCGAGGGAACATCGCAGCCCGCACCCGGGTAGGTGTTGTCGCGCCAGGTACCGCCGACATCGGGGCCACGTTCGATGACCACGAAGTCGGACAGGCCACGCTGGCTCAGCCGGATGGCGGTGCCGAGGCCGGAGAGCCCGCTGCCCACGATCATGACCTGGACGTGGCGGGTGTCGTTACTGCTCATGGGGCGACCTCAGCGGGATTCGTAGATGCGTTTGTGACCGGAGACGGCGGCCAGCCGGTAAGGGCGCCGCGTTTCCTCGACCATGGCGTGGTACGCGCCGTCGCTGGGCGAGACAGCCTCGTGCAGTTCCCGGTAGCGCTCGTAGTCGAGCAGCTCACGCGAGCCGATGGCCGCCTGGTTCGCCTGGGTCCGCAGGTGTTCGCGGTAGCCGGCCTGCACTGTGCCGCTGAAGAATTCGGCGACACTGCCCGACCCGTAGCTGATCATGGCGAGCGCCTTGCCGGTGAGGTCCCCCGAATGATCGAGCAGCGAGGCCAGGCCGAGGTAGAGCGAGGCGGTGTAGCTGTTGCCGACCGTGCGGTTGTAGGTGGTCGTGTTGCCGATCGCGGCCTCGATCGCCTCCGCGTCGGCGGTGTGGCCCTGGCTTTCGAGCAGATGGCGGTGCGCCTTGTAGGCCATCTTGGTGAAGGGCTGGTGGTAGCAGAACGCGGCGAACTCACCGAGTTCGCGGCCACCCTGGCGGCGGTAATCGGTCCACGCCTCCTGAGCGGCCTTCTGGTAGGCATTGACCGAGGTCTTGCCGTCGACAATGGCCTCGGTGCGGTAGTTCGGGCGCCAGAAGTCCATGATGTCGGCGCTGTAGAGGCCCGACACCGGGTCCAGCGCCAGGATCGCCGGGTCCGCGGTGACGAGCATCGCGACGGCGGCGGCGCCCTGGGTCGGCTCACCCGGAGTGTCGAGTTCGTACTTCGCGATGTCGGCGGCGATCACCAGCACGCGCTGCGACGGGTCGCGGGCGATCAGACCCGCCGCGAACTGCAGCCCGGCGGTACCGCCATAGCAGGCCTGCTTGAGCTCGACGACACGCGCGGCATTGGGCAGCCCGATCAGCGAATGCAAGTACAGCGCAGCGGCTTTGGACTGGTCGACACCGGTTTCGGTGGCCAGCAGCACGGTGCGGATATTGTCGGTGCCGTGCCGTTCCAGGATCGGCTTGGCGGCGGCCGCGGCGATGGTGACGATGTCCTCGTCGGCGGCGGCGACGCTCATCTTCTCCTGGCCGATGCCGAGGTAGAACTTGTCACGATCCACCCCGAGCCGGTCGGCGAGGACAGCGTGATCGAGAGCGTAGTGGGTGGTGGCGAACGAAAGGTCGTGGATACCGACCGGCGTCATTGTCATCGTGGGCTTCCGTTGCTCGTGGTGGACCGCTCGAATTGGGTATGGGCACGCATCAATTCACCGCGATTGGTCTGTGCCGCCATCAGCGACAGCTCCCCGCACAACACGGTGGCCGCCCCGATCACCGCGAGGCGTCGGGCGTTCTCGCCGGGCTGCCGGTCTTCGCGGCAACCGAGGCGTTCCAGGTTCTCGTCGACGAAACTCGCGTGCTTGCCGTTGCCGACCGTGCCCACGATCAGGTTGGGCAGGGTGCACGAGAAGTAGAGGTCACCGTCGCGATCCTCGGCATGGGTGATGCCCTGGGATCCTTCGACGATATTGGCGGCGTCCTGACCGGTCGCCAGGTAGTACGCGAGCAGCATGTTGGCGTAATGCGCGTTGGCGGAACGGATTCCACCCGCCAGCAGGGTGCCGATCAGGTTCTTGCGGATATTGAGCTGCACCACCTGCGCCGCAGTGGTGTGCAGCCGCTGCTCGACCACCTCGCGGGGAACGAGCAGTTCGGTGATCACGTTCTTACCGCGACCGAGAATGCCGTTGACCGCGGTGGCCTTCTTGTCGGTGCAGTAATTGCCCGAGATCGAGCCGTAGCGCACACCGGGCATGGTCGACAGGATGTGATCCATCAGGTGATCGCTGGCCAGGGTCGCCATGTTGTGGCCCGAGGCGTCACCGGTGGTGAATTCGAAGCGCAGGAACAGCAGGTTGCCCGCGATCTGGTGGTGCAGGTCGATGAGCCGGGCGAAACGGCTACTGCCCGCGACCACCTCCTGGAGCTCGGCCATGCGGCCTTCTAACTGCTGGACCGTGGTGTAGGCGGTGTAGGCGTCGTCGGCTTCCAGGAGGATCGAGCGGGTCATCCGCTCGTCGATCAGGGTCGCGACGATGCCCTTCTCGGCCAGGGTGCTGATCCGCGCGCCGCGCCCGACCGAGGGCCACAGCGGGGTTTCGTAGGTGGCGAGGGGAACGTCGACGGCATCGTCGACGACGTTTCCGGTAATGCGCACAGGTCCCACCCATTGCAGCGGCACCGCCGCGTACGACATGTCATTCATGGGTGGCTCCTTCTCGATTTTCGGATTCACGCCACCAGGGGCTCCGGTGGGCAAGTGCTGCGGCGTCGATACCGCGAAGCAGGCAAAAGCTCGCGACATCGCCGGTGATGAGCAGGTCGGCGCCGACCAGATCCGCTGGGGTGCGGGCGCCGAGCACGGTGAGGATGGTGCGCAGTTGGTCGAGCCAGGTCCCGATCTTGTCGACCAGGGCGGCGGTGTCCTGGCTCACCAGGGTTTCCAGGAACGCGCCGGCGACACCGGTCGCGTCGGCGCCCAGCGCGAGTGCGCGCGCGATGTCCAGTGGTGAGCGGATGCCGCCGGAGGCGGCGATATCGATGCCGGGGATCCCCGAACAGTCGAGCAGGCAGTTCGGGGTGGACTGGCCCCAGCTCTCGATGAACCCGAAGTCGCCGCCTGCCCGCCGATCGTTCTCGATACGAGCGAAATTGGTACCGCCGCGGCCGCCCACGTCGGCCACCGAGACGCCCGCGTCCCGCAACCAGGTGACGGTTTGCCTGCTCAGTCCGAACCCGACTTCTTTGACGAAGACGGGGACGGCGGTAGCTGCGACGATTTCCTCGATCCGGCGCGGCCATGCCCCGAAGGAACGATCGCCCTCGGGCATGACCACTTCCTGCGCGGCGTTGAGGTGGATCTGCAGCGCGTCGGCCTCGAGGAGGTCGATGGCGCTGCGCACCTCGTCGACGGTCGCGTTCGCGTTGACATTGGCCATCACGAATCCGTGCGGATTCTCCTGCCGCAGCACGCGATAGGTGCCCGCGACCGACGGATCACGGAAGTAGGCGCTCATCGATCCGGAGGCGATGGGGATGCCGGTCTCGCGGGCGGCGATGGCGAGTTGGCGGTTGATCTCGCCGGTCTTGGCGCTGCCACCGGTCATCGCGTTGACGAACAGTGGTGTGTCCCATTGCTTTCCGGCGACATTCACCGCGAGAGAGACCTCGCCTGCGTCGATGCCCGCGAGGGCGTGATGAACGAAAGTGACGGAGTCGAAGTCACTGCTACCAGTGGCCTGGCGTTGGTGATTCACCGCGTGGCGGACGTGGTCGTCCTTGCGATCGGCGATCATCGGTGGCCCCCTTCGACTGGGTGGGTCCGCAGGGGCAGCGGGCGGATTCCCGCGCTGATCCAGCGGCCGGTGAGTTCGGCGATCGCGGCGGGACGGGTGCGTTCGATGAGCGCGATCCCGCAGTCACCACCACCGGCGCCCGACGGCTTGGCCGCGGCGCCGACCGCGGCGCCCGCGTCGCACAGCGCGTGCAGACGCGGCGTCATGATGCCGAGACCGGACATCGCATCGAGATCGACGAGTAGTGCTCGCGCGCTGTCGATTTCGACTCGCATGGCCTGGGAGTTGTCGGCCTCGATGGCGGCGACGAGTCGTTCGACGCAGTCGTTGCTGTGCGCCAGGAAGGTGGTGCGGTCACCGTCGAGTCCGGCGACCAGTGCCGGCGTGGAGGCCGGGTTCCCGGTCCAGCCGACCTGCACGGTGAGCTCGGTCGGGGTGGGCAGCGGACGGACCGACAGGCCCGGCCACGGTGAACGCAGGGTTGCCTCGACGCCGTCGCGGGCGAGCGAGGCAGCCACCTGCGCGCGGTCCGGGGAACGGTAGGCGAGCCAGCCGCCCCAGGTACTCACGGCGACATCGCCGCCCGAGGCGCGCGGGTTGACCGCGATCGTGGCGAGCATGGCCAGCCGGTACCGGTCCATGGGATCGAGCCCGAGGGCGAAGTACTGCCCGAGGGCTGCGACGGTCGCCACCGTGACGGCCGCGCTGGACCCCAAGCCGAACTTGCGGCCGTCGGCGTCACCGAGGTCGGCGGTGACGCTCAGACGGAAGGCGGACAGGGGGATCGCCCGTTCCAGGAGCAGCCGGTGAACCACCGAAACTGCCGCGAATACGTAGGAAAAGGCCGCTGGCACAACAGCATCGGAGGTGGGCGACAATTCGTCACCGTGACGCTCGCAGGACAATGTGATGCCGCCGTCCAGATCCGAATACAGGATGACGTCCTCGCCCGGATCCGCCGCTGTCACCGTGGCGGTCGCGTAGCGGTCGACCGCGGTGAGCACCGCGAGGTGTGCCGGCTCCACAACGGCGTACTCACCGGCGATGAAGAGCTTGCCCGAGGCGCGACAACTGATCATCGATCGCCACCCGCCGCAGGAGCCGCCGCCGCTGCGGCGGGCGTCGTCAGGGACACGCCGGGACCGATGTGCGCGGTCCTGGTGGTGACGAAGTCGCCGAGGCCGTCGAGTACGGCGTTGACCTGCGGTGCGTCGGCGCGGGTGCACAGCACTTTGACATTCGGGCCTGCATCGATCGTGGCGTACGCCATGATCCCGTCGGCCCGCAGCGCGAGTACCGCGTCGAGGATGGCGATCGAATGCGGTGACAGGTACCGGATTCCGGGGCGGGCGGTGAGCATGGTGGCGTGCATGCCGAGGGCATTGCGCTCGGCGATCTCCCCGATCGCGGGCAGGTCTTGCCGCGCCACGGCTTTGCGCATCTCCGCGAGATCGAGCACCGATGATTCCGCCCACGGACGATAGAACGGTGACGTGGCGGTGGTCTGGCGCATGGCGACACGGCTGGAGACTGCCTTCGCGCCCTGGTTCACCACGGCGACTACCAGGGCGGGGTCCAGTTCGTCGCCGCCGATCGGCTCCGCGTACGAACTCAGGTCCCCCGCTTCACCTTCCCCGTCACCGGCATGCCAGACGACGAATCCACCGAAGATGGAGCGCGAGGCGGAGCCGGAGCCGCGCCGGGCCAGCCGCGACAACGCGCGAGGGTCGACGTCGAGCGCATAGGCGGCCGCGGCGGCCGCGGCCAGGGCAGCGAAGCCGCTCGCCGAGGAGGCCAGACCGGCGCCGGTCGGCCCGGCATTGGACGTCACCACCATCGCCCGGTCGCCGCGACCTGCCTTGGCGCGCACCAGATCCAGGAACGTTTCGATGCGGGCGCGGGCGGCACCGCTCGCCGCGACACCGTTGAACTCCACGACATCGGCCGGTCCATCGATCAGCCGCACCGACGTGGTGGTCGGGAAGATATCGAGCGTCATCGACAGACTGCCCGTGACTGGCAGGAACAGTTCTTCGTCCCGCTTACCCCAGTATTTCACCAGGGCGATGTTCGGATACGCCACCGCGACAGCCTCGGCGGACGGCCCGGTCACGGCGCCACGTTCGGTGGCAGCGGGTGATGCGGGAGTGAAAGTCATTGGTTGGCACCGTATTCCGATGTCGAGACGGATAGGGACTGCGCGCCAGAACGCAAGCTGCGGGTGGGGACCGTCCAGGTCTGTACCGCACCGGCGCGGCGCAATGCGGCACTCACCGTACGCGCGTCGCCGGTTTCGGTGAGCGCGAGGACGCAGCCGCCGAGGCCGGCGCCGGTGAGCTTGGCGCCGTAGGCGCCCGCGTCCAGCGCCGTGGCGACCAGGGTGTCGATGTGGGGGGTGCTCACGCCGAGCTCGGTCAGCAAGTTCTGGAAGTCGAGCATCGCCCGGCCCAGCGAGGCCGCGTGCCCGGCCGAGAGATCCGCCGCGGCACCGCTGATCAGCTCACCCGCCCTGGCCAGTAGCGCCCGCGCGGACCGCGGATCACGCTCGAGGGTGCGGCGCACCCCGGCGACCGCGTGTTGCGTGGACCCGGGCACCCCGGTATCGGCGATCACCAGGGCGGCGTCGACACCGATATCCAGTGCGGTGGCGGTTCCTTCGTGGAACAGGACCGGGCCGTCGGCGAGCACCGCGCTCGCATCGATACCGCTGGCCCTGCCGTGGGCGACCTGTTCACCGCACTGCACGAGTTCGTAGAGCGTGGCGGGATCGACGGTCCGGCCGTGCAGATCGGCGACCGCGCGCACCGCCGCACCCGCGCAGGCCGCACTCGATCCGAGCCCACGAGCGAGCGGAATATCGCACTCCACCACCACATCGGCGATATGCCCGGTCAGTCCCCAGCGCCGCAACGCCTCCTCGACCGCGACGCGCGGCCCGGACAACGTGTGCTCCGCGGCATTCGGGTTGCCCGCGACGAACCCGAACTGTCCTTCGGGAACATCGATGACCGCACCCGGCGTACCGGGACGCGCGATCGCCCGCACCGACAAGGTCGGCAGCGGGAAAGCGATGGCGGGCGTCCCGTGTACCACGGTGTGCTCACCCAGCAGGATCGCCTTGGCGTGGGCCCGACCCACGCCACGGACCGGGCCGGTCGCTGCGGAGCTGTGTTCAGTGCGTTCTCGAACGGGACTGTTCACGACGATTCCTCTCCAGACTCGGCCCGGCCGTACCGGTTACCGAGTCGATCGACCGAAAATGGCCCGCACGGACGGGAAGAACGCGGGCACCTGCGCAGCATAGGCGCGATAGGACGCACCGAACCGAGCGATGAGATCGCGCTCCTCCAGGTAGGTTCCGAGCAGGATGTACCCGGTCAGCCCGAGCGCCCACACCACATGCCCCACGGTGAACTCGCTCGCGAACCAGAACGACACCAGCAGGCCGGTCATCAACGGATGACGAACCAGCTTGTAGACGCCGTTGACCTGCAGACGGTCGACCGTCGCGTCCGGTACCTGGATCACGTACTGGCGGTAGGCCTGACTGATGCCGAGCAGGTGGAAGTGGTTCAGCAGCAAGGTAGCCGCGTAGACCAGCACGAAGCCGATCCAGAACCCGGTGTCGAGTATCACCCCGAGCGCACCGTCGGCCGACCACAGCACGTGCGGCACCGGCTGCCACGCCAGCATGATCACCCACATCACCAGGCACACGCCGATGATGTAGACGGTCCGCTCGAGCGCCTCGGGCACCCAGCGGGTGATGAATGCCTTGAACGAGGGCCGGGCCATCCCCGAGTGCTGCAGCGCGAACAGCGCGAGCAGCACGAGGTCGATCGCGATCGCGGGGACCGCGGACAGGTGCGGTCCCTTGTCGACGGTCTTGGGCAACCACCAGCCGCCCGCGAACAGCAGCATCAGCGGCACCGTGATGCCCGCGAAACCGTAGACGGCGAAGGAGAACAGGAACGGGACGAGCCGCGAGGGGGTTTTCACCACACCCCGAACCTGCTGGGGTGTCATCAGATCCATGCGAACCACGGCAGGAAACGCGAACGAACGGTGCCCGCTGCCAAACGCGTCTCCAGACGCGCCTTCCACTTGTTGCCGTAACCCTCGTTGAGGAAGCCGCCGGGCACGACCAGACGCCAACCCGACTGCGCCACCATCCAATACGGCACGATGACCCCGGGGTTCACGTCGCGCATGTAGTCGAGCTTGTCGGGGATCTGGCTCCAGTGGATGCCGGGGTAGCGGTGGTGCACGCTGTGGTAGCCCTGGTTGAAGATCAAGAAGTTGAGGATGTTGCCCGCGTTGTTCAGCGAGGTGCTCGGCTCATCGGTGAATCCGCGTGCGGGGGCGTGGCTCAGCCAGGCGAAGTAGCCGGCGTTGACCTGGGTGATCAGGAACGGGACCCAGTAGAAGAGCACGAACTTCTCGAAGCCGGCGACGTACCAGACCGAGCCGATCACGACCGCGTACACGGCCAGGTCGAAGATGAACTGGTGGCGCGTCTTGCGGCGGCGCGGCGCCGGGTTCGCGGCGAAAACCGTGCGCACCGTGTGGATCTTGACGACCATGCCGTAGCGGACCCAGTACCAGATGGCACCGATGCCCTTGTCCATGCCGGTGGTCGCGGTGACGTCACCCGGGCCGTCGTTGAACCGGTGATGGTTGAGTACGTGTACCTCGCGCATCTCGGCCGCGGTCAGGTTGCCGGGCAGGCAGCACAGGATGTCGACCACCCGGTTGGGGAACTTGGACACGAACAGCGGGCGATGGGTGTGCATGTGCATCACACCGATGGTCAGCGAGAGGTTGAGCAGCGAGAGCACGATGATCAGCGGCACCGCGAGGTACCAGGTCGAGGTGCCCGGCACGAACAGCGCGGCCGAGGTCATGCCGATCCACAACACGATGTGGAGCAGCGGGCCGACGTTGGCTGCGTGCTCGAGTTTGAACACGCGCCGGCTGAACGGCGGTTTCTCTGTGGGCGCGACGGGCGTTCCGGTGCTCATGGGAGAGCTCCTTCGCTAGTAGTGACGATCATCGAGGAGGTGTTCCCCGACTACTGGTGGCTGCTGTTGTCGAGAGCGGCGAGCTGCAGCCGTGTGGCCAGCGCCCGGATCGCGTCGGGTTCGTGGCTCGGCACCCGCTCCATGGCACCGAAGGCCAGGTGATCGGCGATCATCATGGTGCGGATCGCCGAATCGGAGAGTTCGCCGGTCAAGCGGCCTTCGGGCAGCGTGTGCACCAGCGCGAAGGTGGTGTCGACGATCAGCGGCATCAGCGAGGTCTCCGTCGAGGCGAGATCGCCCGCAGCGAGCACCTGCGACGCCGAGGCCGAGCCGGTGGTGAAATCCGGTGAGGCGTCGAGCATTTGATGGATCGCGGCATCGCCACTGCGGCGCACACGCTCGAGCATCGTGGTCCAGTAGGCCGGCGAGGCGGCGGCCAGCGTGGCCGCGGCGACCGGGCGCCGGAAGGGCGCGGGCGCGTCGACGGCACCGCACAGGAACGCCGAGGTCGTGATCGTCATGTACGCCATCGCCGCCCGCGCGCCCAGGCTCGGCGTGCCGGGGCCGAGCTTGGCCAGCAGCGCGAAACCGCCGAGCGCGGGGGTGAGCTGGCGCAGCATCACCATGCGCGTGAGTTCCTCACGGTCGGCGGCGCCGTAGATCGCGAGTTCGTTGTCGCGCAGGTCGTTGGCCGATTGGGCGATCACGGCGACACAGGCGGTCAGTTCGCGCAGATCCGCTTCGGGCAGAACATCTTCGGCGACCAGAGCGCACGCGTAGTGGGTGATCCGGCCGAGCACGCCCTCGCTGTAGGCGACGCGGGTCAGTGGCGCGTCGATATTGCGGGCCATGACCCGGCCGACATCGGTGAGCACGTGGCCGACGCGCTCGCGGCCCTGTGCGGACAACGCCGTGAGCAGTGCCCTGATGTCGGCGATGCGCTCGGCGAGCACGCGGTCGACCGCTTCGCTGTCGCGGATCTTGCCCTCGAGCGCGGGCAGCGGTGGCGGGAGAGTCTCGCTGGTGCCGTTGAGATAGTCCACCGCCGACAGCACGGCACCGCTCGCTACCGCGCGGTCGCTGAGATCTTCGAATGCGTCGAGCACACGACAGGCGAGCAGCGCGGCCGTGGCTTCGGCGCGCAAGGTCGCGGGCAGCAGGCCGACGGCGATACCCAGGTTGCGGCCCGCGGGGATCAGGGCGAGCGCGGCCAGTTCCCGCGGCGACCGCGCGGCCCGCAGCGCGGCCAGATCCGGTGCGCGGCGCAGGTTGCGCAGTCCGCGGATCAGGAGGGGAAGTCGTGCTGTGCTCATCGGGATATCACCTGCTGGAGGAGTTCGCGCAGGTCGTCGCGCGCGAGGGAAGGTGGGAAGACATCCAGGGCGCGGGTGGCCTTCTCGGTGGCGTCCATCGCGACCAGGCGGGCGGCTTTGGTCGCGCCGCTGTCGACCAGGTCTGCTTGCAGTGTCGCGCTGGAAATCTCCGCGTCGAGCCACATTTCACGGGCGCCGGGGCGCGCACCGAGCCATTCGATGACCGGCCAGGTCGGCACACGGCGTTCGAGGTCACCGCCCGCGTCCTTGCCGAGGCCGGGGCCGCCTTCGATGTCGCGCACGTCGTCCATGATCTGGAAGGCGAGCGCGAGCTGGTCGGCGTACTCCATCAGGGCGTAGAGCCGATCGAGATCGACGCCGCCCGCGGTGCCGCCGTAGGCACACGACAGGCGGAACAGGGTGCCGGTCTTGGCCCCGGCCACGAGTTCGTAGTGGCGGCGCAGCGCCACCTCGTCGATCGAGGGTGGCAGTGTCTCGATGAGCTGACCGTAGGACAGGTCGGAAAGCCGATCCGCGTAGGTGATGCCGGGTGCCTCACCGACCCGCGCGAAGATCTCGGGATTGTCGGTCAGCACCCGGGCGACCACCTGCATCGAGGCGCCTGCCAGGTGAAACCCGGCGCGGGCGCTGGTGCGCACGCCGAACGCGGCGGGCACCGACGGTGCGTCGCGGCGTAGCAGTGAGCCGTCACAGATGTCGTCGTGGACCAGCGAGGATTCGTGCAGCATCTCCATCGCACAGGCCAGGTCGACGGCGTCAGGCAGCGGGACCGCGGTGTCGGCGGCATCGGGGAGCAGGCCGGCGCAGGCCAGGACGAGCCGTGCCCGCACGCGTTTGCCGGGAGCGGCCAGGATGTGGGTGTAGATCGCGTCGAAGTCTTCACCGGTGATGAGCAGTTCCCGCAGCCGTTCGGTGACCAACGCCAGTTGCTCGACCGGTCCGGCCGGTCTGGGCATGACCACCACTCGGTCGCCCGAGTGCTGGTCACCCGAGTGCTGGTCACCCGAGTGCTGTGCTGCGGGTAGCGCGGGATTATCCATAGCGCTGAGCTCCTTTGGTGTGGTCACGATGCGGAGAGGGTCACCGGCGACGGCCGGACACGGGTTGACGGAGATTCCGGCGGGGCAGTCGTAGGGAGTCACCTCTCGCAGCCGACGGGGTCGAGCGTCCCGTTCGCTGGCTACCGACGGGTAGTTTTCTGTAGGAAGCTCGAGATGTCAAGCATTCCAACATGTTCCAAGTTGTGTTCGCGCAATTGTGCTGCATCACAACGGTTTACGAAGTCGATGAGCGGGAACCACAGCGGCAGCGGAGGGGTTTCCGATTCCATTGCGCGGCGTAATCACCTGCACCACAACGGCTTCCGCGTCATCGCGGGACATCTGGGCATGAACTCATAGATCGCCGGGAAACGACCTCAGGGTCGTCCGGCGATGCGCGGGGTCGACAGGCACGCGGTCGCGCAGCAACCACACCACGTCAATGTTGTTGGCACACACGGGATCAGGACCAGAGTGACATGATCTGCCAGATCGCCAACAGCTTCGGTGACGGTGCAGCTCCGTCAGAACCATACAATCCGGAGCGCCTTCTCGCGAGCCGAGGCGCGATCGGGAACCGACCCGGAGGTCCCACGACGATCCGATATCGCGTTCGGTGTGGCGTTCAAATATGTTGCAGCACTGTTAGTTTCGCTAGCAACACACTGCGGCACAGCAGTGCGAAGTGAAAAGGTGCGAAATCGCGGCAGTCCGTCGTCGACCGCGCAGAGAATCGGGCATCCCCCCGCTCGCGCCGCGCTGACCAGAGGGGTCAGCGGGCGGCGGTGCTGCCGAGGCCGCCGAGGACCAGTAGGTCCGGGGTCGGGTGGTCGACGAGTGAAGCCGAGGAACGGGTCGGCGGGTGCATGATCGTGCAGCGGCGAGCCAGCAAGGTGCCGCAGGCGTGGATGGTGGTGGTGATCAAGTCTTCGGCCAGCGGGAGGTCGTCTTCGCGGTAGGCGTACACCGAGAAGCGCACCGTGCGTTGGTCGTTGAGCGGGTCGGCCTGCTGGACCGCGTCGGCCGGGCAGCTCGACAGGAGCATGACGGCGGCGGCCAGGTCGGCGCAGGGATCTCCGCCGACCAGCGAACCCGAGGCGAAGGCAGCGAAAAGCGTGCGCAGGCAGGGCTGCTCGGGCCGCTGCTGGGAGTCCTGGATCTGCGACCAGCGGCGCAACGCCGGGTGATCGGCGATATCACGTCTGCCCTGCCAGCGCCGACGCGCGCAGTCGAGCAAGCGGGCGGCGGTCGAGTCCCACAGGTGGGGCGACTCGATCCGGGCGACGATCCGCAGGCGGCGGCATTCGTCGGCAGCGGTGGCCGCGGGCGGTTCGATGAGCGGCGCCGCCGGGTGTCGGTGCGTCTGCATTGGTCGACCTCCTACCGCAAGCGAGAAGAACCGAACGGGTGCTGCGTGGTGGCGCAGCCGCGCCGCCATGCCAGGCGGAATGCCCACGCCGAGGCGAGCACCGACATCACGACGCAGGCCGCGATCGCCCCGAAAACCACCCCGCCGGACCACCCGACACCGTTATTTCGCGCGATCAACGCCAACGCGAAGATCGGCCCCGCCGTGATGAACACGGGGATCAGCAAGATCAACCCGAGAGTCACCAGACTCGCCGGAGCCATCGCCGGTTTCGCTGCGGAGAAACTACGTCGGGAGATCATGGTGTGCGGCCCCGACGGCTGCGTGACTGTAGCCATTTCCGCCCTCTCCGTTACCTGAATGGAACCCAGCGAAACTCTCGAGCCCCAAACGTACAGCCCCGATCCGGCATAGCGCGTACTTCGTCACGAAACAGTGATAACCCGAAACTGAACTCGATCCACCTATCAGACGTATACCCAGTTCAGACACTATTTTTTGGGTAGCTATGAATTTGCTATGCCTGGATTCCATTTAGATCGGATAACAATTTCAGGGGTCGGCCGCACTCGCCTATCGTTCTCATTGTGCGGGTCACAGGCCATCGTGAATGAACTCGACAACGGCTGACGTTTCGGCGAGATCATTGCCGCCGACAAGTAGCCGGTAATGCAACGGCGCACGGATCAGTTCGACTATCTCCCTGATCGGATTGCCATCGCGCAATTGTCCCGCGGCTACGGCGATTTCGAGTCGACGGCGCACTGTTGCTGCGAGCCACCGACACTCGACGCGAAATCAGCTCGGTTCGCTACCGAAGCTGCCCTCCAAACGATTTCGCGAACCGGGATGCACGAGCCGTGCCACGCTGACCAGCCCACCCGACGACCAGGTGCGGCGCCGGATCAGCAGGCACGGCTCGTCGGCGTCGATGCCGAGCAGCGCGCACTCCTCGCGAGCCGCCCGCACCGCCTCGACGACATGCTCGCCGCGCAGCAGCGGCGCGACCTCGCTGAGGTAGCTGTTCGGGGTGACGGCGGTGAAGTCCTGGGTCAGGTAGTCGGGTGCCTGCGCCGGATTGACGTAGCGGTCCTCGAGCTGGATCGGCACACCGTCCTCGAAGTGCACCAGCAGGGAGTGGAATACCTTGCCGCCCATCGCACTGGCGAGTTCCTCCTCGCCCGGCACCTCCGAGCGCACGAACACCACTTCGGTGCGATGCCGGTGTCCGCGCCCGGTGATCTCGTCGGCGATATTGCGGACCTCGAACAGCGGCGAGGTGGCCTTGCTCGCCGCGACGAACGTGCCGACGCCCATCACCCGGGTGAGCGCACCGTCGGCGGTGAGGTCACGCAGTGCGCGATTGATCGTCATCCGGGACAGGCCGAGGGCGGCGACGAACTGGTTCTCCGACGGGATCTGCTCCCCCGCGTTCCACCGTCGCGACTTGATCTGCGCCATGATCAGCTGCTTCACCCGCTCATACGCCGCGAATTCGTTGCCGAGCTCGCCGTACAACGCGGCGAGCTCCGCATCGATTACCTCGATCGCCACCACCGAATATCTCCTTGCCTCGCCCAGCGAATACGTCGCGCCCGAATCTCGGTATCGCTTGTATATACAGGACTATACTGGCTGCATGAACGACGTGACACAGCCTGTCTCCGGCCCACGTCCCGTGTCCGCTCCACGCGGCACCGAGCTGCGGACTCTCGGCTGGCAGCAGGAGGGCGCGCTGCGGATGCTGATGAACAACCTCGACCCCGAGGTCGCCGAACGCCCCGATGACCTGGTCGTCTACGGCGGCACCGGGCGGGCGGTGCGCAGTTGGGCAGCGTTCGACGCGATCGTGCGAACGCTGCGGACCCTCGCCTCGGATGAGACCTTGCTGGTGCAGTCGGGCAAGCCGGTCGGAGTGTTCCGCACCAACGAGTGGGCACCGCGGGTGCTGCTGGCGAATTCGAATCTCGTCGGCGACTGGGCCAATTGGGAAGAGTTCCGCAAGCTCGAGCAGCTGGGGCTGATGATGTACGGGCAGATGACGGCCGGGTCGTGGATCTACATCGGCAGCCAGGGCATCCTGCAGGGCACCTATGAGACCTTCGGCGCGGTGGCGCGCAAGCGGTTCGGTGGTTCTCTCGCCGGCACGATCACGCTCACGGCGGGCGTCGGCGGGATGGGCGGTGCGCAGCCACTCGCGGTGACGATGAACGACGGTGTCGCATTATGCGTGGACTGCGATCCCGCGCGGATCGATCGGCGGATCGCCCACGGCTACCTCGACACGAAGGCCGAAACCTTGCGGGAGGCACTGGATCTCGCCATCACCGCGCGGGACGAGCGCAAGCCGCTCTCGGTCGGCCTGGTCGGCAACGCCGCCGAGGTGTTCCCCGAGCTGCTGGCCATGGGTGCGCCGATGGATATCGTCACCGACCAGACCTCAGCCCATGATCCGTTGTGCTACTTGCCGATCGGGGTCGCACTCGAAGACTGCCACACCCTCGCCGAGAAGGACCCGGCCTGGTTCACCACCGAGGCGCAGGCGTCGATGGCCGCCCATGTCGCGGCGATGGTCGGATTCATGGACGCCGGGGCCGAGGTGTTCGACTACGGGAACTCGATCCGCGACGAAGCCCGAAAGGGCGGCTACGACCGGGCTTTCGCGTTTCCCGGTTTCGTTCCCGCCTACATCCGCCCGCTCTTCGAAGAGGGCCTCGGTCCGTTCCGCTGGGCCGCGCTCTCGGGCGACCCGGCCGACATCGCCGCCACCGACCGCGCGATCCTGGAACTGTTCCCCGACAACGAACACCTGCGCCGCTGGATCACCATGGCGGGCGAGAAAGTGAGGTTCGAGGGTCTGCCGGCCCGGATCTGCTGGCTCGGCTACGGCGAACGCCACCGCGCCGGCCTGAAATTCAACGAGATGGTCGCCTCGGGCGAGCTGTCCGCTCCCCTGGCCATCGGCCGCGACCACCTCGACGCCGGCTCGGTGGCCTCGCCCTACCGCGAAACCGAGGCGATGGCCGACGGTTCCGACGCGATCGCGGACTGGCCCCTGCTCAACGCACTGCTCAACACCGCGTCCGGGGCGAGCTGGGTGTCGATCCATCACGGTGGCGGAGTCGGGATGGGACGTTCGATCCACGCGGGTCAGGTGTGTATCGCCGACGGCACCGAGCTGGCCGCCCGGAAGCTGGAGCGCGTGCTGACCAACGACCCGGGCAGCGGTGTGATGCGCCACGTCGACGCGGGTTACGAACACGCGGCCGAGGTAGCGCGCGAGCGTGGGGTACGCATTCCGATGCGAGAAGGCTGACCGGCCCGGAAATGACAAGAGCCCCGGCATAGCCGGGGCTCTTTCCACTTTCAATATATAGCGCATGTGGGGACTTGCGGCAAGGCCCCGTTGGTGCTGCACAATCATCCGGTCGCAGCGGAAAAGTACAGTTAGGGGCCTATGTCAGCGCACGGGTACGAAGAGGAACGCCGGTCCGAGCAAGGCTATGTCGCCGGGTTATACGCGCGGCTCGATGCCGAGCGGGCACGGGTGAAGGGCCGCTACGGCGCGGCCCTGCGCTCCAAGGGCGACTCCCCGATGGAGCGCGACAACGAGGTGCGGGCGCTGGGCAAAGAGGTACAGCGCCTCGACGTGGCCGACAACGGACTGTGTTTCGGCCGGCTCGACGCGGCGTCGGGCGAGCGGTCCTATATCGGCCGGATCGGGTTGTTCGACGAGTCGAACGACTTGGAACAGCTGCTCCTGGACTGGCGGGCACCCGCGGCGCGCGCGTTCTATGTCGCCACCGCGGCCAACCCGGAGGGCATGCGCAGGCGTCGCCAGTTCCATACCCGGGGACGTCAGGTGGTCGATTTCACCGACGAGGTGCTCGGCCGCCCGGACGGCAGCGAGGGCGGGACCGACGCCGCGCTGCTCGCCGCGGTCGACGCGCCCCGCGGGGACGGGATGCGTGACATCGTCGCGACGATCCAGGCCGAACAGGACGAGATCATCCGTCTGGAGCACCCCGGCGTGACCGTGATCGAGGGCGGTCCCGGCACCGGGAAGACCGTGGTGGCGCTGCACCGCGTCGCGTACCTGCTCTACACCCAGCGCAGGCGGATGGAGCGGCAGGGCGTGCTGGTGGTCGGCCCCAACCCGGCCTTCCTCGATCACATCGCCCATGTGCTGCCCTCGCTCGGCGAGACCAATGTCGTGTTCGCCACCACCGCCGATCTCGTCCCCGGGCTGCACGCGACCGCGGAGGACATCCCCGAAGCAGCCCGGCTCAAGGGCTCGCTGCGGATCCTGGATGTCCTGGCAGCGACGATCGCGGATCGACAGCGCCTGCCCGAGGAGCCCCTGACGATCGCGCTGACCGACGTGACGGTGCGGATCGACGCCGCGACCGCGGAGTGGGCCAGGCAGGAGGCGCGGGAGAGCGGCCGGCCGCACAACGAGGCGCGCGCGGTGTTCGCCGAGATCATCACCTATGTCCTCACCGAACGCGCGATCGCCCGGATCGGTGAGGGCTGGCTGACTCGTGACGACACCGAGGCGTGGGAACAACTGCGCGCCGACCTGGTCCGCGAGCTCGCCGACAATGCCGAGTTCACCGCGGCGCTGGATCAGTGCTGGCCGATTCTGCAGCCGGAAACCGTGCTGTCCCAGCTGTATTCGTCCCACGATCGGCTTCGGGCGGCGGGCGTGGACGAGGCGCTGTGGCGGGCCGACGGTGGTGCGTGGACGGTGTCGGACGTACCGCTGCTCGATGAACTGGCCGACCTGCTCGGCCGCGACAAGGCCGCCGACGACTCCGCCGAGCGAGAACGCAAGGCCGAGGCCGAGTACGCGGCGGGTGTGCTCGACACCCTGATCAGCCGCGAGGACCTGATGGACGACGAGGACCATCTGCTGGCCCAGGACATGCTCTACGGCGAAGACCTGGCCGAACGCTTCCTCGAGCGCGACACCCGCGAACTCGCCGAACGTGCTGCGGCGGACCGTGATTGGACCTACGGGCACGTGGTGGTCGACGAAGCCCAGGAACTGTCGGAGATGGACTGGCGGGTGCTGATGCGCCGCTGCCCGAGCCGCTCGTTCACCATCGTGGGCGATCTCGCGCAGCGGCGGTCCGCGGCGGGCGCGACCTCATGGGCCACGATGATGGAGCCCTACGTCCCCGGCCGCTGGATCTACCGTTCCCTGACGGTGAACTACCGCACCCCGGCGGAGATCATGGCCGTGGCCGCCGACGTGCTCGCCGAGTTCGCGCCGGATGTGCGGCCCCCGGATTCGGTCCGCTCCTGCGGTGTCGCACCCTGGTCCCGTCTGCTCACTGCCGACGAACTGCCCGCTGCGATCGAGGAATTCGTCCGGGACGAGGCGGGCCGCGAGGGGACGAGCATTGTGATCGGTCCGCCGGGCGTGCCGGGCACGGTGCCCGCGTCGGAGACCAAGGGCCTCGAGTTCGACGCGGTACTCGTCGTGGATCCGCAGCGAATTCTCGCCGATGGACCTCGCGGCGCCGCCGAACTCTACGTCGCGCTGACCCGCGCCACCCAACGTCTCGGCGTCCTGCATCAGAGCCCGGTGCCGGAGTCGCTGCGCGGACTCACCGCGGTCCAACCGGCAGAACAGCTGCACGCGTAGCGATCTCACGTCCGCGCTGCCGGTCGCCGCGCGGCGATCGGCGCGATGCGCATCGGCCCGCACGGGGTCAGCACGCTCCGGCAATCAGCCGAGGGGACCGGTCACGGCCTCAGCGGCGGCCAGCAGCGCACCGGAGCCGGCCAACCGCACCGCCGCTTCGATCTCGGGGGCAAGGTAGCGATCCGGGCCGGGGCCAGGCACCTCGGCGCGCAGCGTCGCGAGCACGGCCGCGGTGGCGGGTGCCGGGACGAGCGGTGCGCGCAGGTCGAGGCCGCGGGCCGCGGTGAGGGCTTCGATGGCCAGGACTCGGGTGAGGCCGTCGAGGGCTCGGCGGAGTTTGCGGGCGGCGGACCAGCCCATCGAGACGTGGTCTTCCTGCATGGCCGAGGACGGGATCGAATCGACCGAGGCAGGCGCGGCCAGCCGTGTGAGGTCGGAGACGATGGCGGCCTGGGTGTACTGGGCGATCATGTGGCCGCTGTCGACACCGGGATCGTCGGCCAGGAACGGGGGCAGGCCGTGGTTGCGGGCCTTGTCGAGGAAGCGATCGGTGCGGCGTTCGCTCATCGAGGCGACGTCGGCGATCACGATGGCGAGGAAGTCCAGGACATAGGCGACGGGGGCGCCGTGGAAGTTGCCGTTGGATTCGACGCGGCCGTCGAGGGTGACGACGGGATTGTCGACGGCACTGGCCAATTCGTAGGCGGCGACGCGTTCGGCGTGGTCGAGGGTGTCGCGGGCCGCGCCGGCGACCTGGGGTGCGCAGCGCAACGAGTAGGCGTCTTGCACGACAGCGCAGTCCGGGGTGGCGTGACTGGCGACGATCGGCGAATCAGCCAGCAGGCGCACCATATTGGCGGCCGCGATCGCCTGGCCCGGTTGCGGGCGCAACGCCTGCAGGTCGGCGGCGAAGACCTTGTCGGTGCCGAGCAGACCCTCCACGCTCATCGACGCGGTCACATCGGCCAGCCGCAGCAGGGCGCGCAGGTCGTGGCAGGCCAGCACCAGCATGCCGAGCATGCCGTCGGTGCCGTTGATCAGCGCGAGGCCTTCCTTCTCCTCGAGTTCGACGGGGGCGATCCCGGCGACGGCCATGGCTGCGGCGGCAGGCCCGAGGACACCGTTCGCATCCCGCACGGTGCCCTCCCCGATCGCGGCCAGCGCGACATGCGCCAGCGGCGCGAGATCCCCGGAGCAGCCGAGACTGCCGTACTCGTAGACCACCGGAGTGATGCCCGCCGACAGCATCGCGGCATAGGTCTGCGCGACCACCGGGCGCACGCCGGTCCGGCCGGTGGCCAGCGTAGACAGGCGCAGCACCATCAACGCGCGCACCACCTCCCGCTCCACCTCGGCACCCGAACCGGCCGCATGCGAACGGATCAGACTGCGCTGCAATTGCTTACGCGACTCCTGCGGAATATGCCGGACGGCGAGCGCACCGAACCCGGTCGACACGCCATACACCGGGTTCGGATCCGCGGCCAGCGCCTCGATCAGCGCACGACTCGCCGCGATGGCGGCAACAGCCTCATCCGAGACCACCACCTCGGCACCATCCCTGGCCACCCGCACCACGTCCGGTGGCGATACCGGACCCGTGCCGACGACGACCGGTACGGACCGATCCGAGTCGATGCTCACGATGCTTCTCCCTTCACTGCCGCCGCTTGACGTTCTTGTCTATACAGGTCTATACCTATCCTACGTGACCTGGCGCACATTCGCCCGGCCGCGCTCCACGGCGTCACCGCAGAAAGAGGCCGTAATGACACGCACCGGCACATCCGAGGACCGATCGCGCGACGCACCAGCAATCCGCCCGTGCACATGATCTACCCCGCGCGCACCGCCATGCTCGATACCCGCAGCTAGGAGGACTCACCCGTGCCAACCACCGTGCTGAGCGATATCGGCACCCTCGTCACCAACGACCCGGCGCTGGGCGACGGCCCGCTGGGGATCCGGCGCGAGGCCGCGCTCGTCATCGACGACGGGCGGGTGGCGTGGGTCGGTGACAGTGCCGACGCACCCGCCGCCGACACCGGATTCGATCTCGCCGGACGCGCGGTGCTGCCGGGATTCGTCGAATCGCATTCGCACCTGGTTTTCGCGGGTGATCGCGCCGAGGAGTTCGCGGCCCGGATGGCGGGTCGCCCCTACGCGGCGGGTGGCATCCGCACCACCATCGAGGCGACCCGGGCCGCCAGCGACGAGCAGCTCGCGGCGACCGTGCGCGGGCTGCTGGACGAGTCGCTGCGGGCGGGCAGCACCACGGTCGAATGCAAGAGCGGCTACGGGCAGACCGTCGCGGACGAACTGCGCAGCGTACAGATCGCGGCCCGCTTCACCGACGAGGTGACCCTGCTCGCCGCCCATGTACCGCCACCCGAATATGCCGGTCGTGCCGACGAATACGTGACGATGGTGTGCGAGGAGATGATTCCGCGGTGCGCGCCGTACGCCCGGTGGATCGATGTGTTCTGCGAGCAGGGCGCTTTCGACCGCGATCAGGCGCATGCCGTGCTCACTGCCGGGATCGCGCACGGGCTGGTGCCGCGGGTACACGGCAATCAGCTGCATCAGGGACCGGGCGTGCGGCTGGCCGTCGAGCTCGGTGCCGCGTCGGTGGATCATGTGTCGCATGTGAACGGTGCCGATATCGCCGCACTCGCCGACAGCGAGACGGTGGCCACGCTGCTGCCCGGCGCCGACTTCTGTACGCGCAACAGCTATCCCGATGCCAGGGCGCTGCTGGACGCGGGGGTCACCGTCGCGCTCGGCGCGGACTGCAATCCGGGCACCAGCTACACGACGAACTTGCCCTTCTGTATCGCGCTGGCCGTCCGGGAGATGCACATGACGCCCGATGAAGCGGTCTGGGCCGCGACGGCGGGTGGCGCGAAGGCGTTGCGGCGCACCGATATCGGTGCCCTCTCCCCCGGTTTCCGGGCCGATGCCATCGCGCTGGACGCCCCGTCGCACCTGCATCTCGCCTACCGCCCCGGCGTTCCCATAGTCAGTCAGGTGTGGCGTGACGGCCTGCTCGTGGTGTCGAATCGAGGTGTGGCGCAGTGAGTTCCGATTCCGCCTGGACCGGTCGCGTGGACGGCACGACGCCCGAGCATCTGCGCTGGCATCAGATCGTCACGCCGTACGAGCCGGGAAACGACCCCGGGGCATGCGTGTTCGTCGGTTTCGCCTGCGAGGAAGGGGTGCGCCGGAACAAGGGCCGCCTCGGAGCAGCGCAGGGGCCGGACGCGCTGCGGCGCGCGCTGGCACCGATGGCGCTCGCCACGGAACTGCGAGCCTTCGACGCGGGCACGATCGCCGTCACCGACGACCGGTTGGAGGACGGTCAGCGCCGACTGGGCGAGACGGTGTCCGCACTACTGGACGACGGCGCGTTCCCGGTCGTGCTCGGCGGCGGTCACGAGGTCGCCTACGGCACCTACCTCGGGCTGGCCGGTGCTGCCCGCCGCACTCCGGGCAGCACCGTCGGAATCCTCAATCTCGACGCGCATTTCGACCTGCGTCCCGATCCCGCGCCCAGCTCCGGCACCCCGTTCCGGCAGATAGTCGAGACCGACACCGACGTCCGGTACGCGGTGATCGGGATCAGCCAGCCGAGCAACACCAGGATCCTGTTCGACACCGCGGACAGCTTCGGGGTGCGCTATCTGCTCGACGACGACTGCGAGCCGAACCGGGTCGCCACCTTCGTCGACGACTTCCTGGTCGGGATCGACCTGCTGTATCTGACCATCGACCTCGACGTCCTCCCCGCGTCCGTCGCTCCCGGCGTGAGTGCCCCCGCGGCATACGGTGTTGCGTTGGCCACGATCCAGTCCGCCTGCGACCGCGTCACCGCCAGTGGCAAACTCGCGATTGTCGATGTCGCCGAACTCAACCCCCGCCTCGACATCGACAACCGCACCGCCCGCAGCGCCGCCCGCCTCATCCATCGCATCGTCACCGGGCACGTCGAATGAGAACCGTCGCGGGACTCAGAAGTAGCGGATCCAGACGTAGATCCAGGCGATGACACTGCTGAGCAGCGTGACCAGCATGCCGTACTTCGTGAACTGCCAGAAGGTGATCCGCTGCCCCGCGCGGGCGGCGATCCCGAGGGCGACCACATTGGCACTGGCCGCCACCGCCGTGCCGTTGCCACCGAAGTCGGCGCCCAAAGCGAATGCCCACCACAGTGACTGCCCGGTAGCCGGATCCGGTGCGCCCGCGACGAGGTCTTCGACCACCGGCGCCATGGTCGCGGTGTAGGGGATGTTGTCGACGAACGCGCCCAGGATCGCCGAACCGAAGACCAGCGCGGTCGCGGCGAGGAAGTAGTTGTCGCCGACCCACCCGGTCGCGGCGTCCCCGATCGTGGCGATCACCCCGGTGTGTACCAGGCCCGCGACCATCACGAACAAGCCCATGAAGAACACCAGCGTCGGCCACTCCACCTCCTGCAGGATGTCGCCGATATCGAGACCGGAAACCAGCACCATGATGCCCGCGCCGACCAGCGCGATCACCGACGGCGCGACATGCAGCACGCTGTGCAGGCAGAAGCCGATCACCACACCGGTCAGCACGATCATCGAGCGCACCAGCAGTTTCGGATCGCGGATCGCGCGGCGTTCCTGCAGCGACATCACCGCGTCGACCGAGGTGGGATCGGTGCGCAGCGCCGAGCGGAACAACACCCGGGTCAGCGCGACGAACAACACGAAGGTGATCACCACGATCGGTGCCATGTGCACGAGGAAGTCGTTGAAGCTCAACCCGGCCCGGCTGGCGATGATGATGTTGGGCGGGTCGCCGATCAGCGTGGCGGCACCACCGATATTGGACGCGAGAACCTCGGCGATGATGAACGGTTGCGCGGCGATACCGAGCCTGCGGCACACCACCAATGTCACCGGTGCCACCAGCATGATGATGGTGACGTTGTCGAGGAACGGTGAGGCGACCGCGGTGATCAGCATGAGCATCACCATCAGGCGGTACGGATTGCCCCGAGACCGCTTGGCCGACCAGATCGCCAGGTAGTCGAACAACCCGGTCTGCTTGATGACACCGACGATGATCATCATCCCGAGCAACAGGAAGATGACATTCCAGTCGATGCCCTCGTGGGCGGAATAGAAGACTTCATCGCCAGGAATCAGGCCGAGCAAGGCCATTGCCCCCGCGGCGATCAGGACGGTTTTGACCTTGTCGGCTTTCTCCGTGGCGATGAAGAAGAAGGCGACCACGAAGATGATGACGGCAAGAGTTGCGGCCATGCGCGGTGTGGCGTTCAGTCGCCGGGGCCGACGACAGCGAGGCTGGTCAGCAACCGTTCCAGGGTGATCGCGCCGCGCAATGTGCGCGAGCGGTCGACCACGGCGATGAGCGGACTGTGCTTGCGCGCCATCAGGATCGCGATTTCCAGCAGGGTCGCGTCGGGGGTGACGGTGACCGGCTTGCTCGCGCCGTCGGGCAGACAGTCGCCGACGGTGAGACTGCCGGGTTCCTGCCAGAACAGGTCGGCGTGCACCTCGTCGATCGTGCGGACCAGCGTGGGGTCGTCGTGATAGGAGGCGGGAATCGCCAGGCGCAGCACCTGGGTTCCCGGCAGGACCGCCACCGGCCGGTCCATCTCGTCGACGACGATCAGACCGGGCAACCGGTTGACCACCATCAGCCGGACCGCGCGGGCGACGGGGTCGCTGGTGCGGACGGTCGGCAGGTTCATCGCGATATCGCGTGCACGCATGGCATGGCTCCGGGGGGATTCGACTGTGCTCACGGGTGGGCCTTTCGTCCGGTCAGCAGGTCAAGGCGTTGTTCGAGGCGAGCCAGCCGGTCCACGAAGGGCCGCGAATGCATCAGCTCGGCGACCTGGTCGGCTTCGTCGGGCTCCAGTTCGATGTCGACCGTGGGTTCATCGCCGCCACCGGCGTAGGCGAGCAGGCGACGCGCGCCCGTCGATTCCGTCAGCAGGGCGAATCGGGTGCCGTGGCGAGTGCGGAAGCTGTACAGCACACCTGCTCCCGGGATCGTCGTCCGGTCGATATCCATGGCCGGCGGTCCTTCCTCGGCTCGTCGAAAGCGTCTGATCCGAGTCTGGTTCGCGCAGGTGGCGGGCACTATCGGCCGTGACACCCATTTCGTGGGCCGGGCTGGGCCGGTAAACGGGTGCGGGATGGGTGCCGGACACCATGGACAGAACACAAGGGCGCCAGCATGCTGGTGTCATGAACCGTCTCGCAGCGCTGCGAGCAGGACGCTCGCGGCGAATCCGAACACCGGTGACGGCGTTGTTCTGGCGGATCTGCTTGCTCAACGGCGTGATCTTCACCCTCGGCACGCTGATCCTGGCCTTCTCCCCGGCCACGGTGTCGGCCCGGCTGCGCCTGACCGAGGTGCCGGTGCTGGTGATCGGACTCGCGGTGATCCTCACGGCGAACGCGGTGGCATTGCGCACCTCGCTGGCTCCGCTCGACGAGCTGGTCGCCTCCATGCGCCGCGTCGATCCGCCCCGGCGCGCGGTCCGCCTCGATCACGGCGCCAGCGGGGATTTCCACCAGCTGATCGAGACCTTCAACGCGATGCTCGACCGGCTCGAAGCCGAACGTTCGGTGGCCGGCGGTACCGCGCTGGCCGCGCAGGAGGGCGAGCGGCGGCGCATCGCCCGCGAACTGCACGACGAGATCGGCCAGAGCCTGACGGTGGCACTGTTGCGGCTCAAACGAGTCGTCGATCGGGCGCCCACCGATCTGCGCGAGGAGGTAGAGGCCGCGCAGGAGACGGTGCGTGGCTGTCTCGACGAGGTCCGCGGGATCGCCGCACGGCTGCGGCCCGATGTGCTCGAGGACCTCGGCCTGCACAGCGCGATCACCGCGCTGTGCCACGAATTCACCCGTTCGGCAGGTATTTCCGTGCGCCGCGAGGTCGACCCGGCGATCAGCCGCCTCGACCCCGACATCGAACTCGTCTGCTACCGGGTCGCCCAGGAGAGCCTGACGAACGTGTTGCGGCACGCCGACGCCGACGAGGTGACCTTGCTGATCACCTCCCGAGCCGACACCGTGATGCTGCGGGTCACCGACAACGGTCGCGGCGGCGTGGTCGAGGACGGGGCGGGAATCCGCGGAATGCGCGAGCGCGCCATGTTGATCGACGCGACGCTGACCATCACGTCCCCGGACTCGGGAGGCACCGCAGTCGACCTGATCGTCCCGGTCACCGCGCGCGAAGGAGTTCCGGCATGAGCGCGCCGACCCGGATTCTGCTGGCCGACGACCACGCGCTGGTGCGCAGCGGATTGCGGATGATCCTGGACAACGAACCGGACCTGCTCGTGGTCGCCGAGGCCGCCAACGGGCTCGACGCGGTGACCGCCCTCGCCGACGACAGCATCGACCTGGTGATCCTCGACATCGCCATGCCGCGGATGACCGGCATCCAGGCCGCCCGCGAGATCACCAGGAACAACCATCCGGTGCGCATCCTGATGCTGTCGATGTACGACAACGAGCAGTACTTCTTCGAGTCGCTGAAGGCGGGCGCCTCCGGCTACGTGCTGAAGTCGGTGGCCGATCGCGACCTCATCGAGGCGTGCCGGGCGACGATGCGCGGTGAATCGTTCCTCTACCCGGGCGCGGTCACCGCTCTCGTGCGCGACTACCTGCAACTCGCCCGGCAGGGCTCCGCGCTACCGGAAACGATCCTCACCCCGCGCGAGGAGGAAGTGCTCAAGCTGATCGCCGAGGGGTACTCAGCGCGTGAGATCGCCGCCGAGCTGGTGATCAGTGCCAAGACCGTCGACCGGCATCGCGCCAACATCCTGCAGAAACTGGGCCTGCGCGACCGGCTCGACCTGACCAGGTACGCCATTCGCGCCGGATTGATCGAACCGTGAGAACGCCGAAGGCCCCCGGACCGAAGGATCGCGGGGGCCTCGACAAGGGTCGTCATTCGGCGAGCGGGTCGACCTTCACACGCTGCTTGCGACCGGCCACCAGGCGCATGACCGGTTCCACGATGCGCGCCCCGATCGGGCCGATGATGGCCATCAGGAGCACGTAGGTGGTGGCCAGCGCCGCGAATTCGTCGGGCACCGCACCCGCGGCCACCGCGAGACCCGCGATGACGATCGAGAACTCGCCGCGCGCGATCAGGGCCGTACCGGCGCGGGCTCGGCCCAGCTGTGACGCCCCCGCACGTTTGGCCGCCCACCAGCCCGTGGCGATCTTGGTGGCGGTGGTGACCACGGCCAGCAGGATCGCCCACCCGAGGACCGGCGGGATGGTCGTCGGATCGGTGCTCAAACCGAACAGCACGAAGAACATCGCCGCGAACAGATCGCGCAGCGGTTCGAGGATCTTGGTGGCATCGTGCGCGGTCGAATCCGAGATCGCGATACCGAGCAGGAAGGCGCCGACCGCCGCCGACACCTGCACCGCCGAGGCGATGCCCGCCACCAGCAGTGCCGAACCGAGCAGCTTGAGCAGGAAGATCTCCCGATCCTCACTGGCCACGATCGCCGAGACGTACTTGCCATACCGCAGCGCGACGACGAGCACCAGGGTCACCGCGACCAGCGCGATACCCACGGTGGTCATCCCGGCCACGAACCCGACACCGGCCAGCACCGCGGTGAGCACCGGCAGATACACCGCCATCGCCAGGTCCTCGAACACCAGGATCGACAGGATCGTCGGCGTCTCCCGGTTACCCAGCCGGCCCAGGTCGTTGAGCACCTTGGCGACGATGCCGGAGGAGGAGATGTAGGTGACACCGGCCATCGCGATCGCCCCGGTCGGCCCGAGGCCGAGCATCAGCGCCACGATCACCCCGGGTGTCGCGTTGAGCACCAGGTCGAGCAGACCCGCCGGCCACGATTTACGCATGCCCGTGACCAATTCACCGGCGGTGTATTCCAACCCGAGCAACAACAGCAGCAGCACGACGCCGATCTCACTGGCGATGTGGATGAAGTCCTCCACCTCGTGCAGCTCGATCAGCCCGCCGGTACCGAAGACCAAACCACCGAGCAGGTAGAGCGGGATCGGCGAGAGACCGATGCGTCCCGCGATCCGCCCGAGCACACCCAACCCGAAGAACACAGCCCCCAGCTGGATCAAAGCCAGCGCGGTTCCACTGATCTGCACCGGCTCAGCCGTCGGACAGAATCGAAGCGGCGGCGTCGAGCCCGGCATTCGTGCCGACCACGACGACCATATCGCCACTGGCGAACACGAACTCCGGTCCCGGCGATGCCAGGACCTGCCCCGCGCGCAGGACCGCCACGATCGAGGCGCGGGTCTTGGTCCGCATCTCGGTATCGCCCAACCGCCGTGACGCGTACGGCGAATTCGGTGGCACCGGCATCGACCGCGTGCTCACTCCGTCGAGTTCGCGATGTTCCTCGCGCAGTTGCGCGACCAACTGCGGTGCGCCGAGCAGACTCGCCAGCGTGCGGGCCTCGACAGCGGACAGTGGAATCTGGACGGTCGAATCAGGGTCGCCGACCTTGGTGAAAATCAGGTCGGTACCACCGTCGCGGTGGTCGACGATGCCGATGCGGCGGTCCACCTTCGACAGCGAAAATTGTTTGCGGACACCGATTCCCGGCAGGGATGTCACTTCTACATTCATGGGATCACCTAACCTCAGCTAGGGATACCTTACCTGCTCTTTACTATCAGCATGGATTTGTCAGCCGATGTCCAGCAGCCGCCCCGCCGCGTCGAGGCCCTCATCCGTGCCGACCACAACGACCAGATCGCCGGGAATGAAGGTGAAATCGGTGCCCGGCGACGGGGTCACCTCGCCCGCACGGACCACCGCGACGACCGAAGCCTTGGTGCGGGTGCGCATCTCGGTGTCGCGCAACGGGCGACCGTCGAAGGGACTGCCACGGTCGATCGCGAACTGCCTGGTCGACAGCTCGCCCGCGCTGTGGGTCTCGCGCGTCTTCTGCACCACCTGCGGCGCGCCGAGTAATCCGGCCAGCACGCCGATCTCGGTGTCCGACAAGGGAATCGAGGTCGTCGAGTCGTAATCACCCGCGCGCGAGACGACCAGGTCGACCGAGCCGTCGCGGTGCTCGATCACGCCGATCCGGCGACGCGCCTCCGCCAGCGGAAAGTCCTTGCACACGCCGATTCCCGGTAAAGGCGTCACATCGATGTTCACGCCCTCACAGTACGACCAGATAGGAATAACACCACCCCCTACCCTGCGCACCCGTCCTTCGAAGCTCGCCACGTTCGCCTGTCCGGCCTCGACGCCGACAAGAACGGAGAACTTCGCTCGCTGTTACCGCGCGAATCGCCAGCGGGTGGCGCCGTGCGGATCGGTCAGCGCGACGCCGACCGCAGGGCCGCGCCGATCCCGACCGAGAGTGGTCGACCGTCCGGCGCACCGGCGCCGACATGGCGATCGAGCGGCGGTACCGGCTGTGGCTTGCGTATTCGGGCGAAGTCGGGTGTTGTTGAACAGTGACCAACTCTTCCGGAGACGCGTATCCACTCACGGACACGATGACCACCACGACGGCGGTACACGACGGCGTCACGGTGCTGACGGTGACCGGCGAGGTCGACCTGGCGACCGCACCCGCGCTCGAGGCCACCATCGAGGCCATCCTGGCCGAGAAACCGGCGGCGCTGGTGATCGACCTGACCGCGGTCGGGTTCCTGGCGTCGGCGGGCATGGCGACGCTGGTGGCCGCGCATCAGCGGGCAGGCGAGACCACCTCGATCGCCGTCGTCGCCGACGGGCCTGCCACCAGCCGTCAGCTGAAGATGACGAGCCTGGACCAGGTGTTCGCCATGCACACCACCCTGGCTGCCGCCTTGGCGTCGTTCACGTCCTGACACAGCGAAACGCGCCGCCGGCCGGGAAACCTCCCCGGACGGCGGCGCGTTTGCCGTCGGTCGGTGTCAGCAGAGGGTGCGCAGCTGCTCGATCAGCTTGACGCGACCGGCGGCGTCCTCGGCGATCGGCGTGACGTTGAGCGTGGTGACGCCCGCCTCGGCCATCGCGGCGACGCGCTCCTTCACGAAGCTCTCCGGGCCGATCAGCGACACGTCGCGCACCAGCTCGTCGGGCACCGCCTGGGTGGCGGCCTGCTTGTCACCGGCCAGGTACAGCTCCTGGATGCGGTCGGCGGCCTCGCCGTAGCCGTACTTGGTGGCGAGGGTGTGATAGAAGTTCTTGCCCTTGGCGCCCATGCCGCCGATGTAGAGCGCCAAGTGCGGCTTGACGAACTCGAGCAGCGGGGTCACGTTCTCACCGATCGCCAGTGCGGGACCGGCGAAGATGTCGAGCTCACCCAGCGCGGGATCACGCTTGGCCTTGCCCGCGGCGAGCGCGTCGCCCCACACATCCTTCGCCTTCTCCGGCAGGAAGAAGATCGGCTGCCAGCCGTTGGCGACCTCGGCGGCCAGCTCGACGTTCTTCGGTCCGAGCGCGGCCAGCAGCACCGGAATGTCTTCGCGCACCGGGTGATTGATCAGCTTGAGCTCTTTACCAAGGCCGGTGCCGCGGTCGGCGGGCAGCGGGATCTGGTAGTACTTGCCCTGGTAGTTGAGCTTCTCGCGACGCCACACCTTGCGGCAGATCTCCACCAGTTCGCGGGTGCGCCCGATCGGAGCGTCGTAGGGCACGCCGTGGAAGCCCTCGATGACCTGAGGGCCGGAGGCGCCGATGCCGAGGATGAAGCGACCGTCGGAGACGAAGTCGAGGCCCGCCGCGGTCATCGCGGTGAGGCTGGGGGTCCGGGTGTAGAGCTGCAGGATGCCCGAGGCCAGCTGCACCCGCTCGGTGCGGGCGGCCAGGAAGCCCAGCGCGCTCACCGCGTCGAACGAGTACGCCTCCGGCACGAAGACGATGTCGAGGCCGGCGCGCTCCAGGTCGGCGACCTCGGCCGCCGTCTCCTTGAAACCGCCCGAATAGTTGATGCTCAATCCGATCCGCATGCACTCAACATAGCCCCGGGCAATGCACACACCCCGACCGGTCGGTCTGTCGGCACAGGTGCTGGTCGCGCGGGTTGCGTGGGCGGGCACGCGGTAGCGTTGAGGCAAGATTCCACGCAATTCTCGCCGCATCGAAAGGCCACCCCGTCGTGTCGCAGCCCACCGTGTCGCCGCAGCAGATCGCCCCCTCCTTCGGTTCGGTGACCTTGGAGCACTATCTGTCGGAGCTGGCCGCGAAGGTGCCCGCCCCCGGTGGCGGGGCCGTGGCCGCGCTGCACGCCGCGCAGGCCGCCGCGCTGGTGGCGATGGTGGCGCGCTACACCACCCGCGCCAAGGACGCGGAGAACCGGCCGGTGATCGACCAGATCATCGTGGCCGCCGATGCCGCGCTGGCCAGGTCACTCGAACTCGCCGATGCCGACGCGGCCGCGTTCACTGCCGTCGGTGCCGCCTACAAGCTGACGAAGGACACCGACGCCGAGGTCGCCGCCCGCACCGCGGCGATCAACGCGGCGCTGGTCGAAGCCGCCCGCGTGCCCGCCGCCGTGGTCGACCAGGCCGACGAAATCCTCTCGCTGGCCGCCGAACTGCTGCCGATCGGCAATCCGAACGTGGTCACCGATATCGGCGCCGCCGCCGACGCCGCCCGCGCCGCGGCGATGAGCTCGCAGCTCAATATCGAGATCAACGCCGGCTCCCTGCCCGCCGACCTCGGTGACCCGTTCGCCGCCGCCCTGCTGCGCGTCGACACCATCGCCGCGCGCGCCGACGCCCTGCACGGTGACGTGCTGCACGCGGTCCGCGGCTGAGTTACCGCCCCGCGCGGCAACTGCTGCCGGTCCCCGATCTCGAAGTGAGAACGTTTTTTCGGGGTCCCGACCTGCGCTGACGCAAGACGACACACCGGTACACCCGTTGGCTGTTACCACTTCGATAGGTCGAGTTGATCATGGCGGCCTAGACTTGGATTCCGCCTACGAGTGAGTGAAGGGGTGGCGTTTATGAGGAACGCAGTTCGATTCCTGTTCGTCGCGATCATGGCGGCAATACTGGCCGCATCCTGGTCGGGAGCCGCGTCCGCGGACTTGATCGGAGGCCAGCGCACCCAATACGGCGGTGGCACATACGCCGAGGCGAACCTGTCGACGCACACCTTCACCGTGAGCCAGGGCGGACAGGTCGTGCGGGTGATGCCCGCGTCGATGGGCAAGCCCGGTTTCGAAACGCCCACCGGCACATTCAGCGTTCTGGAGAAGGACCGCTCGGTGGTGTTCGACTCGCGGACCATCGGCATCCCGCTCGACGATCCGGAGGGCTACATCATCGACGGTGAATACGCCGTGCGCCTCACCTGGGGTGGCGTGATGGTGCACTCGGCCCCCTGGTCGGTGGACTCGCAGGGCAACGCCAATGTGAGCCACGGCTGCATCAACCTCGCACCCGACGACGCCGCCTGGTACTTCGAGAATGTCGGCATCGGCGATCAGGTCTATATCCACTGGTAAACATTTTCCCTCGTGGCATTCGGCGAACGCGCCGTCAGGGCAGTATCGTGCCCGTAACGAAATCGTTGCGGGACATACCCTGACGGCGACGAGCCTGATGAAGGTGGGGCGATGGATCGACCGGATGCGCACAGACCGATCGGGGCTCGACAGCATGACCCGGGATCGGCCGGTGCTCCGCTCGCGGCTGTCACCCCGATTCGGCGGTCCCGCGACCTCAGCGCGCCACGGCCTCGCCGGCTGAGCGAGCAGCCGGTCAGCGGTGCACGTCATCGCATCGAAGGTGGTCCGACGACACCGGCCGGTATTCCGGTCGTTCCGGTCGCCGGAGTAGGAGACACCGGGTACGGCAGGGTTGTTCCGGCGGACGCCACCGTCACCGATCGGCTACCCGTGGTCGGCGGAAAATTCGATCCCGGTGCGCGCCACAGCATTCCGGACACCGCGTTCTCGATCGACGACAACGGGCCCGACACCGACGAACTTCCGATCATCACCTCCCCCGCCCCCACCTGGGCGCCCTTCGAGTGGCCTACAGGCAACGACACTGCGGTGACCCAGCATTCGCGTCGCGCACCCGAGGACCGCGGTGCGGACACCTTCCCACCGCGCCCGGCAGCGAACTATGGCGGTGCGGACAGCTTCCCACCGCGCCCCGCGACGAACTACGGCGATACGGACACGTTCCCACCGCGCCCCGCGGCGAACTACGGCGATACGGACACGTTCCCACCGCGCCCCGCGGCGAACTACGGCGATACGGACACGTTCCCACCGCGCCCCGCGTCCGAGTACCGCGACGCGGACAGCTTTTCGCCACATTCGTCAACCGACTCCCGTGGTGTGGACAGTGAGCCCTCGCGTCCCGCACCCGATTACAACGGTGATGACGAAGTCTTCGCGCGAATGATCGACCGCTCCAAACGACGGCGCGTGCCCCGCTGGGTCGCACCGCTGGTCGCCTCGGTGGCCGGTGCCATCCTGCTCGGCGGCACCTACGTCCAACTGCGCGGGCCCGCACCGGCATCCACGGCGGCGAGCACTCCGCTGGCGCCGAGTTCGGCGAGCCCGGTGACGGCCGAGTGCCCCACCGAACAGATCGGCGCCATGGTGCGGGGCAACGGCTCCGGCGGCACCGAGTCCGGCATCGCGGCGATCCTGGCCTTCCAACACGCCTATTACGTCGCGCGGTCCGGCGATCAGGCCCGAACCCTCGTCGCCGCCGGTGCCGTGGCACCCTCCGCGGCCGCCATCCAGGCCGGAATCGACTCCACTCCGGTGGGAACCACACACTGTGTGGAGATCACCCCGGGTGCCTTCGCCGATCAGTACCTCGTCAAGATCACCGCGTTCCGGCCGGATTCGGCGCCGAGCACCTACACACCGCAGCTGGTGGAGACCGCCACGGTCGGCAACAAGACGCTGATCACCTCGTTCGGGGCGGCACCGCGCTAGACCCGAAACTAGGGCCCGCTCTCCACTACCGCGGCCTCGGCACCGACAAGGTCCTCCGCGCCGACCTGCAAGCGACCGGTGGTCGACCGCAGTCGGTGGCCGAGCCGAATTCCGTGCGCGGTCGCATCGAGACGAACGGCATCGGCCTCATCAGCGGCCGGACGATCCCGCAGCTTGATCGCGAAAGCGTTCAGGCGCGGGCGTTTTCGGCCGCGACAACCACGTGGCGCATGAGCAGCGCGGTGGTGACCGGGCCGACACCACCGGGGACGGGGCTCAGCGCCGTCGCCTTGCCGGTGACCGACGCCGCGTCGACATCGCCGACGATGCCGCCGTCTTCGGCTTCATTGGTGCCCACGTCGATCACCACGGCGCCGTCGCCGATGTGCTTGCCGGTGACCAGACCGATCCGGCCCGCCGCGGCGACCACGATATCGGCGGGGGTGGTGACCGCGGCCAGGTCCGCGGTGCGTGAGTGCGCGACGGTGACGGTCGCGTTCTCCGCGAGCAGCAGCTGGGCCAGTGGCTTGCCGACGATGTTGGAGCGGCCGACCACGGTGACGAGGCGGCCCTGCAGCGCGATGCCGTGATGCTTCAGCAACTCGACGACAGCCTCAGAGGTGGCGGGGACGAAACCGTCGAGGCCGGAGGCGAGCAGGCCCAGCGACAGCGGGCTGACGCCGTCGACGTCCTTGGTCGCGGCGATCGCCGAACTCACGTCGTCGAGGTTCACGCCTGCGGGCAGCGGGGTCTGCAGCATGATCGCGTCGGTGGCCGGGTCGGCGCTGCGCGCGCTCAGTTCGGCGCGGATCGTCTCGACGCTCGCGTCGGCACCGAGATCGATGCGCTCGCAGGCGATTCCGAGCCGATCGGCGGCCTTGCGCAGCGAGTTCACGTACCAGGCGCTCGCCGGGTCGTCGTTGGCGACGATCAGCGCCAGCGTCGGCGCGGTGCCCGCGGCGGTGAGCGCGGCCGCGCGCTCCTTCGAGTCGGCGTTGATGGCGGCGGCGAGTTCCTTGCCGGTCAGCGAAGCGGTATCCACGGTGAGTCACCTTATCCGCCGCCGGGCCAACGGCCTGCCGCCGGGCCGCGACGCGCGCAAGCTGGTCGAGGTCCGCCGCGGCCCCGACCACCGGTCGTAGGGTGTTGCCTGCTCTGTCATCAGCTATGCCAGCACGTACCGAACCGTTCGCGGGAAGGGTTGCGACTGTCGTGAAGATCTCGAGGCGTTGGAAACAGGTGGCCGCCGCTGTCGTCACCGCTGCCGCACTTGCGGGCACCGCGGTCGGCCCCGCCGCCGCGGAGGCCGACGTTGCCGCGCTGTACAACTCGGCGCAGCGGCATTTCACCGACGGTGACGATGCCGCGGGACGAGCCGACCTCCGTGCCCTCATCGCCGCCGACCCGCATGACGCCGATGCGCTCGCGCTACAGGCGATCTGGTCGCATTACGCGGGCGACACCGCCGCCGTCGGTGACGCGCTGGCCCGGCTCGGCGGGATCGACGCGGGCATGGCCGCGGGCACCAATCATGTACTGCACGCGGTGACCGCGGCCGCCGCCACCCTGCCCAATCCGCTGCCCGCGCTGGTCGGTCCGCAGACCGGCATCGTTGTTCTCGGCTACGGCCTGTTGCCCGACGGCGCGCTGCGACCGGAGCTGGAGAACCGGCTCACCGCGGCGTGGTTGCAGGCGGTCGCCGCGCCGTTCTCCCCGGTGATCGTGACCGGCGGCAACCCGCAGAACGGCATCTCCGAGGCCGAGGCGATGCGGCGCTGGCTGGTCGCGCGCGGGCTGCCGGGCGATCGGATCCATGTGGAGGATCGGGCCGGGTCGACGGTGCAGAACGCGCTGTTCAGCACTCGGCTGCTGCGCGATCTCGGTGCGACCAGCGCGGTGGTGGTGACCTCCCCGAATCACATTCGGCGCGCGGTAGCCGACTTCATCGTGGCGGGAACGACCGTGGTGGGGGCGATGACCTCGCTCGAACAGCTGGTTTCCCAGTTGCCCCCGCCCGCGCGCCAGGCCCAGCGCGGGATCTACCTCGATGCGACCCGCACCTTCGAACTGGACAGTTCACGCTGAGTCGGTGCGCCGCGATCACGGCGGGCGGTGATAATTCGCTTGCCCGGTCAGGAACAATCGGCGCATGAGCGGTTCGAGTTTCCCCGAGGTGGTCGTGACGTTGCGGCATGCGGGATGTGTGTTCGCCGAGGACGAGGCCACGCTGTTGATCGAGGCGGCGCTCGGCGATCCGCGGCGACTGGATGCGTTGGTCGAGCAGCGGGTCTCGGGGACTCCGCTCGAATATCTGCTCGGCTGGGTGGAATTCCGTGGGCTGCGCGTCGGGGTGCGACCGGGAGTTTTCGTGCCGCGTCAGCGCACCGCGTTTCTGGTGGATCAGGCGGTCGACAGTGTCGCGCCGGGCACGACGCGAGCCTGCGTGGTCGACCTGTGTTGTGGCTGTGGGGCACTCGGGCTGAGCGCGGCGACCGAGCTCACCGCACGGGGGTGCGACGTCGAACTCGTCGCCGCTGATATCGACCCCGTCGCCGTCGCCTGCGCGCGCGAGAATCTCGCGCCGATGAGCGCACCGGTGTTCGCCGGTGATCTGTTCGACGCGCTGCCGGGCGACCTGCGCGGGCGCATCGACATCCTGCTCGCGAACACACCGTATGTGCCGAGTGCCCGGGTGGCCGACCTGCCGCCGGAGGCGCGCGAGCACGAGCCGCTCGCGGCGCTGGACGGCGGGGTGGACGGGCTCGACGTGTTCCGGCGGGTCGCCGAGGGCGCGGCCGCATGGCTGGCGCCGGGCGGGACAGTGCTGGTGGAAACCGGGGCCGGGCAGGTCGATACCGCGTGCTCGGTGCTCACCGCGCAGGGTCTCGTACCCCGCGTGGCAGAGTCCCGGGAGTACTACGCCACCGTGGTCGTCGGCACCCGGAAACCTCGCTGATCGCGCCGCCACTACCCCGCTGAACCAACGGTCGAGACCTGACCAGGATGTCGACATGGCAGTCGACGCAGACGTGCGCAGACCGCCGACCGACACGACGATGCCCCCGCCGAACGATCGCATCCACGACCGGTCGACGGGGGCACCCCGCACCGAATGCCTACTTGCGTCCGGTGAACTGATCCATCGAGTGGTACACACCCGCCGCGTTCAGATACAGGTCGCGAATCTTGATCGGCAGCAGACCGGTCAGCGCCCGGTTCATCCGCGAGGTCCACGGCATCACCACCAGGGCACCGCCCTTCTTCATCTCCGACCACGAGGTGTCGACGACATCGTGCTGCTCGAGCATCGGCGTGAACAGAATGCCCTTCGCGCCTTCGAACATGCCGGTGTTGATGTAGGTGGGACAGACCGTGGTGACCTTCACGTGGTCGTGGCCCGCCTGCTCGAGCTCGATGCGCACCGAATCCGACCAGCCCAGCGCCGCCCACTTCGACCCCGCGTACACGGCCATGCGCGGGTTGGCGACCAGACCGGCCGAGGAGGCGATGTTCAGCACACGCGCCTGGCCCGCACCGGCGACCATGCCGGGCAGGAACTCCAGGGTGACGTACATCGGGGCCAACGAGTTGATCGCCATCGTCTTGTCGATGTCGGACCGGTTCTCGGTTTCCCAGAAGTAGGTGTTACCGCGCACGATGCCCGCGTTGTTGACCAGGATGTCGATGCCACCGACCTCCTTGCGCACCGCCTCGCCCGCCTCGCGGATCGAGTCCGGCGACGACACATCCACCACGTAGTGGTGCACCTTGCCGCCCGCGGCGGTCAGCTGCGCCGCGGTCTCACGCAGCGTCAGCTCGTTGATATCCCACAGCACCACCGCGTCGGCGCCTTCGGCGACGGCCTTCTCGGCGAACAACTTGCCGAGCCCCATGGCCGCGCCGGTGATCAGGACCCGCTTGCCTGCGACCGTTTCCAGCTTCATCTCTGCTACCTACCCCTGCTCGTATTCCGCTACTTCTGGCGCAGCGTCTTCATGACACCGAAAACCAACGTCATCGTCTTGGCCCACATCTGCTCGGACATGCCGGGCAGCGGCGCGATCGGCAGCAGTCGCTGGACCGCGATGGTCTGGGTGTCGATGTACTTCAGCAGGCCTTCCGGCCCGTGCCGACGGCCCTGACCGGAGATACCGAGACCACCCGACGGCGCGTCGACGCTGCCCCAGGCGGCGCTGAAGCCCTCGTTGACGTTCACCGAACCGGCGTTGATCCGCGCGGCGACGTCCTTGCCCCGGTTCACGTCCCGGCTCCACACACTGGCGTTGAGGCCGTAGGCGGTGTCGTTGGCGGCCTCGACGGCGGCGTCGTCGGAGTCGACCTTGTACACCGAGACGACCGGGCCGAAGGTCTCCTCCCGGAAGACCGTCATGCCCGGCGCCACATCGGCGAGCACGGTGGGCTCGTAGAAGTACGGGCCGAGATCCGGGCGGGCACGGCCGCCGGCGAGCACCTTCGCGCCCTTGGCGACAGCGTCATCGACGTGCGTGGAGACGGTCTCGAGCTGACGAGGGAACGTCAGCGAGCCCATGTCGCGGCTGTAGTCGAGCTCGCCGCCGAGCGACATGTTCTTGACATTGCCCACGAATTCGGCGACGAACTGGTCGTAGACCGAGGCGTCGACGTAGATGCGCTCCATCGACTCGCACAGCTGACCTGCCGACGAGAAGCACGCGCGCACAGCCAGTTTCGCCGCCTTGGAGACATCGGCGTCGGCCAGCACGAGCAGCGGGTTCTTGCCACCGAGTTCGAGTGAGTACCCGATCAGGCGCTCACCGGCCTGCTGGGCGATGGTGCGACCGGTGGCGCTGGAACCGGTGTAGTCGACGTAGTCGGCGCGCGCGATCACCTCGCCACCGATGTCACGGCCACGACCAAGGACCGCCTGCCACAGGCCGCGCGGCAGTCCGGCACGCTCGGCGGCGTCGATGGCCCACAGCGCGGTGAGCGCGGTCTGGTTGTCGGGGCGCGCGATGACCGCGTTGCCCGCGATCAGGGCGGGCAGCGCATCGGAGGCCGCCAGCGCGAGGGGGTAGTTCCACGGCGAGATGACCGCGACGACGCCCTTGGGCCGATTGCGCACCTCGACGGAGGTGAGCACCGGCAGCACGCCGCGCGGCTTGCGGTCGGCGAGCAGTTTGGGGGCGACGGTGGCGTAGTAGCGCGCGTTCAGCGCCACGTCGGCGATCTCGTCGAAGGCGTGCGGGCGGGACTTGCCGGTCTCGGTCTGCACGATGTCGAGGATGGTGTCCTGCTCGGCGAGCACGATGTCGTGGAACCGGCGCACGATCTCGGCGCGCTCCTTGACGCTCACCTTGGCCCAGTCGCGCTGCGCGTGCCGGGCGACGGCGAAGGCGCGCTCGATATCGGCGACCGAGGACTGCGGCAGGTCGCCGATCTTGTGGCCGGTGGCCGGCGCGAAGACGGCGACCGACGGCGCGCCACCGGCGACTCCGCGCTCGAACAGGGGCTTGACCAGCGCGGCGGGCAGCGCGGTTGGTTCGGCGGTCAGCTCGGGGGCTGTCGTCATTGTCGGCCCTTCTCCTCAACAGATGGATCGCGCGGAACGGGTCGCGCACGTTCAGATTATTTACTGAACACTAGTGTTAGATTAATGCCAGCGCCCTGGTTCGTGTCAAGCTTTCAGTGCGCGATGACCAGCTGTGAGGGAGGTGCGATGACCGAGGAATCGACGGCGGTGCGTCGCGGTCGCCCGCCGCAAACCCGGGAGCAGGCCGACGAGGTCCGCGCCAGGATCATCGAGGCGACCGCCGCGGTGTTCGCGCGCAACGGCTCGCGCGGGTTGAGCGTCGCCCAGATCATCGAAGAGGCCGGGCTGGCCAGACCCACTTTCTACCGCTATTTCGGCAATGCGTCCGAGCCGCTGCACGCGGTACTCGACGCGTCCAACGACGGTCTCGTCGGCGGCATCCGCGAGGCACTCGCAGGTACCGACGAACCGGTACAGCTGGGTATTCGGCTGATCGACGCGTACATGGACTGGGCACGCGGGCACGGCCCGATGCTGCGGCCCTTGTTCGCCGAGCTGCACGATCCCGGGTCGGTCGTCTCCGGCTATCGCGAACGCGCGCTCGACGACATTCGCGATCTGGTGCGCAAGACCTTCGGCGAGCTCGGGCGTCCGGTCCCCGCTCCGCTGGACCTGGACGCGGCACTGCACGTGTGCGAGTACGTCGTCTACCGGCTCACCGAGGGCAGCGAGCCGGGTAGCGATCCCGATCCGGCGCTGGCGTCCGAGGCCAGGGGGACGATGATTCGCGTGCTGCTGGTCACCCTCGGCACCCGCGACGATCTCGCCTACGCGATGGAACTACCCGGTCTGTTCCCCAACCTGTAGCGCCGCCGGATCCTCCTCCACACAGAATCTCCACATTTGGCGACGCAACCCTCCACACCGGCTCGCTAGGGTCGCACCATGGAAAACAGTGGGGGCGGGCCAGGACAGGCGGCGCGCCGGATCCTGGTGGTCGATGACGAGGTGACGATCGCCGAGTCCGTGGCTGCCAGGTTGCGTGCCGAAGGGTTCACCGTCGACCTCGCACACGACGGGCCCGCCGCGGTGGCGGCGGCCCTGGCGGGGGAACCCGATCTGGTGGTCCTCGACGTCATGCTGCCGGGGTTCGACGGGCTGGAGGTGTGCCGTCGGATTCAAGCCGAGCGCCACGTGCCCGTCCTCATGCTCACCGCGCGCACCGACGAGACCGACCAGCTCATCGGCCTCGGTGTGGGCGCCGACGACTATCTCACCAAGCCGTTCTCGATGCGGGTGCTCGCCGCCCGCGTGCACGCCCTGTTGCGGCGGGTGGACCGAGCCGCCGAGCGCGGCGACAACAGCATCGTCGTCGGTGATCTGCGGATAGATCTCGCCGAGCGGCGGGTGTGGCGCGGCGACATCGAAGCACGGCTCACCCCATTGGAATTCGATTTGCTGAGCCGGCTCGCGCAACGTCCGCGGGCGGTGCTGGCCAGGGAACGGCTGCTGGAGGACATCTGGGACTGGTCCGACGCGGCGGGCACGCGCGCGGTGGATTCGCACGTGAAAGCATTGCGGCGCAAGCTCGGTGCCGATCTCATCCGCACCGTGCACGGTGTCGGGTATGCCTTGGACGCACGGTGACGGCCCCGGATCGCACCGCGGCGTTGATGGACCGCATCGCCGAGGTGTTGCCGCGGCCATTGGATCGGCTGCGGTCGATCAAACTCAAACTGGCCGTGCTGATGTTGTGTTCGGGCGGTGTCGCATTCGGGTACTTCCGGCTGAAGATCGGCTGGCTACCGCCGCGCACCACGGTGGCCGCCATCGGGATCGCGCTGCTCACCTCGCAGTTCCTCGCACACGGCATCACCCGACCGCTGCGAGAGATGACCGCCGCGGCCCGGCGAATGGCCCAGGGCGATTACAGCTTTCGCGTGCGGGCGTCCTCGCGCGACGAGGTGGGGCAGCTCGCGACCGCGTTCAACCAGATGGCCGCCGACCTGGCCGCCGCCGACCGGCAACGTCGTGACCTCATCGCCAATGTGTCCCACGAGTTGCGCACGCCGGTGACCGCACTGCACGCGGTCCTGGAGAACCTGGTCGACGGGGTGAGCGAGCCCGATCCGGCGACGCTGCGCACCGCGCTGGCCCAGACCGAACGCCTCGGCCTACTCGTCTCCGAACTCCTCGACCTGTCCAGCATCGAAGCGGGCGCGTTCACCCTGGATCGCGAAAACTTCCCACTCACACCGCTGTTGGCGGAGGTGATCGCCGAGGCCGAGGTGATGACCGCCGCGCTGGGCCGCGGTGTCCGGTTCACGACTTCGGTCGAACCCGCCGATGGATGCGTGTTCGCCGACCGGGCCCGCCTGCACCAGGTGCTGTTCAACCTCCTCGACAACGCTGCCAGGCACGGTCCGTCCGGCGGTGAGGTCAGAGTCTCGGCGTCGACCGGCCCCGAGGGGACCGTCCTCGAGATCCAGGACGACGGCCCCGGCATCCCGGAAGCCGAGCGCGCCACCGTCTTCGACCGCTTCAGCCGCGGTGGTCGCACCGACGGCGGCGGTACCGGCCTCGGCCTCGCCATCGCCCGCTGGGTGATCGATCTCCACGGCGGCACCATCGCCGTCGCCGACCCCGGCTCCCGCATCCGCGTCGTCCTGCCCACGGACTGACCCCTACATCCAGATCACCCTCCCGGCACTTCGGTCCCGGGACGCATCCGCACACCTCCAGGAGGGGAAAACTATGTCCGACAAGCCGATACCCGAGGCGCCGACGCCGGCCCGAGGCGCTGCTGAGAGCAAGAACACCGCTGCGCAGACCCCCACCGATCAGCCCGGTGCCGACACGACCGCTTCGGTCGGCGTCGGCGCCGTCACGGACAATCCCGTGACGAGTGGCGGCACACCGGGATCCGGTCCCGAGACGCCCGCTGCCGACCCAGCGAGCGTGGTGGCCGCGAACAGCGTGCCCGACTCCGGCGGCACTACCGCGGTCGCGGGTGACCCACAGGTGGGCGGCGGTGCGACGAGCTCCGAAACTCAGTCGACAGCCGTGCTCACCAAGACCTCGGCGGCGGGCGGCCACCCGGATACTTCGCCCGCCACACCCGGCTCGGTACCGTTGACGACATTGCTCGCCGCGAGTCGTGAGAGCAGCGCTGTCCGGCCATGGACGCCGGGCTGGCAGGCCACACCGTGGCCGAGCGCGCCGTCGACGGGTTCCCAGCGGTCCACGAGTTCCATGCCACTACCTTCGATGCCGCCTCCCCTACCGCCGGTCCCCAAACGCTGGCAGCGCGTAGCCCACCCACCCGGGGTCCTTCCCGCCGCCGTTTCGGTCGGCATCGTCGGTGCCACGGTGATCCCGGTGGACCGACCCGGCATCGGCTGGCTCATCACGGGTATTGCGATCACCGGAGCTCTCTGTGTGGTCGACTACCGCGCCCGGTCCCGCGGTACATCCGTGGACGGCTCATCGGAATCCGCCTCGGCCGGAACATCACCTGCGACCACTCCACCCACGACAGCGCAGACCGCGGCCGACAGCACCGGCGCGAAACCTGCTGAACCACTGTCGCGTTCACTGCCCGACGATCTCGCAGCGCCGAACACCGACGAAGACGCGGCAGTCACTGGACGTTCCGAGTCGGGCCGCACGCCAGACACTGACCTGGACGACGATGCCGCGCCTGCGAACACCGCGCCTGCAAACACCGCGCCTGCGAATACCGCGCCGAGCGAAGCACATGGGTCCACCGATCGATCGGCGGATACGACGAGCGACCGGGTCGCGATCCAGGGCGACGCGGCTGACAACGGTGCGCGGGCCGCGAGAAGTGCTGCGAAGACTGCCGATTCGGCTGTAGTCGGCCTCGGCGAGGTTGCCGCAAAGGCGCCTGTCACCGACCGCGGAGCGCCGTCGAATGAGGTTGCCTCCCACGCCATTTCGATCGGTGATCGGGTCTGGTGGGCGGCAGCCGCGATTGTGCTGCTGGGGGTCGGGACGGTCCGGGCCGCGGAGTGGTTGTTCGTTCTCTGCGTGATCGCGGCGTGTGTCGCCGGGTCGTTGGCGGTGTTGGGACGACGGAGTATGCGGGGAATCGCGCACGACATGTTCGCGGTGCCGCTGGCATCGTTCGGGGCTGTGCCGTGGGCGTTCTCGGGGTTGCGGGACTCGCGGTCGGTGGGGACCTCGACTCTGCGCCGATACGGAGTTTCCGTCGCGGTGACGGCGGCGTTGCTGGTGGTGTTCGTGCCGCTGCTCGGCGGAGCGGATGCGACATTCGCGGGGCTGTTGAACGGGCTTGTTCCGACCGTGGACGGTCCTGCGGCGTGGCGGTGGACCTTCTTGTTCGTGGCCGTCACGGTAGGTGTGCTGGGGGCTCTGTATCTGCTCGCGGGCCCGCCTGCGCGCGCGGCGGATTCGGCGCGGCCGCAACGGCTGTGGTCGCGCAGCGAGTGGATGCTGCCGGTCGCGGCGCTGACCGTGCTGTTCGCGGTGTTCGTCGGCGCTCAGTTCGTTGCCCTGTTCGGCGGCGACGACTACGTGCAGCGAACTGCCGGTCTGACCTACGCCGAGTACGCGCGCAGTGGCTTCTGGCAGCTCTCGGCGGTGAGCATCCTGACGCTGGCCGTCATCCTGGCGGTACTGCACTGGTCGGTGCAGGAGACCGCCGCCGATCGCCGGTCGCTGCGCGTCCTGCTGAGCGCGGTGAGCGTGCTGGCGCTGGTCATCGTGTGCTCCGCGCTCGGCCGGATGTGGACCTACCAGCAGGCCTACGGGTTCACCGTGCTGCGCCTGCTGGTGACGACGTGTGAGCTCTGGGTCGGCCTCGTCTACGTCCTCGTGCTGGTCGCCGTCGCGCGACTGCGCTGGAGCTGGGTGCCGCGCGCCGCGATCGGCACCGCGCTCGGCACGCTCATCGCCCTGGCGCTGCTCAACCCGGAGCATCTTGTCGCCGAGCGCAATATCGACCGTTGGCACACCAGCGGCCGCTTGGACGCGGACTACCTGAACAACCTCTCCCCCGACATCCTCCCCGCCCTCGACCCCCTGCCCGGGAACCTCCGCACCGAAATAGCAACCCCGATCCTCGACGACGTGGACGACGACCACTGGTGGTCCTGGAACTGGTCGCGCAGCTCAGCGCGCTGACCCTCGCGGTCGCGGTCGCTCCACCACGGGCGACCGCGGCCCGCGATGTCACAACGGCTAGCTCCACGCCGACGATCCAGTAACCACTTTCTCGATCCCGGCCTACTCGACCCGGTCGCGACACCGACGACTACCCCTGCGGACCGGCGGTTCTCGATACGCCACTGCTCCACGCGGCAACGGCCCGCGGCCCCTCGACGAGGGCGGCCACCACGGGCCCCGAGGTGATGCGCGTCGCTCGCGTCACATCTCACTAGCCCTGTGGCGCAACGGTTCTGGAAAGGCCGCTGGCTCGGAGGACGCGGCGGCCGATCGCGGCGCGGATGGAGTCCTCGGTGCCGATGACGCGAACGTGGGTGCGGGCCCGGGTGATGGCCGTGTAGAGCAGTTCCCTGGTGAGCAGAGTGGATTCGGGTTCGGGGAGGACGACCGAGACCGTGTCGTACTGGCTGCCCTGACTGCGGTGGATGGTCATCGCGAAAACCGTGACTACGGCCGGGAATTGCGTCGGATGGACCAGATAGGGCTCGCTACCGCGCTGCAGGGCCGCGCGCAGGGAGCCGTCGGGACGACGGATGATGACGCCGGTGTCACCGTTGTAGATCCGGGCCTCGTGGTCGTTGGCGGTGACCAGCAGCGGCTGGCCGGGGTACCAGACCGATTGCGGCCCTTCGGGTCCCGCGCCACCGGCCGCGGCCCACTCGGCGGCCATCCGGTCCCAGCGTTCGACGCCGAAGGGGCCCTGGCGGTGCGCGCAGAGCAAGCGGTGCGATTCCAGCGCGGTCAGTGCGCCGATCGCGTCGCCCGCTTCGGCGGCGGCCGTGACGGCGAGCGCGGCGGTCGTCACGTCCGCCCGCACCGCACGGATGTCGTCGGGGGTGCACAGCGACACATCGTCGCCGCCCGCCCGCAGAATAGCCAGCGCCGCGTCGGCATCGCCCGCGCGGACCGCGACCGCCAGGTCGGCGATGTGCCCGCCGAACCGCCTGCCCCTGGTCAACCGGACGATCCCACCCTGCAACCGCCGCTGTTCGAGTGCGGTCAACGAGTGCGACTGCGCCGCTGCCGGATTCGCCGACAACCCAGTGGATGTCTCGGACCCCACCCCCGACCCACCGAGGTCGAGCACCTCACGAAGAGCCGGGTTCGGCGCGCCGCTGACCGGCCCGGCGACGAGGTCGGCCAGGACCGCACCCGCATCGACCGAGGCGAGCTGGTCGGGGTCGCCGACGAGGACCAGGCGGGTGTCGGGGCGCAGGGCGGAGAAGAGGTGGCTCATCATCGTCAGCGACACCATCGAGGTCTCGTCGACCACGACGACGTCGTAGGGCAGCCGATTGTGTTCGTGGTGGCGGAATCGGGTCGTGCGGCCACGTTGCCAGCCGAGGAGGCGGTGCAGGGTCGAGGCGGTGAGTTCGGGCAGGCCGAGGACGGCGGCTTGTTCACGCACCGCTTCCTGCAGACGGGCCGCTGCCTTGCCCGTGGGGGCGGCGAGGGCGATACGCAGGGCGGGCAACTTCGGCGAGGCGGCGCGGTGGGCGGTGAGCAGCGCCAGGATGCGGGCGATGGTGTGGGTTTTGCCGGTGCCCGGACCACCGGCGACGACGGTGGTCCAGTGGGTCGCGGCGAGGGCGGCGGCCAGGCGTTGCCGGTCGGGGCCGTCGCCGACGGGATCGGCGAAGAGCCGATCCAGTTGTGCGCGAACGAGTTCGGTCTCGATGGCCGGGTGGTCGGTACTGCGTTCGGTGAGTACTCGCCGCAGGGTTTGCTCCTGCTGGTAGTACCGATCGAGGTAGAGCAGCGCGCCACCCTCGGCGTCGGCTTCGACGATCCGCAACGGGCGCAGCGGACCGGACTGCCCGCCGCAGATCAGCGGACTACGGCGCAGGGCCGCGAGCACCCGATCCGTTTCCGGCCACGGCAGGCTCGCCGGGTCGATTCCCGTTGTGCCGTCGCGTGTTTCGTCGGCGTCGATGCCGATCTCGCGCATCCGGGCCAGCTCGAGGCACACCGATCCGGAGCGCACCGCGCGCACGGCCAGGGCCGCCGCGAACAGCACGTCCTCGCTGTCCTCGCGGCCCATCCGACCCAACCGCACCGCGACGTGCACGTCCGCCGCGGACAGCACGCCTGCCTCGTTGAACACCCGCAGCAGCCCGGTCCCCCGCTGTGCCACCTGAATGGACGTCATGATCGGTGCCTCCCCGTAGTCCGCACCACTCGCCGGGGCGTCGACCGGCGATAATCAGGAGCCGAACACCCTGGTGCACCGGCTTCGGCCGCCCTGCTCATCGTTCCCCGGCGAGTAGGTCCGACAGCGCGACAACGAGTTCCGCGGAAGGATGCCAATCGAATACACCGTGCCCCGATGGGGTCGCCGTGCCGATCATGCCCCGCACGAACAGGTATCTGGCACCGCCGAGATGGCGGGCGGGGTGGTAACCGGGCAGCCGCCAGCGCAGATAGCGGTGCAGCGCGACGGCATACAGCAGCGCTTGCAGCGGATAGTGCGAGCGGATCATCTCCGCGACCATGTGGTCGCGACGATAGTGCTCGACGGTGAGGTCCCCCGTGCCGAGCCGGTTGGTCTTGTAGTCGACGATGAGATAGCGGAGTTCGCCTGTTTCATCGGGTACCCGCAGAACCGCGTCGATGCTGCCGGTCAGGTAGCCGCGCAGCACCGTATCGGGCAGTGCGGCAACATGATCGGCGTACCCGGCGAGATCGTCGTCGGCCGGCAGGTGGGTGCGCAGCAGCGCGGCGATGGCGTGCATTCCGGCCGAGCGCGCACCGGGCGTATCGCCACCGCCGAGTGGCAGCTCGAATTCCAGTTCGTTGAGCCGGTCCCGGGTGGCGATCACGGAGAGGGAGCCGAAATCGGCTGGGGTGCGCAGGACTTCGAGCAGCGCTGACGACAGCAGGTCGACATCGAGCTCGGCCATCGTGTGCTCGACCGCCTCGACGCACCGCTGGTGAACCTCGGCAGCGAGGTCTGACACCGAGGTATCGACCGTTTCGAGGACGCCGTGGACCAGCGTGCCGAACTCGGCACCATAGGGCAGGTCGTTCATCAGCGACGGGGCGGCCGTGCTGCCGGTCATGGCGTCGACCGGCGCCTCGGCGGGCTCGTCGTCATGGCCCGGTCCGTCCTCTGGTTCGGAGTCGCTCACTCCTGGGGCGTCGTGCGCACCCGCGGTGAGCGCCGAGTACGAGGTGCGCCGCCACTGCTGGTCGAGGGAGCGGGTGAACCCCGCGGCCGCAAGCTCACCGGTCGGCAGCTCGGTGCGCACTCGCCGGGGCGCCACATCCTCTGGGCGATCGACCATGGTCACCGAGATCACGTCCGAGGCCGCGGCGGCCCACTCGGAAATCCGTTGCGCCGCAGCGGTATCGGCGGGAATCTCCGCCCGGCGCGGTACCTGCGCCGAACCCGGCCGTCGGCCCAGCATCATCCGGTGCAGCGGCGCGGCGCCGGTGGTCACCGCGGGCGCCCACCATGCGACGACCTGGCACATCGCCCGGGTCAGCGCCACATACAGCAGCCGCAGTTCCTCCCCTGATTCCTCGGCCTCACAACGCAATTGGCGCTCGCCGTAACCGGGGGCCTCCTTGCCGCCGATATCGAGGACCCTGGTGCCGTTGTCGTCGTGGAACAGCAGCGTCGCCGGGTACGGATTCTTGGCGCTGTCCCAGGTGAAAGGCAGGTAGACGATGGGGAATTCGAGGCCCTTGCTGGCGTGCACGGTGGCGATCTGCACTGCCGCCGCGTCCCGATCGAGCCTGCGGCTGCGACCACTGATACTGCCTGCCTCCGGGTCGCGAACACGGTCAGCGAGCCAGCGGGTGAGCGCGGTCAGGCCGAGGCCATCGGCCACCGCGACCTCGTCGAGTAGTTGTGCGAGGTGGCGCAGGTCGGTGAGTTCGCGTTCGCCGTTGTCCACCGCGAGCAGGCGCGGCGCGAGGTCGGTTTCGGTGGCGAGCTTGTCGAACACGGCGGCGAATCCGGCGCGCGCGAACAATCGCGCGGCGTCGCGCAACTGGGTGGAGACCCGGCCGACGAGATCCGCACCGCCCGAGTCGATCTCGGCGGCGGTCACGCCGAGGATCGGTGTGCACGCGGCCAGCCGCACCCGGTCACCGCGATGCGGTTGCTCCAGGGCCCGCAACACCCACAGCCAATCGGTCGCGGCGACGGTCGCGAAGACGCTGGTGCCGCCGGCCAGGACGGAGGCGACTCCGACCCGGTCCAATGCCGCACGCACCACATCGATCTGGGATCGAGTGCGCACCAGCACCGCGATATCGCCGGGCCCGATCGGCCTGCGCACTCGGCCGTCGCCGACCTCGCGCAGCGAATGATCCCCGCCGCGTACGGGTTTGGCGTCGATGGCGGTGCCGGATTCGAGCAGGGTGACGATATCGGCGGCCAGATCATCGGCGACCTTGGCCCGCTGCCTGCCCACCGACGGGAACCCCGACCGATTGCGCGCCCCGGCCCCGGTCCGGGGCAGCACCCGTAGTCGCAGTGGGCTGATCGCGTCCGGTTCACCGTGCAGGCGGGTCGTCGGCCGTGTCGGCGTCACCGGATACACGCTGATCTCGGGGTGCCCCAATTCCGCACCGCCACACAGGTGGTCGATGGCGCGCAGCAGTCCGGCGTCGCTGCGCCAGTTGCGGGTGAGCTCGCTGCGTCGATCCGCCAGTGCCACGGCATCGAGGTAGCTGAGCACCTCGGCGCCACGGAAGGCGTAGATGGCCTGCTTCGGATCGCCGACCAGCACGAGGGTGGCGTGCTGGTGGAAGGCCAGGCGCAGGATGTCCCACTGCAGCGGATCGGTGTCCTGGAACTCGTCGACCAGCGCCACCCGGTACCGCTGCCTGATCCGGGCGCAGGCGCGCGGCCCGTGTTCCGGGTCGGCCAGCACATCGTGCAGCAGCACCAGCAGATCGTCGAAATCACGCAGTCCCGCACGGCGTTTGCGGCGTTCGGTCTCGACGCGCACGGCGCTCGCGTAGGCCACGCGCTCCCCCGCCGCACCGTCGGTGCGCGGCGCGAGGTCGGCGTGCCGATCGTGGACCGCCGCCAGCGCCAGGGTGTGCGCATCGCGCACTGTGAAGGGGGCGCGGTCGCGGGCGTAGCGGGCCAGATACAGGTCGTCGGCGACGGTGGCGACGAGGTCGTCCACCGATTCGACCAGCCGGGCACCCGGGTCGTGTTCACCGGCGAGACCGAGTTCGTCGAGCATCCGCTGACAGAACGAGTGGGTGGTGGCGATGGTGCCCGCGTCGAAATCGGCCAGGGCGGTGAGCAATCGGTGCCTGCGCAGCCGCACGGTCGCGGGGTCGGTGTCGGCCATCGCCCGGACGAGTTCGTCCTGGTGGTGCCGTGCCGTATCGGGTTCGGCCAGTGCGGTCGCCACCGTGACGAACCGGTCTCTGGTGCGTTCGCGCAGTTCCTGGGTGGCGGCGCGGCTGAACGTGACGAGGAGCAGTTCGGTGATCGCGATGCCCGCCTCGGCGACGTAGCGGACCGCGAGCCCGACGATGGCGTGCGTTTTGCCGGTGCCCGCGCTGGCCTCGAGCACGGTGGTGCCCTGAGGCAGCGGGCCGGTGGCGTCGAAGGCGGTGGGCGCCGATACGGTCCCCGTCACGGTTGTCCCTGACTTTCGGCGGCGAGCAGCGGCGCCCACCAGCGGCGCGCGAGGGCACCGAAGTGAGTGCTCTCCGGCTCGCCGGGTCGGCTGGGTTCGGTGGCGAGACCGGCGAATCGGAGTGCGCGGCCCCACACATAGCGCAGGTAGCGGTCGGTGTGGTCGCCGAACTTGTCCGGACCGTTCGGACCGCCGTCGAAGGCGTGTTCGGCGGCGAGCAGGGCGTCGGCGACGCTGTCACCACGGAACCGGCGCTCGGCGTAGGCGGCGGTGGCGGCGGGCGCGCAGGGCAGCGGTTCGCACAGTCCTTCCTCGCGCAACCGGACCAGGTCACGCAGGATCGCCAGTGCGGCAGGCGCTTCGGGTGCGGTGATCACCGATCTGGCCACCGGTCTGCTCCGGAATTGGCCCCGTCCGGTACTGATCGCCTGCCACGATCGGTCTTCGGTGGCGGCAAGGGCGAGCAGCGAAACCCAGGACGCGAGCCGGTGTTTCGGTGCCAGGCGCGAGTAGGTGGTGCGCACCAGTGTCTCGCCACGGACCTCGGGCACGGTGCCCGCGAGGGTGCGGCCGTTGCCGAGGTCGACGGCGATGTCGACGGCGCGCGGCGGTGCCTCGTAGTCGGGCAGTGCGGTGCGGACGATGGTGTCGACCGTGCCCTCCACTTCGTCGAGCACCTTGGCCCCGAAACTGAAGGGGGGCAACGTTCCCCGACGCCATTCGGCGGCCCGCAGCCCCGCCGGGTCGGCACCGGTGAGGCGGGCGGTCAGCATGCGTTCGCCGAGGTCCCACTTCGCCAGGCCGTCGAGTTCGATCGGAAGCTGATCGGCGATATCCTCGGATTCTTCGGGCACCCGCAGGCCGAGCCGCTGCCAGAGGAACGCGCGCACCGGATGTTCGGCGAACGAGATCAGTTCCGCCAGTGCGACATCGGCGGCCGGAGCGGGCGGCAGCGGCGCGGTGAGCAGCGGTGGCCGCGGCTGTGACGGACGGGCGGCGGCCCGCGCACCGGCCAGGGCGACGGTGTCGAAGCTGCGTGGGTTCTCGGGGGCGAAGTTGCGGCGGTCGAAGGCCTGCAGCGGGTGACGGATGTGGACGGCGTCCATGGCCGCCTGCCCCACCTGAGTGGCGAGCACGTCGAGGAGTTCGGCCACCGGGACGGCGGGCGGGCGGGCGGCGCCGGTGACCGGGTCGGCACCGGTGTGCAGGACCAGCAGGGTGTCCCCAGCCGCCATGATGGCATCCAGGAGGAGTTGGCGGTCTTCGCTGCGCGCATCACGTTCGCCGACCAGCGGGTCGCGGGCCAGCAGGTCGTCGCCGTCGATACTGCCGGGACGCGGGAAGACATCGTCGTCGAGGCCGAGCAGCACCACCACGCGGTGCGGCACCGAACGCATCGGAACGAGGGTGCACACGGTGAGTTCGCCGGTGCGGAAGTTCGCCCGGCCGGGGCCGCCTGTCAGTCGACTGGTGAGCAGGACCGCCACGTCGGCCAGCCGCAGCCCGGTGGCGCCCGCGTGTTCGGTGGCGGCGACGATCTCGCGGCGCGCTTCGGTGCGGATCCACGAATGCGCGACGGGCACATCGGTGAGCAGGTCGACGGCGCGCAGCAGCACCGTGGTCCATTCGGCGGCGGGCCGCGGGCCGCGCAGGTCACGCAGGCAGACCGCCAGTCGGTCGATGAACTCGGCGAAGCGGCCCGCGAGGTCGACGTCGTTGGAGTCGACATCGTCGAGTGGCAGCGCCAGGTCGAGCCAGTCGTCGCCGGATTCGTCGGCGGTGACGCCGAGCAGGATGCGGTCCACCGCGGCGTTGAGCGTGTTCTGGGCGAAATCGGCCAGGCCGAACGCCTCGCGTTGACGCTGCCCGATTCCCCACCGCGCGCCCGACTCGGCCGCCCACTCGCGCAGCCGTTCGATGTCGTCGTCGTCGAACCCGCAACGGCGGCGTACGGTTTCGCTCGCCGCCAGGTCGAGTACCTGCGTCACCGTGACGCGACCGTCGGCCAGGTCGAGTAGCTCGATCACCACGGCCAGCATCGGGTTGGTCACCGCCCGCCCGCGATCGGCGAGCCGCACCCGCAACCGGTGCGCCGGGTGTTCACCCTCGACCGGGAGGTCGACGCCGGTGCCGCGCTGCCCGAACGCCGCCCGCACCAACGGCGCGAACGCCTCCACATCGGGGCACATGATCAGCACGTCGCGCGGCTCGAGTGCCGGATCCGCCGCGAACGTCCGCAGCAGCAGATCCCGCAGCACCTCCACCTGCCGCGCCGGGCCGTGACATGCGTGGACTTCGACACTCCCGTCCGGCACCGCGCCCGTTTCCGGCACTCGGTCCGCACGCACGGCGGCCTGGACGACGTCGAGTAGCGAGTGCGTGGCGATCTCATCGTGAAGGTGAATATCGCTGTCCAGCACCGGAATCAGGCGCTGCTCCAACTCGCGCACATCACGGGCCAGCCCCGAGAGCAGGGGGTGCGAAACCAGGTCGACGGTGTGATCGTCCGCGCGCGGACGAACCGTTGCACCGACTCCGAGTCCGCCGTCGGCGACCGCCCCAGCAGCACTGAGCGCGGTCCACATGGCCGGGCTCGGGTGCGCCATCCAGAGGTGGACATCGCGGTGGGCGGCGAGGGCGGTGATGACGGCCAGTTGGTCGGCGGGGAGTCGGGTCAGCCCGAACAGCGAGACCCGCTCGGGCAGGTCGATCGAGGCGGGGTCGGCGCGCAGGCGTGCGCAGGCGTGCGCGAGTCGTTCGGCCGGGCTCGGGGCATCGACGGCGGTGCGCAGCGCGCGCCACAACCGCGGTTGCCACGCGAGATCGTCGGGCACAGTTCCACCCGCGCCGTCGGTGTCCGCGCCCGCCGCCCAGTCGAGCAGCACCTGCGGACGTTGGGCGGCGTAGGAGTCGAACAGGGCGGCGAGGTGGGCGGCGGTGGCGTAGCGCCTGCCGACCCGGTGATCCGCCCCGGGCAGGCCGAGATGTCGCGCCAGAACCGCTGCCCACGGCTGGTCGGCGACCTCGTCGATCACCCGCAACAGCGTCCACACCAATCGCTGACCGGCCCACGGATCGTCGGCGGGCGCGACCCCACTCGCACCGGCCAGCACCTCGGCTACCAGCGCCGCAGGCGCGGGAAAGGCGATATTCGCCGCTACCCCGTCACCGACCGGGCCGCGGCTGACACCGGAGCCGGAATCCGCGACGCCGCCTTCGCGAAGTCCGTCGGCGCCCCGAGTACCCACCACACCGAGTACACGCGACAACCGTTGCGCCAACCAGCGCTCCACCCCTTTGGCCGGAACCGCGACCACTTCGGTGACGAAAGGATCGGCAGGCACTGCCCCCAGCAAACGCCCGAGTCCGTCGGCCAGCGCGTCGGCGCGTTCGGCGCGATGGAGATGCAACGACATCCGTTGTTTATACGCCCAGCGACCGACCCGCAATCGCGCGACCCCGCCACCGTCACTGGACCGGGCTAGTGAATTACGCCACACCGCAACGCGTCCCGGCCATGCCTGCGGCACCCTCGACGCCGACCGTGGGATCGTTGCGGTTCGGGTGGGACAGTACGGCCGCGGGCGAAAGGCTGGTTTCGTTTCATGATCGCGCAGGTGTTTCCCCTGGTGCCCGGTGGCGGCTTCATCGTCCGCCGAGTGGGCGCGCGCTGGGAGCTGATCAATTCCCGGCGCTACGGGCCTGATCAGGTACTGCATTCGTGGCCGCTGGACCGGCACGGCGAAGCGTTCGAGCACTGCCATCGCCTCAACGGCTGCCCCATCGCCACACCGCACGCCGCGCATCATTGAGGGCAATTCCGCTGCGCCGCAACACCCCTGAGCGACGACAAGCGTGCGCCACAACAGGCCTGTCGCGCCGGACGCCGGATTTGCGGTGAATTAGTGCATTGCGGCGCCTGGTGTGCGAGTGTGGTCCATCGTGCGTGACCGTTCCCCCTCCACTCGTGTCGTCTCCCGAGTCGCAGCAACTGCCTGCCTGCTCGCCGCCGCCGCCGTCCTCACTCCGGGCCTCCCTGTTCTCGTCGGTCCGGCCCATGCCGCGCCGCCCGCGTTGACCCAGGTGTCGTTGCCGGGGTTCGACGCCGATATGAGCTCTCGGATAGCGCGGGCCGACGCCTATCTCGCCGGTCGGCCCGGCACCGTCGGCTACGTGCTGCGTGACCGCAAGACCGGCGGCGTCTACGCCAACGAACACGCCGAGAACCAGGTCTGGACCGCGTCCACGATCAAGCTGGCCATCGCCGCCGACCTGCTCAACCGGGCCCGCGTCGGCGCCATCGGCCTGTCCCCCGACGACCGCTTCAACATCGAAGCGATGCTGGCCACCTCCAACGACCACGCCGCCGACGTGCTGTGGCACAAGTACATCGGCTTCGACCGGATGGCCTACAACAACGCGTTCCGCGCCTACGGCATGGTCAGCCTGATCCCGCAGCCCACCACGACCGCGCTGTTCCCGGACTGGTCGTTCCAGAAGTGCACCGCCGCCGACCTGGACCGGCTGATGAACACCATCCTCGACACCATGCACCCCGACGATCTCGCCTACCTGCTCGACCGGATGCGCTCGGTCGACTCCAACCAGCACTGGGGTGTGTGGGGCGCGGGCTCGTCGATGCGGCCGGGCCTGAAGAACGGCTGGTCGGCCGAGGCCGACGGCTGGGTGGTGAACTCCGTCGGTGTCGCGGGCACCGACGAGCGGTACACGCTGTCGATCATGAACGCGCTCGGCGGGGCAGGCGGCTACACCGACGGCGCCGAGACCGACACCCGGGTGGCCGAGCTGCTTCTCGCAGGTCGCTGATTCGGCGCAGCCCGTATTGTCGATCTTGTCGTTCGATGAGACGACGCAGCACACGCCGCGATCGGGTTCTTGTTGCGACGTCACAACCGGAGCCGACTACGGTTAACCCTGTCATTACCACCGCGGGGCCCACCCCAGTCTGTCGAGGAGCGCGACGATGAGCACTGAGTCTGTCGGGAAGCGGCACCACGTAGTGGTGATCGGTTCCGGGTTCGGCGGTTTGTTCGGTACCCGGCATCTGCGCAAAGCCGATGTCGACGTCACGCTCATCTCCAAGACGTCGACCCACCTGTTCCAGCCGCTGCTCTACCAGGTGGCCACCGGCATCCTCTCGACCGGCGAGATCGCCCCGGCCACGCGGCTGGTGCTGCGCAAGCAGAAGAACGCGCAGGTGCTGCTCGGTGACGTCATCGACGTGGACCTGGCGAACAAGAAGGTCACGTCGCGACTACTCAACCGCGACACCGTGACCGGCTACGACAGCCTGATCGTCGCCACCGGTGCCCAGCAGTCGTACTTCGGCAACGATCACTTCGCCACGTACGCGCCCGGCATGAAGACCATCGACGACGCGCTCGAGTTGCGCGCACGCATTCTCGGCTCGTTCGAACAGGCGGAGCTGGCGACCACCCAGGAAGAGCGCGACCGGCTGATGACGTTCATCGTCGTCGGCGCGGGCCCGACCGGGGTGGAGCTGGCCGGGCAGATCGCCGAACTCGCCGACCGCACCCTCGACGGCACCTTCCGCACCATCGATCCCCGCGACGCGCGCGTCATCCTGCTCGAAGGCGCAGGCGCGGTGCTCGGCCCGATGGGGCCCAAGCTGGGTGCCAAGGCGGCCAAGCGGCTCGAGAAGATGGGCGTGGAGATCCAGCTCAACGCCATGGTGACCGATGTCGACGCGCACGGCGTCATCGTCAAGGACGCCGACGGCACCACCCGCCGGATCGAGGCCGTCTGCAAGGTGTGGTCGGCGGGCGTGCAGGCCAGCCCGCTGGGCAAGATGATCGCCGAACGCTCCGAGGGCACCGAGGTTGACCGGGCGGGGCGCGTGATCGTGGAGCCCGACCTCACCGTCAAGGGTCATCCGAACGTGTTCGTGGTCGGCGACCTCATGTCGGTGCCCGGCGTGCCGGGGCAGGCGCAGGGCGCCATCCAGGGTTCGACCTACGCGGCCAAGGCCATCAAGGCCGGGCTCAAGGGTCAGACCCCCGAGGAGCGCGCGCCGTTCAAGTACTTCAACAAGGGCTCGATGGCCACGATCTCGCGGTTCGACGCGGTCTGCCAGATCGGCAAGCTCGAGTTCAGCGGGTTCCTGGCCTGGCTCGCCTGGCTGGCGCTGCACCTCTACTACCTGGTCGGTTACCGCAGCCGGATCGTCACCGTGATCGGCTGGTTCGTGTCGTTCCTCGGCCGCAACCGCGGTCAGATGGCGGCGACCGAACAGTGGATCTTCGCACGGCTCGCGATCGAGGAGGTCAACGCCGATCAGGCGGAGGCCAATGAACTCGCGGCCGACATGGGTGCGCCGCCGGCGACCGCCGAACCGCTCACCGAAGGACAGCGCAAGATCGGCTGACCCAGCTCGCGCACTGGCCGGGTGGTTCCATCGAACCACCCGGCCTTCGTCGTTCCAGTTACCTTTCGGCATACCGACATTGCGGGTTGCCGACGTTTCGTACCCATCCGAGTCGAGCACCGGTGGCGAATGTCGGAGGTCATATGTGTGACCAATCCCCAGGATGAAAGGTGATCTATGGCGACGGGGAAACACAGGGCGCCGAACTTGCAGCGACAGAAGGTAGGTTCGGTCGTCGCAGCCGGAGCGGTACCCCTGGTCATGGCCCTGATCGGCACGGGCACCGCGAATGCCGAGCCCGCGCAGGCGGCGGTGACCCAGCCCGAGCATCAGGCCGGACCTGAGTTCGACGCGGTGGCACCCAACGCCACCCCCTATGTGGGCCAGCCGATGCCCGCGAATACACGCAGCTCGCTGCAGTGGTCGCGGACGGGGCCGGAAATGGATTACCTGTCTCCGGTGGGTCCGCTGCACGCACCGACCGCGGTCGCGCCGGTGCCGCCGATCCTGCCACCGCCGGGGCAGTTCCGCTTCGGTGACCAGCAGGTTCCGGTGCCGGACTTCGTGCCGGTCGACACCTCGATCCAGATCAACGACACCGCGGCCAATACCGAGGCCAATCTGGCGACCTTCCTCGATTCGGTGGGGCTGGAGCGCAGCCGCTCCGACCGGATCGCCGCCGAGACGCTCGGTTCGGCGGCCAGGGGCGCGGCGGTCGGTTCCACCGTGGCGATCCCGTTCGCGATGATGGCCAGCACGGGCGGTGCGTTGGCCGGGCTCGTCGCCGGAATCCCGTTGTTTCCGGTCGGGTTGGTCGCGGGCCCGATCCTGGGTGGCATGGCCGCGTACATGGCCGTGTCGATCCCCATCACAGTTGTCGGCGCCGGCATCGGTGCGGCGGTTGGTGCGGCAAGCGGTTTCCTCGCACCACCGCGTGCGGGGACCCCCGAGACCGTCGATACGGAAGCCGAGCTCGTCAACGCTTGATCGAATTCCCAGCGGTGGGAGTCGGGCCATCGGCTCGGCTCCCACCGCCATTTCCGCGCCTAGGCGTTGGCGATCGCGATCGCGCGCAGTCGGCTGGTTGTTCGGGTGGCGAGTGAACCGCCCGCGGCCAGCGGGAGCCGAACCTCATCCACACTGCCCGACCAGGCCGGACGGTCATCCGGATAGACCAGTTCGCTGTCGAGCGCACGCGGTGCGGTGAGCCGATCATCGGTCGACGCACCCGCGCCGAGTTCGAGCCGGTGCCGCAGCAACGGCACCTCGCCGACATCGGCCAGCAGATCACCGCGCCACCCGCCGCCGTCCTCGCCGCTGCGGCCCACTTGCACCCGTTCACGCAGCCGCAACCGCGCATCGGGTGCCACCCGCACCGTGGTCACCGTGTGATGGTGTGCGCCACCGGCCACGATCGTCGGTTCCGGATCGAAGTCGAGTTCGGCGCCTTCGCCGACTTCGAAGCGCCAGTGCGCGTTCGACAACACGGTGGCCGCACCAGGGAGGGCGATCGTCGCCGCCACCGAACGAACCACCAGCCGCGCACCGGGGCGCACCACGATGGTGATGTCGAGTTCGTCCCCACCCAGCGGGGTGGCCGCGGTACCGATCAGGTGCACGGTGTCGATGCCGGTGTGCCGCCCGGCCAGACCGCCGACCGCGTCGATGCGGGGCAGTCTGCCCGGTACGGCGACGATGCTCAGTTCAGTGCGCAACGCCGGTGGCCGCGTCCTGTTCGGCGGCGACCCGCAGCTGCTCTCGCACCCAGGCCAGCACGGGGGTGGCGGCCGGGTCGTCGGTCAGGGAGACCAGGGCGGTGGGGCGGCCGTCGCGGACCTTGGCGGCGTCGCGCTCCATCACGCCCAGGTCGGCGCCGACCAGCGGGGCGAGGTCGGTCTTGTTCACCACGAGCAGGTCGGAGAACGTGACGCCGGGGCCGCCCTTGCGCGGCACCTTGTCGCCACCGGCCACGTCGACGACGAAGATCTGCACGTCGATCAGGCCGGAAGAGAAAGTGGCCGTGAGGTTGTCGCCGCCGGATTCCACCAGGATCAGGTCCAGCGGCGGGTTGGCCGCGACGAGGTCGTCGATGGCGTCGAGGTTGGCGGTGATGTCGTCGCGGATGGCGGTGTGCGGGCAGCCACCGGTCTGCACGGCGGTGATCCGCTCGTCGGGCAGCACGGCGTGGCGGCGCAGGAAGTCGGCGTCCTCGGTGGTGTAGATGTCGTTGGTCAGCACCGCCAGGGACAGTTCGTCGCGCAGTTGCCTGCACAGGGCGGCGACCAGCGCGGTCTTACCGGAACCGACCGGGCCGCCGATGCCGATGCGCAGGGCCTCACCGGCGGCGCGGTCGCGCTTGGGCCGGTCGTGGCTGTGATTGTGCGGTTCGCCATCGATCAGATGGGGAGGCATGGGGGCTCCTTCTTATCGGATTCAGTGGTCAGGACGCGAACAACGGCATGTCGCGATGGAGGTGACGTTCGGCGAGCGCGTCCTGCAGCGGATCGGACAACGCGGCGAGCCCGGTGGCCGCCTCGGTGGCGATCCGGTCGCACAGCGGTGCCAGGCGCATGGTGCTCGCGGCGATGGCGGCGGGATCGAGGGCGAGCAGGCGTTGCGCGGCGGTGGCAGCGCCGGTGAGTGTCGTATAGACGACGACACCCGCCAGCTGTTCGGTGCTCACGCCACAGGCGGCACCGACCATGCCGAACACCGTCGACAGGTGAGGACGCGGCCCCACCGCGGTCCAATCATGGTGCGGCCACAGCTGTTTGGCCAGGCGCAGCAGACCGCGGCCTTGCGCGCGCGAAGCCGTTCGCGCGGCGGGTGACGGTGTGCGTGCGTCGGCTTCGAGCTCGGCGCGTTCGGGAGTCAGCGTCGCGCCACACACCGCGGCGGCGAGGGACGCAGTCACCAGTCCCGAGGTGGCGACCCGGCGCCGCAGGTACAACTCGACGCTCGCGTTGTCGCGCAGCAACCCCGACGACACGGCTTCCTCGACACCACCGGAATGCACGTGCCCACCGATGGGCAGGCGCGAATCGGCCAGGGCGAGCAATGTCGCCAGTCCCGTCGCACCCTCGTTTCGCATCCGACGATCCTATGCAACCGACCTGGACGTCCGCCCGGTGAGGGCGACCACCACCGCACACCGTGGCGGCCATCACGCCGCCGGACGGTCGCACCCGGCCGGACGATCCACGATCCGCCGAATGGCCGCCCGCGACGGGTCGCTCTCGATCAGCGGCAGTCGGCGTCGATCCGCGGTCAGGACCGAGTCGACCGCCAGGTGTCGTAGCGCACACCTGGCGGATGTCACTCAGTGGCTGGTGCGGGCCGAGCGCCAGGCCAGCACAGCCATCGCGATCAGCAGAAGTGCGCCGCCCGCGGTCGCGAGGTGCATTCCGCTGACGAAGGATTCGCGAGCCGCGTGGATCAGCCCGTCGTCACCGGATGACTGCAGCAGGGTGTCGCCCAGGGTCTCGCCGAAGTCGCCACCGGAGCGGAACACCAACGCGGCCACCGAGCCGAGCAGCGCGAGACCGAGCGCATTGCCGAGTTCGAAACTCGTCTCGGAGATCCCCACCGCCGACCCCGCCCGCTCGGCGGGCACCGCCGACACCGCGACATCCGACACCAGCGTGAACGAGAAGCCATAGCCGATACCGGCGATCACCGAGCCCGCCACATACCAACCGAGACCGCCGTCGACACCGACGCCGAGCAGCATCAGGTTGCCGATCGCCGACAGCATCAGCGCGAGTGTGAACGTCGCCCGCACGCCCAGCCGCAGCCCGAGCCGCGCGCCGCTCATCGAGCACACGAACACCGCGATCGCCATCGGAATGCCGAGCAGTGCGGCGGCCAACGGGTCACGACCGGTGACCGACTGCAGATAGATGCTGGTCAGGTAGCTCATCGCGGCGAGCGACATCATGCCGGCCATGCTCGCCCCGATCGCCACCCGGAACAGCGGCCGCGTGAACAACGACAGGTCGAGCAGCGGTTCCGCGAGATGACGCTGCCTGCGCACGAACAGCACCAGCAGTCCGACGCCGATCACCGCGATCACCAGCGACACCGCGTCCAGTCCTTCGGCGGCGATGTGTTTGATCCCGTAGATCAACGGCAGGATCCCGCCGATCGACAGCGCGACGCTGGGCAGATCGATCGGGCCGAGGGCCGCGGAACGATGTTCGGGCAGCAGGATCGGCCCGAAGATCAGCAGAATCGCCAGCACCGGAATGTTGATCAGGAACACCGAGCCCCACCAGAAGTGGTGCAGCAGCACCCCGCCGATGATCGGGCCGACCGCCGAACCACCGGCGAAGAACGCGGTCCAGATGCCGATCGCGGTGGCCCGTTCCCGTGCGTTGGGGAACAGCGTGGAGATCAGCGCCAGGCTCGACGGCAGCAGCGTCGCACCGCCGATGCCCATCAAGACGCGGGCCGCGATGAGGATCGGCGCGGTGGGCGCGAACGCGGCCAGCACCGACGCGACACCGAAGATGGCGGCGCCGACGAGCAGGATATTGCGTCGGCCGATGCGGTCGCCGAGGTTGCCCATCGTGATGAGCAGACCCGCCAGCATGAACCCGTAGATGTCGAGGATCCAGAGTTGTTGCGACGCGGTGGGGTCCAGGTCGGCCGTGAGGGTCGGCATGGCAAGGAAGAGCACCGAGATATCCATCGACACCAACAGCACCGGCAGCAGCAGCACGCCTAAGCCGAGCCATGCGCGGCGTCCACCGGCGACTGCGGTGGGCACCGCCGGTTCCAGCTTCGTCATTCTCCGAATATCCTTCCACGGTGTGCGTACACCGTACGCGGGAGCTGGGTACAGTGTACGCATGAAGGTTGTATTACGAAAGCGAGTCATGGGATGACTGAGGCGAAGCTCACCCGCACCGCGATCGTCGATGCCGCGATCACCCTCGCCGACGCCGACGGACTCGACGCGGTGTCGATGCGCCGCATCGCCGACCGCCTCGATGTGGGCACCATGTCGCTGTATCGGCACGTGGCGAACAAGGACGAACTCATCGCGGCCATGACCGACGAGATCGCCGCCCGCCACCCCTACCCCGATCCGGTCGGTCGCGGGTGGACGTGGCGCGACCGGGTGCGCATCGCCGCGGAGATCGATTGGGAGCTCTACCAGCAGCATCCCTGGGTGCTGCTCACCTTCGCGGTCCCCCGCTACAGCTTCGGCCCGCAGGGCCTGACGAGCCTGGCGTGGTTGGTCGAGGGCCTGCGTGAACTCGACGTGACGGCCCGCGAGGCCACCACGATGGGGTTTTCGGTCTGGAACTACATCTCCGGTGCCAGCTTGCCGGTGGTCGGCGGCGCGCTACTGGCCGAGAAGCGCACCGTCACCGACGACACCAACGGGCTGCGCGATCTCCTCGAGGGCAAACCCTCCTTCCCCGTGCCGCCTGCGCTGGCCGACCTCGAGGGCGCGGGGGTGAGCGACCTCACCTCCGAGGACCTCCTGTTTCTCGGCCTCGAAGCGCTCTGCGACGGTTTCGCCGCGCGCGCTGCCCGTCGGGCTTGACCTCGAGCACCATTCAGCATCACCGGCCGTTGGGCGAGTCGCCGAATATCGGGCGACACGGCGGTCGCCGGTGGTGAAGACTGGACCTATGACCGACGCGCAGCCGTCCGCCGATCGTCGCCTCGCCGCGCAGGCTCTGGCCGCGAACGATCCGACCGGATGGTTCGAACCGCTCTATGCCGAGGCCGCAGCGGGGACCTCGGTGGTTCCGTGGGATCGAGACGTACCCAATCCACTGCTGGTCGACTGGCTCCGCACTGCCTCGCTACCGCAGGGAACGCGGGGCCTGGTGATCGGCTGCGGCTACGGCACCGACGCCGAATTCGTTGCCTCCCAAGGCATCCGAACCACCGCCTTCGACGTCTCCCCCACCGCGATCCGCGGCGCGCGGGCCCGCTTCCCGCATTCCCCCGTCACCTACAAGGTCGCCGACCTACTCAACCCACCGCCGGCCTGGCGCCACGCCTTCGACCTGGTCATCGAGTCGATCACGGTCCAATCCCTGCCGCCGGACGTCCGCACCCCCGCCATCACCAGCATCCGAGACCTGCTCGCGCCGGGCGCGACCCTGCTCGTCATCGCCGACATCAGCAAGACCCCCGCCACCGTCGGCCCACCATGGCCCCTCACCCGCGGCGACATCGACTCGTTCACCGCCCCCGACCTGGCCCAGGTCCGCGTGGAATCCGTCCCTCGCCACGACGCCTCGGGCCTGAACCGCTGGCGGGCCGAATTCCACCGCCTTTCACAAAACGCCGACTGACGGCTTACGCCAGGCAGGGACGGTCCAGTAGGTCGCAGCACGTAGGACCCATTCCACCGGCCCATACGGGTGGCGGCTCAGCCACCGGGCGCTGAGCCCGAGTTGGGCGGCGAAGGTCGCCAGGCCGACCGCGATCACGACGCCCAGCGACACATCGTCGGCGAAGGCGAAACCGTAGCCGGTGTAGACGACCATCAGCACGATCGATTGCCCGATGTAGTTCGAGGCCGCCATCTTTCCCGCGTGTGCCAACACAGCGCAGTGGCGACCCAGCCGTACCGACCGTGCCGCCAGCACCACAGCGGCGAGGTAAGCGAAGGTCATCAGCGGATTCACCAGCGCCTGGATCCCGATCAGCAATGGCGGCGGTGTCCACCACCCCATCGACGCCGCGACAGTGAGCGCTGAAACGGGCATTCCCGCGCACAGTCCCACTACGAGAGCCCGTAAAGCCCAGGTACGCGTCATGTTCGACTGCCCGAGCACGTTCAGCTTGCCCGCGGCCATGCCCAGCAGGAACATCGCCAGGCTCGGCACCGCCCCGGCGGACCACACCAGTAGCAGCGCGGTGGGCGCGACGGCGAGCTGGGCGGAAAGGGTTTCGGCGGCAGTGCCGGTATAGGCCGCCCCCACCTCGGGCATCCGAAGTCCGGCGCCGGGCGTCAGGCCGGGCAGGACGCTGCCGATCGCCCAGATCAGCAAGAGCGTCGCACCCGCGAGGGCTGCCGTCCGCGGACCGAGCGGGCGAACCGCGATCAGGATCAGGCCGAGGGCGGCGTACAGCGACGACCGCGTTGCAGATCAGAATCCCGAACAGCGCGAACCCGCGCAGGATGTCGAGCTCGGTGATCCGGCGTACGGATTTCGTTGCGGGCGGATCCGATACGTCGAGCACCGGTAAACGGTAGAGCGCCGAAGCGGCACCTTATGCGGCGGGCGGAGCCTGCTGTTCGGAACGACGTTGCCATGGCGGGATGGTCAGGTAGGTCGCGGCGCGGAGTAACCACTCCACCGGGCCGTAACGATGACCGCGCAACCACCAGGCGCTGAACGCGAGTTGCGCGGCGAAGGTGAGCAGCGCGATCGCGATGACAGCCAGGGGCGCGATGGTGTCGGCGAGGGCGAGGCCGTAGCCGGTGTAGACGAGCATCAGCACGATCGACTGGCCGATGTAGTTGGTGGCGGCCATGCGCCCGGCGGGGGCGAGCAGGGCCGTGCAGCGGCCCAGCCGTGCGGACTGTGCTGCCAGCAGGATCGCGGCGACATAGGCGAACGTCATGGCCGGATTCACCAGAAATTGGAGGCCGTGGAGCGCGGTGGGAGCGTCCCACCAGGTCATCGACTCGGCGAAGGTCATCGCCGAGATCGGCAGGCCGAGGCCGAAGCCGAGCACGAGTGCGCGAAAGGACCAGCGGCGCAGCAGTTCCGGGTTCCCGAACAGGTTTCGTTTGCCCGCCGCCATGCCGATCAGGAACATCGCCAAGCTCGGCACGCCCTGACTGAACCAGATCAGCAGCAGGAAGACCGGCGCGAGGGCGGTCTGCGCGGAGAGCGTCGACGCGAAGTCCGCGGTGTAGTCGGCGGATATCGCGGGCAGGTCGACGAACTCACCGAACGCGAGAACCCCGGTGCTGCCCGGCAGAAAGGTCCACGCCGACCAGGTCACGTACAGCACTATCCCGGTGATCACCGCGGTCCGCGGCCGCATGTTGCGCAGCGCGATCAGCGTCAGGCACAGGAACGCGTACAGCGTGAGGATGTCGCCGATCCACAGCAGGTAGACGTGCACGAGCCCGATCACCATCAGCGCGGCACACCGTCGGAGCAACCGGCGCACCGGCGAAACCCCCGCACGCTGGGCCGCCGCGATCTGCAGGGTGAACGAATATCCGAACAGGAACGCGAACAGCAGATAGAACCGCCCGGCGAACAGTGCATCGACAGTGGCGCGCACCAGCAGATCGACGGTGCCCCCGAAGCCCAGTACCGGGTCCTCGCGAGTGCCTACCACCGACCACAACGTGGTTGCCACGACCACGTTGGTGATCAGAATCCCGAACAGGGCGAACCCACGCAGGATATCGAGCTCGGCGATGCGCGAGCCGGATCGCACTGCGGGCGAACGTGTTCCGAGTGCGTCTGCCATACACCGAGCGTACGCACGCCGACCGGTCACATTCGTCCACCGTGCGAGCTATCTTCACGCCGTACCGGAGAGCGACCCGCGGTCAGCCCTGCGGCGTATTGACAGCCGCGTCCCACCATGCGCCGGGCGCTCCCGGCGGCAACCGGCCACCTGAGCGACCCACGACGGCCACGGTGCCACAATGGAGCACGATCACGCTCGGCAGGGACTCGCAACCACCACGGAGGCGGACATGCAGGCAGTTGTCATCGACGAATTCGGTGAACCGAAGGACGTGCTCACCGCACAGCAGGTGCCGACCCCCGAGCCCGGGGAGGGTGAGGTGCGGATCGCGATGTCGCTCTCGCCGATCCACAACCACGATCTGGCGATCATCCGCGGCGTGTACGGCTACCGGCCCACGCTGCCCGCGATCCCCGGAACCGAGGCCGCCGGTGTTGTCGAGGCGGTCGGGCCCGGTGTCGACACACTCCAGGTCGGGCAGCGGGTCGCGATCGCCGGCGTACGTCAGGCGTGGGCGGAATCCTTCGTCGCCCGCGCCGGACAAGCGGTGCCGATGCCGGATTCCGTGGCCGACGAGACCGCCTGCCAACTGCTCGCCATGCCACTGAGTGCTCTCATGTTGCTCGATGACCTGCGGGTGACGTCGGGTCAGTGGATCGTGGTGAATGCCGCCAACGGCGCGGTCGGTCGCCTGCTCAACTTGTTCGCGAAGGAACGCGGTGTGCGGGTGCTGAGCCTGGTGCGCGGCCAGTCCTCGGTGCAGGCACTGGAACAGCTCGGCTACGGTCCGGTGCTCGACACCGAATCGGTGGGCTGGCTCGCCACGGGGGCCGGCATCACCGGCGGCGAACCGATTGTGCGCGCCGTCGACCAGGTCAGCGGCCCCGCCGCGGGCGACCTGATGGCGCTGCTCGCCCCGAGGGGTGAACTGATCTCCTTCGGCGCGCTGTCGGGCAAACCGCTGATCATCGACACCGGCGCCGTCATCTTCAAACAGGCTGTGGTGAAAGGTTTCTGGGGCCAGCAGCGCAGTTCCGACATCGATCGCGCCGATTACCTACGGTTGATCACCGAACTCGTCACGCTCGCCGCCGACGGCACCCTGCGTCTCGACGTACAGGCCGATTTCCCGCTCGATCAGGCCGCCGAGGCCGCCGTGGTGTCCGAGACTCCCGGCCGCAACGGCAAAGTCGTCCTGCACGCCGGACCTCGCTGAACCCTCGACCGGGCGGTGTGACGCCGGCGCCCCCGCATGCCCGCCACAGCGCACGGACGTCGTCCGGATCGACGCGATCCTGCACAGCAAGCCCGACCCCGCCCGCTTCCCGCCCTCGACACCCCCACCGCCGACCTCCACTGGCAGACCAGCACTCTCATCCGAGGCCTACTGGACGCCAGGCAGCGCGCGATTCTCGAATCCATCCTCGCCGCGGATTCACCCGCTGGCTGAGCGAACACCGGTGCAGTCCGCGTCCGGTAGGGCCGAGACGATTGGACCGATCGACGTTCACTATCGCACCGGCGCGCGGACCGTAGCGGGCTCGACACTGGGCGCATGGCACGACTGCAGATCGAAGCGGTGTCGAAGAAGTTCGATGCCGAGTACGCGGTGCGCGAGGTGAGTCTCGATATCGCCGATGGTGAGTTCATGGTGTTGCTGGGGCCGAGTGGCTGTGGCAAATCCACCCTGTTGCGGATGATCGCGGGGTTGGCGGAGCCGACCGCGGGGCGAATTCTGGTTGGCGGCACCGATGTCACGGACGCGGCGCCGCAGCGGCGGGATCTGGCGATGGTGTTCCAGAGCTACGCGCTGTATCCGCATCTCTCGGTGGCCCGCAATATCGGGTTTCCGTTGCGGGCCCGGCGCAGGCCGCGGGCGGAGATCCCGCAGCGGGTCGCCGAGGTGTCGGCGACGCTGGAGATCTCGGCGCTGCTGGAGCGACGCCCGGTCGCGCTGTCGGGCGGACAGCGGCAGCGAGTCGCGTTGGCGCGGGCCATGGTTCGCGATCCCGGTGCGTTCCTGATGGACGAGCCGCTGTCGAACCTCGACGCGAAACGCCGCGAGCGACGGCCATATGAAGGTGAGGGCCGACGGTATCGACGCCGGGCTGGACATCGCCGAGGGTTCCGGCGACGCCACCACCGTCGTCGCCGGAATCCGGCCGGAACGCCTGCGGATCGACGACACCTCGACCGATGTCCGAGGCCGGGTGCGAATGGTCGAGAACCTCGGCAGCGAAGAACTCGTGCACCTCGAATCCGGGCTCTGCGTGCGCGCGGCGCGTCCGGCCGGTGTCCGGGTGGGCGAGGACATCGCCTGCCGCATCGACCCCGCCGACATCCACCTGTTCGATCCCGACACCGGCCTGCGCCTGACTTGGCAAGCACCACAGCCCAATTCGATACCGGCCGTCGACGCGGCCGCTGTCGCCGTTCACTGATTTCGGCAAGACCCCGATGAGAAGGATAGACCCACCATGAAACGCACACTTCCCGCGCTGGGCGTGGCGCTCACCACCGCCCTCGCCCTCACCGGCTGCGGCCTCGGCACCACCGGCTCCACCGAGTCCACGAGCACCACGCAGATCCCGGTCGAGCTGGGCCACGATCTGGCGGGCCTGCAGCTCGAACTCCCGGCCCGCCGGTGTCAGCCGCACCTCGTGCGAGTTGCGTGCGACCAGCCGCACTTCCAGGGATTTCTCCAGTTTCTGCAACTGGGCGCTCAGGCTCGGCTGGGTCAGATGCAGACGTTGCGCCGCACGCCCGAAATGCAATTCCTCGGCGAGCGCGATGAACGAGACGAGATGGCGGAATTCCATGACGGCGGCTCCTCTATCGAACACTCCCACGCTAGCGGCAGCGAACAACCCCGCGATGAACTCCGCCCGCCCGGCAGTGACCATCCGCGTTGCCGGGCGGTGAAGGTCAGGAATTCGGACCGTTGACCACGGCGTAGGCGAATCCGTCCCAACACGGTGAAAGGTCAGGAATTCGGACCGTTCACTACGGCGTAGGCGAATCCGTCCCAACACGGTGAAAGGTCAGGAATTCGGACCGTTCACTACGGCGTAGGCGAATCCGTCCCAACCTTTCGAGCCGACAGTCTGGATGACGGTCGCATCGACACTCGGTTCGGCGGCGAGCAATTCGATCAGGTCGCGGCTCGCCCTGGCGTTCGGGTCCTCGGTCTGTTCGTCGGCGACCGTGCCCGCGCGCACCACGTTGTCGACGATGATCACCGAACCCGGATGGGTCAGGCGCAGCGCCCACTGCACGTAGTTGGAGTTGTTGACCTTGTCGGCGTCGATGAAGACCAGGTCGAATGGTTCGGTCAGGTCCTCGGCGACGCCGGGCAAGGTGTCCAGGGCCGCGCCGACCAGGATCTCGACGCGATCGCCCACCCCGGCGCGGTCCAGGTTCTCCCGGGCGACCTTGGCGTGGCGTGGTTCGAATTCGAGAGTGACGACGAGGCCGCCGTCACCGACCGCGCGCGCCAGCCACTCGGTGCTGTACCCGCCGAGGGTGCCGATCTCGAGTACCCGGCGCGCTTTCGCGGTGCGAGCCAACAGGTTCAGCAGTTTGCCCTGGGGTGGGGAGACGTCGATGGCGGGCAGGCCCGCGTCGGCGTTGGCGTTGAGTGCGGGCACGCCTTCCTCGCCCACGAGGGTGGTGACGAGATAGCTGTCGACATCGGCCCAATCGTTGGTCGTCATAGTCGCAGTCTGCCACCGCGAGCGGGTCGGCACCGGCTTCCGCGTCGAGCGCGGTCGCTACTTCGCGGTCTCGACTTCGGTGACGCCCTGGATGATCTTCACGGCGCTCTCGGCCAGCGTCTTCGTGTCGATCAATGCCTGCGACAGTGCCACCAGCTGCTGTGCGACCGTCGTTGTGGCCAGCGAGATGTCGAACAGCGCCCGGGCGATCAGGGCGGGGGTCGCCGTACCCGCGGACGCGATCAGTATCGCGGTCGCCTCGGCGAGCATGCCGGCGAGATTGCTCAGAATCCCGACCACGATCTCACGCACTGTCTCGACGATGCCCTTCATCGCCGCATTGCACTCCGACAGCACCCCGGCGACAGCCGCCTTCTCGGCGATCTTGCCCGTCAGATCTGTCGCGGTGGCCCGGTAGGCTTCGGCGGCTTCGCCCGCCCATTCACCGATTCCGCTGTCGAGTGCGGTTGCCCATTCCTCTGCGGTCGTTGTCAGACTCTCGGCAATCGCTTTCCACGAATCCGAATACGCCTTGACCATATCCGGGCTGCCGGTGATCGATTCCAGTGATTTGCGCACCGGTTCGACGTGTTCGAGCATCCAGCTCATCAGCTGCGCGCCGAGGAAGTTGAACGGATCGAACTTCGCCAGCGTGGAGGTGCCCTTGATCGCCTTGCCGAACATCGACGCCGCGGACGCCAGATCACCCGCGGTACCCGCCGCCGCGGAGATGGCGCCGACCTTGTCCGTGATCGATCCGTCGCCGGTCACCGCCTGGTAGGCGCCGAGTCCGTTCTCCCAGGTGTCACCCAGGAGCGTGCCTTTCATGATGCCCGCGTCGGGCTCCTCCCCGCCCTCGGGGGTGCCCACATTGTTGAACAGGAAATTGCTTTCCTGGTAATAGGTGTCCCGGTAGTCGACGCCTTCTACGAGCAGGTCGTTCTGCGGTGCTTCGCCGTCGTCGAAGGTGCTCACCGTGCCGGGCAGGATCGTGTTCTCGTTGAGGAACGTGCCCGCTGCGTTGGGTCCGTCGGCCATGGTCAGACGTTCCTTTCGATCTCGGCGGTCTTGCCTGCGAGATCGCCCGCCCGGGTGGTGTCACACGTTTCGAAGGTGTCGGCGGCGGTGCGCAGTTTGCCCGGCATCTCCGCGGTCAGGGTGTCGAGCTGAGCCAGTGTCTCGGTGATCTCGTCGTGGAGCGTGTTCAGGGTGCTCACCGCGTACGGCTTCACGAGCAGGCCGTAGCCGTCGTCGGCGTGGGCGAGATAGTTCGCCGCCTCGAGCGCCTCGGCGACCCCGCCGGACACGACGTCCACCGAGCAGGCCTGCGACCTGATCGCATCCAGATTCACATTCACCAGACTGGTCACGCGCAAATCCCTCCTCCGGCGAACTCGGTCGAGTCCGCAGCTCTCGATCTAATTGGACGCGCCCCGACCCCATTCGGTTCCATCGAATGTGTGCCGAGTTGTTGCGGTGGCTACTGCAACCAGGATTTGCGCTGGTAGAACATGTCCTCGTCGGACGGCTCCTCGGGTGCGACAACCCGGTTGCGGTCGGGTTTGCGGGTCGCGGGAGCGTCGGGCTCGGACGGCCACGGCGCGGCAGGGGCGGCCGGCGGCGCCGATGGCGGAACGGGCGCCGACGACGTCGGGTCGAGATCGGGGAACCGGTCGCTGTACTGGCCGACGATGGCCTCCCCGGCTTCGTCGGTGCCGACCGTGTCATGGACCAAGCCGGTGACCTGGTCGCGCAAGCGCGCCTGGGCTCGGTGTGTGCAGGCCATGAGCTCGGTCGCCACGGCGGTGGGATCCATGCCGCGGACCGCCGCGGCAAGGGTGATGGCGGTGGTCGAGCCGTTGGCGTCCACGGTGACGCTGATCCGGCCGTCGGCCGAGGTATCGGTGACGCTCACCGCGGTCATCTTGGCGTGCAGCTCCTGGTAGCGCTGCGCCTTCTGTTCCAGATCCTCCGCCCAGCGCGAGAGCTCCGTTGCGGCGTTGTTCAGGTCGTCCATGCTGTGTTTCCCCTCCCGCCGGGTACCCGGCGCTCTACGGCGGACGGCGGGCTGGAACCCGCCCCGCTCGGATCGCGACGAGCCTAATGGACGCAGCCGCGACAGCGTTCATCAGCTCGCGCACGGCCGGAGCGAAGGCGGACGTACGCCTAGTGCCTCGTCCAGGAAGGTTGCCTCGGTAACTGGTCGAGTTGATCGCGCGCCCGCGACCGGTGATGCTCCCCGGTGGAGGTGGTGCCGGTGG
>NZ_JBHZBG010000014.1:0-161944 GCF_042754695.1 Nocardia sp. NPDC059195 | reverse complement strand
GGCTCTAGTCTCGAGCGCTAACCGGCGGCCCCTCAGGGCCGCGGACACGCGCGCGCCAGCGCGCCAATAAACACAGCGTCAAACCTGCCTGGGACAACTGGGCAACGGATCCCGACTCCCCCGCCCAACCTCTACCCACCACAGACGCCCAGTGTCCCGCCTCACAGCGCCACCCACCCCGACAACCGCGATCCGCCCACCACTAAACTCGCCCCCATGACCAGTGCGTTCCCGACAATTCCCGCCGACCTCAAGCCCGCAGACGGACGGTTCGGCTGCGGCCCCTCCAAGGTCCGCCCGGAGCAGCTGCAGTCCCTGGTGACTGTCGGCGCCTCGGTGTTCGGTACCTCGCATCGACAGAAGCCGGTCAAGGACGTGGTCGCCCGCGTTCGCAACGGCCTGCGTGAGCTGTTCTCCCTGCCCGACGGCTACGAGGTCGTGCTCGGCAACGGTGGCACCACCGCGTTCTGGGATGCCGCCGCCTTCGGCCTGATCCGCGAGCGTTCGCTGCACCTCACCAACGGCGAGTTCTCCTCGAAGTTCGCCTCGGTCGCCAAGGGCAACCCCTTCATCGGTGACCCGATCGTCGTCAAGGCCGAGCCGGGCAGCGCGCCCGAGCCCGTGTCGGACCCCTCGGTCGACCTCATCGGCTGGGCCCACAACGAGACCTCCACCGGTGTGTCCATCCCGGTGTCGCGTCCGGTCGGCTCGGAGAACGCCCTGATCGCCATCGACGCCACCTCGGGCGCGGGCGGTCTGCCGGTGAACATCGCCGACTCCGACGTGTACTACTTCGCCCCGCAGAAGTGCTTCGCCGCCGACGGTGGCCTGTGGATCGCGATCATGAGCCCGGCCGCGCTCGCCCGCGTCGCCGAGATCAAGGAATCGGGTCGCTGGACCCCGGAGTTCCTGTCGCTGCCGATCGCGGTCGACAACTCCTCCAAGGACCAGACCTACAACACCCCGGCGCTGGCCACCCTGCTGCTGTTCGCCGATCAGATCGAGTGGATGAACGCCAACGGCGGCCTCGACTGGACCGTGAAGCGCACCCTGGACTCGTCCTCGCGCCTGTACTCGTGGGCCGAGTCGAGCTCGTTCGCCACCCCGTACGTGACCAACCCGGCGCACCGCTCGCAGGTTGTCGGCACCATCGACTTCGACGACGCGGTCGACGCGGCCCAGGTCGCCAAGATCCTGCGCGCCAACGGCATCGTCGACACCGAGCCCTACCGCAAGCTGGGCCGTAACCAGCTGCGTGTCGGCATGTTCCCGGCGATCGACCCGGAAGACGTTTCGCAGCTGACCCGTTCGATCGACTGGGTCGTCGGCCAGCTCTGAAATAAGACCGACATCGGGCCGGGGGGGTGGGGGGGGGGGGAGAGGTGACCACCACCCCCCCGAGCCTGCCAACGTCACAAAAAAACAGGTGTGTTTTGATTAATTTTAAATCCCCCCCCCTGGGGGCGGGTGTTTGACCACCTCACTGTGTGCCCAACACACCGGCCCTTTGCATACATTCGCAAAATTCGCCGAGTTTTGACAGATCTCGGTACCGAGATTTGATGTTGATCTATCACCAAAACCCCTGTACACAAGCGGAATTCGTGTGGTGAGCCGCTCAGATTAGCCCCCTGTGCAGGGTTGGCGCGCGATTTAAGTCGTGCGTGTCTGCTGCCACGGCCAAGTAATGTGCACTACTGTCAAGGAAAGTGGGCGGTGTCGTAGCCGACGCGATAGGGAGGTAACGTGCGTGAACTTCGAGTGATCGGGGTGACGCCCGACTCCACGCACATCGTGTGCAGCGACACCGAGTCCGGTACCAAGTTCCGGTTGCCCGCCGACGACAAGCTCCGCGCGGCGGCGCGCGGCGACCTCGCACGATTCGGCCAGATCGAGATCGAAACGGAGGCGACTATGCGTCCTAAAGATATTCAGGCCCGTATTCGCGCTGGAGCGTCCGTCGAGCAGGTCACGGCGGAGTCCGGGATGCCGGAATCCAAAGTCGAACGATTCGCCTACCCTGTACTACTCGAGCGCGCCCGCGCCGCCGAACTGGCGCAGAAGGCCCACCCGGTGCGCCCCGACGGCCCCGCGGTGGAAACGCTGCACGAGATCGTCACCGCTGCCTTCGCCGAGCGCGGCCACACCATCGAACAGGCCGAGTGGGATGCTTGGAAAGACGAAAAGGGTTTCTGGGTCGCCCAATTGCAGTGGCGGCACGGGCACTCCGAGATCGCGGCGCACTGGCGCTACCAGCCCGACGCGCACGGCGGCTCGGTATCCGGTCTCGACGATCCGGCCAACGACCTGATCGATCCCGACTTCGGCCGCGCGCTGCGTGGGCTGGCGACGATCCTGCCCACGCCGGTTCCGGCCGCCTCGCCGGTGATCGAACCGCCGACCCCGGTGGAGCCGCGTCCGCGCGAGCAGATCGCCGCACCGGCCGCCCGGCCGCAGAGTCGTCCGGCGCCGAACGTGGACGAGTACTACGAGCAGCGTCAGGTCGCGGCAGGCGGTGGCACGGCGGCGATTCCGGCCGCGCCCATCCCCGCGGCACCGATTCCGGCCACGCCGAAGCCCGCCGCCCCGGTACCCGCCGTACCCGCGGCGCCGAGCCAGCCCGCGGCACAGCAGGAGAAGCCCGCTGCTGAGGAACCAGCTGCGGAGAAGCCCGCACCGAAGCCTGCGCGAACCAAGCGAGGCAAAGCGCCTATGCCTTCGTGGGAAGACGTCCTGTTGGGCGTCCGCAGCTCCGGAAACTAACCAACGCCAAGTAGTCGCGAGTACATGGGTAACTCACCGGGCACGCGCTGACATATCACCGACCAGACAGTCGGCCGCCGATGTGACGGAACTCCCGACTGGGTCTGGCTTGATACGCGCAGTGGCGGCACAGATGGGAGGTGGCTGATGTCCGCGGCTTCTTCGATCTGGTACGTCGATACTCCTGATCCTGTCGCGGTGCTGACGGGAAACGTCGAGTCCGATCCTGTTGCGGCGGCGGCGTTGGCCGGGCAGTTGTATCCGGACCATGATGTTCAGCCACACATGGTCGGGACGCTGAGTGGTTGTGCGGCGCCGGATCGGGACGAGGTCTACATCGGGTGTTATCCCGGGTTGACCGTGGTGTGTACGGCCGAGGCCGCGCTGGTCCGGCCGACGAAACTGCCTGATCTGCTGGTGCGGCCGCTCGCTTCCGAGCACACCTATCTGGTGTCCTACGACTCGAAGCCGCACTGGGGCGCGTTCGCGCATTGGGAGCGTGGCGAGTTCCGGCGGTCGTTCAGTTCCACCAGGGTGGACATTCTCGAGAACGAAGGGCTCCCGATGGTGTGGGAGCGAACGTTCTGGGCGGGTGAGCATCCGGTGCCGTGGCGGGGTGCGGATCATCCCGCACCGCAGTCGCTGCCGTTCGATCCGCCGGATTTCGCCGACGCCGCCAATGCCGAATGGCTCGGCTTCCGCTACCTGACCCCGGCCGCTCCCGGCCGGCTCGCACCCGGTGACCTCGCGGTCTGTGGTTTCACGCTGTACCCGAAAGGCCAGGCGCCCGAACAGCAGCAACTGCTGGTGGGCCGCCCCGGTGCGGCGACGCGGCGCAGGCGCGGGCTACTCGGGTGGCTGCGCGGTGTCGATCGGGTGGTGTGAGCCCTCAGCTGATCTCGTCGATGATCACGGCGATCCAGCCGAGCACCACCGCCGCGGCCGCACCGGCCAGCACCCACCGCACCACCGGCGTGAACCGCCACCGCCAGGCCGTCGGCGCTACCCCGCCCGCGGCCACCACGTTCACCGCGATCGCCAGCAGCGGATTGACCGCGGCCAGCGCACAGCCGAAGGCATACACCGCGACCCCGCCGAGCAGCGCGACCAGCACGACAACGGTGCCGCCCGCCGCCCATGGCACCGAATCCGCTTGCGCCCGATACGGACCCTCGCACTCCTGGGTCATGAGATACGCACACGTTCGTAGAACGCCATGGCCGCGGCGGTCGCGACATTGAGCGAATCGGTACCGGGCGACATCGGGATGCGGGCACGAATATCGGTGGCGCGCATGGCTTCCTCGGTCAAGCCGGGCCCTTCGGCACCGAGCAGCAGCGCCACCCGCTCCCCCGTCATGGCCGTCGCTAGATTCACCGCTGCGGGATTCGGCGTCAACGCGATGATCTGGAAACCCTTGTTCCGCACGAGGTCCAGACTCTCCGGCCACTGCGGCAATTGCGCGAACGGCACCCGGAGCACATGCCCCATCGACACCCTCACCGCCCGCCGATAGAGCGGATCGGCACACCGGTCGCCGAACAGCACCGCGTCGGCGCCGAGCCCCGCGGCGTTGCGGAACATCGAACCGAGGTTCTCGTGATCGTTGACGCCTTCCAGGACCGCCACCGTGCGCGCGCCGTCGAGCACCTCGTCGACGGTGAGCTCAGCCGGACGCGGCGCGACGGCGAGTACCCCGCGGTTGAGATGGAAGCCGACCACCTCCGCCATCACCGCCGCGCTCGCGCGGTAGTACGGCAGGTCCCGATCGGCGAGGTCGTCGGCGAGGGTTTCGAATCGTTTCCCCACGCCGAGCAGTGCGCTCGGCGTGAAACGTGAGTCGAGCATCCGCTGGACTACCACTACGCCCTCGGCGATGACCAGGCCTTTTCGGCCCGGCAGGTCCGGCCTGCGGTCGGCATTGGACAGGTCACGGAAGTCGTCGACGCGCGGGTCGGTGGGGTCCTCGATATCGATCACTTCGGCCACCGGCTAATCCTGGCATGCTGGAAGCATGAAGATTGTCCAGTTGATCTTGAACGTGCTCTGGGTGGTGCTGTGCGGGTTCTGGATGGCACTGGGGTACCTACTCGCGGCACTGATCTGTTTCATCCTGATCGTCACCATCCCGTTCGGGATCGCCTCGCTACGGCTGGCCGGGTACGTGCTCTGGCCGTTCGGCCGCACGGTAGTCGACAAACCGAGCGCGGGCGCGGGTTCATTGATCGGCAATGTGATCTGGTTCGTATTCGCGGGTTGGTGGCTGGCGCTCGGCCACGTGTTCACCAGCATCGCGCTCGCGGTGACGATCATCGGCCTGCCGTTCGCCTGGGCGAATCTCAAGCTGGTGCCACTGTCGCTGTTCCCGCTCGGCCATGACGTGGTGTCGGCGGATGCGGCGCGGCCGTCGAGCTGATCACTCCGATTCGGCGACGATCTGGTTCATGATGCCGACGGCTTCCCCGAGCACCGCGATCTGCTCGGGGCGCAGGCCGGCGAGCTGACCGGTCATCCATACCTCGCGGGCATTGGTCTCGTCGGCGATCAGCGCGCGACCGGCGGACGAGAGCGAAACGATGATCTGTCGGCCGTCGGTCGGGTGCGGGCGACGCTGGACCAGGTCGAGGTCGGAGAGCGAGGCGATGACGCGGGTCATCGACGGTGGTTGCACGCGTTCTTTGCCTGCCAGCGCGCCGGGCGTCATCGCGCCGTCACGAGCCAGCGTCGCCAAAGCCGACAGCTGAGTAAGCGAGATCTGCGCGTCGGTACGGCGCCCGCGCAGGTGTCTCGTGAGCCGCACGACGGCCAGTGAAAGATCACCGGCCAGGGCACGGACGTCCGATGGCGTTGTCACAGTGCAGAACTCTACGGTAAATCCGGCTGGGCTGATGGGTTTCACACGGCTACTGTTTGGGTATGGATGCCGGACCTGTCAGTCCCGAGATACCTCAACTGCCCCGAATCCTGGTCGACCCGCGCCCCGTTGTGCTGGGTGGCTTCGCCCTGTGGGCCATCGCGACGGCGGTGGTGTGGATCAACGCGAGCTGGGCCGATGCCCGCCCGGTGTGCCTGATGGGGCTCGTTGTGGGCGTGCTGGGGTCGTCGATCTTCCTCTTGCAGCGTCGTTCCGCGCGGCGCGGGGACAAGGGCGCTCAGGTGGGGCTCGACACCGACTAGGCCACTGCGAATTCGTCGCTGGTCCCGGTGATGGGGCGGAGCGTGCCGTCGGCGCCCAAGACATCGGCGTAGTGCACGAATCGATGCACGCCGGGTTCGGCGGTCGTGGGGATATCCCACGTGAAGCGGGCGATCGAGACCGCGGCGCCCGCTGTGCGCCAGTGGAAGCGGACGTCCCATTCGCCTTCGTTGGCCACCCGCGCCCAGCCCGCCGCGGTCTTTCGCTGCACGTGCAGGAAGGTGTCGCCGCGGCGCGGATTGTGTTTCGGGTGGGCCGAGACGAATTCGACGGCCGCCTGTTCGCCGCGTCCACACGATGACGGCTGGATCAGGACATCACCGAAGCCACGGCCCTGCGGGGTCGCGTCGGGCCCTGGCACGGCGGCGAAGTTCGGCTGTAGCGCCGAGACATCGCGCGGTGCCGGGCCGCGCCCGACCGCCTGCCCCGTGGCGAACGCCTCCGCCAGTCTGGTGAATTCCTGCACATACCCACACAGCGTGTAGCGGCCGAACAGGGTCGAGGCGCCCTCGTAGTGCTGCGCATCGTATTCCTCAGGTGTGGTGACGTATTCGTGGTAGCTGTTCGAATAGCCCTGTAGCAGCACCTGTTCCAGCTCGACGCCGAGTACCGCCGCCACCGCGCGTCGCACGCGCAGCCCGGCGACGATCGTGAATTCGGCGCCCGCGGCGGCCAGATACAGGTCACCGATGCGAATCAGCTGGATCGGCACCACATTCGGCACCCACGGCACCGGCGGCATCAGTCCGAGTGGGGCGAAGATCGCCTTCGGGGCCTGCGCGTCGGCGAGCCAGGCGGGGTGTGGATGGTCGATGCCGCCGAGGAAGTCGACCAGCGGGTTGCGCACACCTTCGGGGATCGGGCCGCCGGGCAGGCCGGGGCCGTCCTCGACGCTGCCCGCCGCCAGGGAGACGCCCGCCGCGGCCGGGGAGGTGCGTCGCGGGGCGCCGTCGGGGGTGAAGCGGCCGTCGATCGTGAGCGCGGCGAGGTCGATGTAGCACAGCATCGAGGCGACCTCGGCCTGCTGCGCGGTACCCTGCGCCGCGGCCTCTTTCGCCGCGTGGTGCTGGCGTTCGCCGAGGATCCTGGTGTTGTCGAACTCATTGTCGGTCGGTCCATGGCCGGGTTGGAGGTCGAGGTTGGGCGACATGTCGCCGGCATTGGTCTGCGCGAAGGCGGCGATGAAGTCGGCGCCGTCGAGGTGGCGCACGCCGTGTTCGAGGTGTTCGGCGGCGTAGCTGGCGTAGCCCTTGTTGTCGGAGCTGATCAGGCGGTTCGCGTTGGTCATCGAGGTGTTGTGGGTGGCGAACCAGGTGAGCGTGCCGACCTGACGACCCTTCCTGGCGAACGCCAACGTGGTCACCGCGGGGTCGATCGCATCGGGGAACACCGTGCGATCGGCGGCCGGATTGCGGTCGAAGGCCACGCGCGAGCGGTTCACGCTGGCGTCGTGCAGTTGTGCGCGGCCGAGGGAGATGGCACCAGGCGCGAAGTCCGCGTCGGCCGCGATGATCGCCTCCACGATCCCGTCGACCTCGGCGTCGAAGACCTGCTGCTGAAATCCCAGCGTCGCCAGCGTGTAGGCGTAGTCGTGCGCGGAACCACCACAACTGGCGTGGGTATGCGTGGAGGTGAGTACGACATTTCGTTCCGAATACCGATCACCGAAACGGCGCGCGAGCGCGAGCAGCACCGCGCCGTGTACCGAGCCGAACACCGCGCCATTCTCCACCGCGACGAACGCGATCCGATTTCCGCCCGCACCGATCACGAACGCACGAGCGCGCGGGCGCAGATGAATTCCCGCCGTGGTCTGTTCGAGTTGGGAGTAGCCCATCATGCCGCATTCCGCGGCCGGGCCCGTGAGGTCGGCGATACCGAGCCCGAATTCGAATCCATCCGGATTCGCGTGCGCGACGGGCATTCCCATACTCGAGAGGACGGGCAGCGCTGTGGCACCCAGTGCCGAGGCGGCGAGCATGGTGCGGCGGGACAGGGACATCGGGCGACTCCTTCGCGACTTCCATCTGGGAGACAACCACATAAACTGGTCAAATGTCCAGGATTTTCCGGCGGACCGGCGAATTGACTGTTCGTGGCGCGAGCGCTTAACTCGCACAGTGTCCTCCCGATTGAGCGTCGAAGAACGACGAGCCCACCTGATCGAGGCAGCGATCGGTCTCGCCGAGAAAAAGGGCGTGGCGGGCGTGACCACGCGCGATGTCGCCCAAGCGGCGGGCGTCTCGCTAGGTGTGGTGCATTACTGTTTCGAAAACAAGGACGCGCTGATGACCGAGCTGGTCAAAGCGCTGTCTATGGAATTGCGGGATTCCGTTGATGCCGATGAATCGGTATGGGAAGACGCCGGAACAGGAAAAGAAGCATTTCAGAAATTGGTGCGCCGCGGATTGGAACTGATGTGGCGCAACATCGAAGCCACTCCCGAACGGCAGTTGCTGACCTACGAGACCACCACCTACGCGTTGCGCGAGGGTGAGTCGACTCCCGCCAAGCTGGCGATCGCGCGCGAGCAGTACGGGTTCAATGACAACACCGTCGCCGATGTGATCGACCATTGCCGCGAGGCGACCGAAACGCAGTGGACCACGCCGGTGACGGCGCTGAGCCGGTTCATTCTCAATGTGATCGACGGGATTGTGCTGCGGTGGCTGGTCGATGACGACAGTGAGTCCGTGCAGGTTCAGCTCGATCTGCTCGCCGAGATGATCACCGCCCACGCGGAGTAGTCCACTACTGGCCTCGCGGCACCTGTACGTGGACCACATCGCCTTCGCACCACCACGGGACGCGGACAGTGCCCGAGATCGCGCCGCGCAGATGCACTTCGAGAGTCTCGTGCAAGACCAGGTCGCCGGTGGCGTCCCGCGGGGACCACAGCTGGCGCAGCACCACGCCCAAAGGTTCCGCGGCCCAGGTGCTTCGGCGACCGGTGCCGAGCACCTCGGCGCTGATCTCGTCCGAGACCAGCGGTAGGTCCAGCAGGGTGGCCAGCGCCTCGGCGTGCGCCGTGTCACCGACGACGAGGCGCACCGAGGGGACGACCAGGCCGAAGCAGGGCTGATCGAGGACCATGACGGTGCTCGCGTCGACGACGTCGCCGGACAAGGCGCGGATCTGCTCGGGGAGATCGAGTTCGCGCGGATCGAGAACGCCCGCCGCGACCGCGGCGGCCAGGCGGGCATGGGTTCGGGCGATTATCTCGGGGGCAGGGGTTTTCGATGGATCGGCCAGGGCGTCGAGGAGTTCCTCGGCCAGCTCGGCGGACATGATGTCAGGGCGGACGAGCACGGGGCGCAAGGTGTCGAGATCAGCGCCCTCTATGCCGATCGCCTCGAAAACTGGTAGGAGCCCGGCGAATTCGTTGTCGTCGGGGTGGTGGAGCCGACCCAGCGGAATGCCGTCGATGTGAGCGTGGCGGTGCAGCCACCAGGTGGTGTAGCCGTCGCGATCGGCGAGCAGCGCGCGGGTGCGTGGCTCGGACAGCAAGTGGCGCAAGGCTTGCGGCCAGCGGTCTTCGTCGACCAGGTCTAGATCCCGGACCGCTGTCAGCTCGCGTGGATCATCGGAAAGGCTGTTCCACCAGGACTGTTCGTCGTCGAGGTCGTGGTCGGGGCCGATCGGCTCCGGGTCGGTGAGTATCGCGAAACCCCAGCCGACACCGATCGCGCGCAAGGCCCGCTCGCCGTACTCGGCGACGGTGGTGTCGGCGATGGTGCCGAAGGGCGAGTCCGCGGCCAGGATGTCGGCCAGCGGGGCTCCTGGGAGCAGTAGCTCGTCGGCCGGGCGGAGTTCGCCGGTGTCGTCGGGCAGTTCGAGCAGGCCGAGCCAGTCCGGTAGCGAATCGGCGGAGGCGAAAGGTGCCAGTTGGAGGACGGCGGCGACGGTGTCCGGGTCGGCCGGATCGTGCTCGAGCAGGTCGCGCAGAGCCGGATCGGTGAGCAGGTCATCCGAACTCGCACTGCGGGCACCCAGCCGACCCAGGAGCGGGTGCGTGGCGTCCGGGTGGGCCAGGCGAGCCCAGTGCACCGGCACCGCCACCGTGAGCTGATCATCGAGCACCACGGTCCGCGGCCCGGTCACCAATCGCCCGTCGGTCAGCGGCACGGCCAGCGCGCCGAATTCCTCAGCGGTCCTGGTATCGACAACGAACGGTTCCAGCGCGGCGTAAAGCCGCCGCCACCACCGTGGTTCACGTTCCAGCCCGCTCGACAACTCGGCCAGTGCGGCCGGCCCGAGCCGATGGACATCGAGGACCGCCAGCTTGTCCTGACCGGCGCGTCCGGACAGCTCCGGAATCACCAGTGGCCCGGTGATCTCGGCCAGAATCGTCGCCAATTCCGGTGTGAGATCGGGAAATACGCGCGCCCGGGTCGGCGTGCTACATGGCAAGTCCGCTCCGGCGGGTCCGTACGTGGCCGATGCTTCCGACGCGAAGGGGTCGGGGAGGTCGCCGCGCAACGGTGCGGACTCACCCGGCCCGAACGTCGTCGCGAGGCCGGAGCCGTCGTCCCCGTCAGCTGCGAGGAGATCCATGAGGTCTGGAACATCCTTGCCGATCGGCGCGGTTTCACCGGGGACAGCGAGGCTGTCGTCACCGGGCGCTGCCGATTCGCCAGTTGTGCCGCCGGGCCCGGCATTTCGCGGTGTGGGTTCGATGGGGTCCCACGGGTCCGCTGGTTCGGTGTTGCGAACGGCACAGACCGGCAACCAGGGGTTGGTGCGAAGCTCGGCGATCACGGCTTCGCGGAGGAGACCGTCGGCTTCGCTGCGGGCGAAGCCGGGGGTGGGGACCAGGACGAGGCGGTCCCGGGGCGGGAGCGCGCGGGCGAAATCCGCGTAACCCGTTGCCAATTCGGTGAGGCGGGCGCCGGGGAGGAGGCGGCGGCGATCGGGTTGCATGGGGATGTCGGCGACCAGGATCGCGGGGAGGGAGAGTTCCTCGTCGGAGCGCGTGGGTGCTCGCAGGACGTCCGGGGCGGTGGCGACTGGGCGGCCGTCTCGCAGTGGGAGTAGCCAGCGGGCCCTGGGAGTGCGGTACTGCCACCACGTTCGGCGTGCTCCGGACGGGAGGGTGATTGTCAGCTGGGAGAAGGTGCCGGTCTCATCGGCGGTGGCGGTGGCGGTAGCGGCCGTGGCGGTAGCGGCATCAGCCGTGGCGGCAGCGGCCGTGGCCGTGGCGTCGGCGGCTGTGGCGTCGGCGCCGGCATCAGCTGCGGCGTCAGCGGCAGCGGCGGTGTCAGCGGCAGCGGCGGTGTCAGCGGCAGCGGCGGTGTCAGCGGCGGAGGCGGCACGAGCCCGCGTTGGGTCGGGGCGAACGGCGTCAGCGGGTTGGGCAGTGGCGAGGATGGTTATTGCGCTGGTGCATTCGTCGGTGTCGATTCGGATGCGCTGCAGGGCAGGCAGTTCCAGGAGGAGGTCGGGGGCCTCGGCTCGCATGGCGTCGAGGAGGGCTTCGGCGTCGATGTCGTCGCGGAGGTGGACGACGATTTCGGTGTCGGTGCCCGCTGGCGGGGTGGTCGGGACGGGCCAGGCCAGTCGCAGGACCGGGGGTGCGATCGCGGCCAGGTCATCGGGGACGCCGATGCCGATGTCGTGCAAGGCGTTCAGCGTCGCCACGCGGGAGAAGCGGATGGATCCGGTCGTCGAGCGGATCTCGATCTCATCGCCGACGGACCGCACCGCGGTGAAGCCGACACCGAAGCGACCCACCTGGGTGGTGTCGGCCTTTCCGGAGGCACGCAGCGCTGTCAACGCGTGCACACCGGAAACGCTCAGTGGCGCACCGGTGTTCGCGACGTGCAGGCGCCCGTCGAGCACCCGCACGAGCAGCGCACCCGCGACACCGGCCTTCGCCGCGGCGTCGGCCGCGTTCTGCGCGAGCTCGGTGAGCAACCGATCCCGGTAGCCCGCGGCCACCAGATCCGCCTCACTGGCACTGTCCTCCCGCAACCGCGTCGGCGAATCCCGCCACGCCGCAAGCACTCCGGCCCGCAGCTGCGCGGTGCCGAACGGGTCCCCCGCTCCGTTCAGCGCGACACCGACGATCCGTGCTCACTGACATCAGCAGACTCCGCACTCTCGCCGGATCCCGCACCGCTTGCCGCAGCATCGTCTTCCGCGGGCGCGTCAGCACTCACGTCCGCTGTCTCGGCGACTGGCGCAACATCCGTGCCCGACGCAACATCGGGCGACGTTGCGGCCACGCCCGAAGCGACATCCGCGACCGGCGCGGCATCCGTCTTCGACGCAACCTCAGCAACCGGCGCAGCATCCGTCTCCGACGCAACCTCAGCAACCGGCGCAGCATCCGTCTCCGACGCAACCTCGGCAACCGGCGCAGCCTGAGTATCCGCAACGGCGTCAGCGTCGAGCGCAACATCCGTGCCCGACGCTGTGTCGGCGGCCGACACGACCTCGGCGGTCGGCTCGCCGTCGGTGTTGGGCCCGGCATCGATGGCGAGGTCGTTCGCGACAACCTCGGCAACTGATGCGATCTCAGCTGTGACGACCTCGTCAGCGGACTCCGGCAGCGCGCCCTCGACGAGCGCCGAACGCTCGGCCGCCACCGCGGCGACTGCTTCGGCCTCGGCGGTTTCCTGCTGATCGCCCGCCTGCTCGGCCGCGGCCTCGCCGATCTCGGTCAACGAGTCAGCGGGACCCTGCCCGGTCGCGGCCTCGGAGACCGAGGCGATCGTTTCAGCTGAGACCTCGACGACATCGATTGCCGGGTCGGTCGTCTCGGCGACAACCTCCACGACCACCGTCGCGGAATCGGCATCAGCGGGCTCAGCCACGACATCGCCGACCACCGTCGCGGGATCGGCATCAGCGGGCTCAGCCACGACATCGCCGACCACCGTCGCGGGATCGGCGTCGACGGGCTCAGCCGTGGCATCGCCGGTCACCGTTGCCTGATCGTCGGCGGCCTTGTCGATCGCGTCCTCGACAGCGGGGCGGACGATCTCGACGAAATCGACCGCGTGGTCGTCGAAGGCCTCGTACAGGGGGGAACCGTTGCCGCTGGGGGCGGCCACGTCGGAGTGCGCGCCGCAGCCGTAGGCCACGTTCACAACGTGCCCGTCGGCGCCCATCGCATTGCCGCAGACGCCGAAGGACTCGCGCAGCGCGCCGGCCAGCGGCAGGTAGAAGCCGCACAAGCCGCAGGTCGACGGGGCGGCCTTGGCCATTTCGGTGTCGGGGCCGAACTCGGTGAACCAGCGCTCGGCGGCATCGGCGCGGCCTTCGACGCTGAGTACCTGCACGCGGCCGAGGCCGACCTCGCGGGCCACCTCGTCGATCACCGGATCGCCCGTGGCCACGTAGCCGGGGACCAGGCGCGGGTCGTCGGCGGGCGTGGCGAGCAGGTCGCCGGGGCCGAGGTCGCCGGGGCGGACCCGCTGGTCCCACGGGATGAAATCGGGGGCGATCAGGGCACCGATGGCAGGCAGCAACGCCGACTCGCTGACCGTCGCGTGGTCGGCGCCAGGGGGCGCGGCGACGACGACGGCCCACTGCCAGCCGCGGTAGCCGGGCAGGGTCGCCTCGAACCGGTGGGTGGCCGCGGTGTCGTCCTCGGCGCTCACCCCCAGATGGACTCCTACCCCGTCGGGTTCCAACGCGACGAGCGCACGACGTGCGACCTCGGCCGCGTCGGCCAGAACGGGACGCACGCCGGACTCCGAAACAGATACTGCGCTCACGGCATACATTTTGCCGTATGAAGTGCAATCGCAGTTCGTTGGCCGTCGCAGTGCTGGTCAGTGTGCTCGGCGCGGGTGCTTGTAGCGGATCCCCCGAGCCCGGACCGCCGCGCTTGCGAGTCGAGGTGATCGGCTCGTCACCGCACGATCCGCAGGCCTTCACCCAGGGTCTGGAGGTGGTCGACGGCGTCCGCTACGAGAGCACCGGCATGTGGGGCGTGTCGACCGCGCGGGCCACCGACCAGCGCACGGGCACCGAAACAGCTCGGGTCGACCTGCCCGGCCGGGTGTTCGGCGAGGGCATGACCAGGGCGGGCGCGATCGTCTGGCAGCTGACCTGGCAGGACGGCTTCGCCATCGCCCGCGACCCGGTCACCCTCGCCGAAACCGGTCGCGCCGACTACGCGGGCGAGGGCTGGGGTCTGTGCGCGCAGCCAGACCGGCTGGTGATGAGCGACGGCACCGGCACCCTCACCTTCCGCGACCGGGTGACGTTCGCCCAGACCGGTTCGGTGACCCTGTCCGGTTACCGCGATCCGAAGCCGAACGAGTTGGACTGCGCCGAAGACGGCACCGTCTACGCGAACAACTACCCGTCGGACGAAATACTGCACATCGATCCCGAGACCGGCCGGATTCTCGCCGTCATCGAGGCGGGCGGGCTGCTCACACCCGCCGAACGAGCGGGCGCCGACGTGCTCAACGGCATCGCTCACCTGCCCGGCACCGATCGGTTCCTGCTGACCGGAAAGTACTGGCCGCGCATATTCGAAGTGCGGTTCGTCGCGAAATAACACGATGTGGCCGACATTGCCGCGGCGCGAGTGAACACGCACAGCCCGAGTGCGACAGAATTGGACTTGTGACGACGCCCCGCGATCCATCCGGTCCCGACCGTGGTCGCCGGGACGGTACCGCCGCCGATCCGCACCCCGGCTACGGGCAGTACCCGCCGCGCGCACCGCGCAAGGTCTTCCCCCGGCCCGAACGGCCGCTGCCCGCCGAGCCGCCGACGGTCCGGTCGAAAAGCCTGTTCCACCGCAACCGCCCCGCCGACCCCGCCGCGCCGACCACCCCGGTGCCGAACGCAGGACGTGCCGGGCGCACACCGGACTCACGCGATCAGCCCCCGAACGCAGGACGTCCCGGACCCACACCGGACTCACGCGATCAGCCCCCGAACGCAGGACGTCCCGGACCCACGCCAGACCCTCGCGATCAGCATGAGAAGGGCCTGCCGATCCCGTCGCGCGACGAGCACGCACGACCGGTTCCACCTCGCGATGAGTATCCGGCTCCGGGCCGCGATGACCGAGGTCGGCACGCCGACCTCGGCCCCGAAGGCACCCGCCCCTTCCCGCGCGACGAAGGCGCCGACGACCCGGTCAACCAGCGCGTCCCCCGCAAACTCACCGTCACCCGGGTAGCCGCCATGCGCAGCCGCGAACTCACCGAACGCGGCATCGCCACCTTCCAGCGCGCCGCCAAGGCCGACGGCGCCGATCAGTCCGGCCTGACCGCGCTCACCTACGCCACCATGGCGAACTTCGCGCTCGACGCCGCGATCGCCGTGGCCCTGGCCAACACCCTGTTCTTCGCCAGCGCCACCGCCGAATCCAAAACCAAGGTGGCCCTGTACCTGCTGATCACCATCGCCCCGTTCGCGCTGATCGCGCCGCTGATCGGCCCGCTGCTCGACCGCCTGCAACGCGGTCGCAGGCTGGCGCTGGCGACGACCTTCGCCCTGCGCGTGGGTTTCGCGCTGCTGTTGATCTTCAATATCGACACCTGGGGCCTGTATCCGCTGGCCCTGTGCATGATGGTCGGCTCGAAATCCTTCGCGGTTCTCAAGAGCGCGGTGACTCCGCGCGTGCTGCCACCGGATATCGACCTGGTCCGCACCAATTCCCGGCTCACTGTCTTCGGGCTGGTCGGCGGCACCATCGGCGCGGGCTCGCTGGCCGCACTCGCCGCCCTGATCGCCGGTTCCACCGGCGCGTTGATCTTCGCCATCGGCATCGCCATCGCGGGTGCGTATCTCAGCCTGCGCATTCCACGCTGGGTCGAGGTGACCGAGGGCGAGGTCCCCGCGACGCTGACCTATCACGGTCCCGATGCCCATACCGAGGTCATCGAACGCGGCCAGGAATCCTCGGTGCCGCCACGGAAACGGCGTCAGCCACTCGGGCGCGCCGTCGTTACCGGCTTGTGGGGTAACAGTTCGATTCGCGTGCTCACCGGCTTTCTCACCTTCTACATCGCCTTCGTCGCCAAGGGTTCGGGCGGCAGCCCCACCGAACAGGCCGCGATGCTCGGCCTGGTCGGCGCGGCGGCGGGCATCGGCAACTTCGGCGGCAACGCGACCGGCGCCCGGCTGCAACTGGGCAGGCCGTCACCGGTGGTCCTCGGCTGCACCGGCGCGTGCGCGGTGGTCGCGCTGTTCGCGGCGTTCACCGGAAACCTGTTCGGCGCCGCCGTGGCCGCGCTGGTGGCCTCGGCGGCCAGTGCCCTGGCGAAGGTATCTCTCGACGCCGCCATCCAGGACGACCTCCCGCCGGAGTCGATCGCGTCCGGCTTCGGGCGCTCGGAGACCGTGCTGCAACTGAGCTGGGTGGTCGGCGGGGCGGCCGGTGTGCTGATGCCGACCGAGTACTGGAAGGGTTTCGCGTTGATCAGCGTGATCCTGCTGGCCGGACTGTTGCAGACTTTCGTCAGCTACACCGGGCACTCGCTGCTGCCGGGTCTGGGCGGCAATCGCCCCCAGCACGTCGAGCAGGAAGTACCCAACACCCATCCGAGAGGGACAGGAGACCCCACCTGGTGAGCAAGCTCAACGCTCGAACGATCGTCGCGCTGGTCGCGGCCGGACTGTTCGCGGTCGTCGCGGTGACCGCGGTGTGGGTGGGGGTGGCGGTATCGAAGGCGCCAGCGCACAACCCGCAGCTCACCGCGTATGCGAACGGCACGACGATCACCGTCGACCCGTTCATGTACTGCACGGTGCGGATGGAGAACTGCCGGTACGGCGAGACCGCGCCGCTGGAGGTCCCCGACGGTGCGCCCGTGCAGCTGTCGCTGCCCGACGCGGTCTCCGAGTCACCCTGGCTCATCCAGCTGATCTACCAGCGCCCCAACGGCGAACAGCTGGACCGGGTCCTCAGCTTCGCCGATTACCCGGACCGCGCCAGGGCACTCACCATCGAGTCGAAGCCGGAACCGGACCTGCGCCTGATCGGCATCGAAGTGCAGCTGCCGATCCTGGCCCGTGACATCGCCACCGGGCAGGAAAGCTACATCCCGCACGCCGCCTGGTCGATCGTCACTCCCGAGCCCGCGCCTCGCGAGTCCTGAGCCGAGAGAACCGGCCCCGAACGAATGTCGTTCGGGGCCGGTTTCTTTCACATCTCAGTGGTCGAGTTCGCGAGCCACGGCCCGCACCACCTCGGAAATCCGCTGGGACATCTTGCGATCCGGATACTTGCCCCGCCGCAGGTCCGGCTGCACCGTGCTCTCGAGCAGCGTGATCATGTCCTCGACCAGGCCGTGCAGCTCGTCGGGCGTCTTGCGTGGCCCGGCGTCTTTGCGCTCGGGCGCGCGCCCACGGTCACGATCGCGAACGACAGTCGGCGGAGCCTCGAGCACCGTCACGCTGAGCGCCTGCGGGCCACGGCGACCGGCGGCCATGCCGAATTCGACACGCTGTCCGGGCTTGAGTCCCTCGACGCCCTCGGGCAGCGCGGACGAGCGCACATAGACGTCCTCGCCCTCGTCTTGAGACAGGAAGCCGAAGCCCTTCTCGACGTCGTACCACTTCACCCGGCCGGTCGGCACTGCGCTCACCCGTTCATCATTCGGCACCCGAACCCTTGTGGCCCGGGTTACACAATTTTGCTTGTCGCGAAAAGAACGCGCCCCCCAACAAGGCGGGACGCGATGTGATGCGAGTCTACCCCGGTGGCTATATCGCGAGCACACCAGTTTTACGGTTCACCCGTGACGAACTCACCAGATCCGGCCTCGCCCGGTCCGCGACGCTCCGGCGATCGCCTGCTGCACGTGGCTCTCGTCCTGTTCGGAATCGGAATTCTGGCGGTGATCGCGATCTTCGTGACGCCGATCGTGTCCGACAGCGATCCAGGGCTGTGGCTCTACGGCCTGGCGATGCTCGTGCCCGTCGGCTTCCTGCTGGCGCTGATATTCGCGCTGTGGTCGGGCCGACGCGCACGTTGAGGCGTCAACCGATTACCTCGCCATCGGTAATCCAACCAAACATGTGATCTTCATCACATAACGGCACGGTCACGAAGTGAGCGCACAGCCGTCGCGCACATTCGCCACCCCAACTACCTGCGCGGACACATCGGGGATCACCCTGAGACGACCCCGAGACCCACCGGGACCCGCCGGTTACCAAATAGTGACATTCGCCGCTGACCGTCGTACCGTTTCTCTCAGCCGGGGTAACCCCCGGAACCACCGGCCCGCCGCACCGAACCTCACCCCGCGGGTACCGGACCCCGATTGGAAACAAGGGGTGAGGGCGGACCGGGAGACCTCTCAGTCCGGGCCACATGCAGGTGCGAACGAGAGGAAGAAACCCGATATGAGTGGACGCCACCGCAAGCCGACTTCCACCGGGCGCACAGCTGCCAAGGTCGCCGTCACCGGCGCGATCTTCGGCACCGCAGCTGCAGCCCTCGCAGGAAACGCCAGCGCGGCCCCTGACTCCGACTGGGATCGCCTCGCACAGTGTGAAGCCGGCGGCAACTGGGGCATCAACACCGGCAATGGTTACCAGGGTGGGCTGCAGTTCTCGCCCTCCACCTGGAACGCACACGGCGGTGGCGAGTACGCCGCCTCCGCCAACAACGCCACCCGCGAACAGCAGATCGTGGTGGCCGAAAAGGTTCTCGCTTCTCAGGGTTGGGGCGCTTGGCCCTCCTGCTCCTCGCAGCTCGGCTTGAGCAGCGGACCGTCCGAGCGTGTCGCTCCCTCGGCGCCGAGCTGGGCCCCGCAGGTCACTGTGCCGCAGGTACAGGATCCGAGCCAGGAAGTGTTCTCGGCCGTCGACCGCGCACTCACCGTCGTGCAGCAGCAGGGCATCGCCGTGCCGCAGCAGGCTCTCGACTTCGTCAACTCCGCCAAGGGTTCTCAGCTGGACCCGGCCGTGATCGACTTCTTCCAGGCGAACAAGGGTCTGCTGCCCTCCTGATCGCCGGTAGACACAACAAGAGCCCGCATCCTCGAGGATGCGGGCTCTTGTCTTTCTCGTCCGAATTACACCCGGTTGATGGTGGTCTGGGGATGCACGTACGGCAGCGTTGCGGCCGGGACGGGAAACTCGGTGTCCTCACCGAAAGGCGAGAGGTTACCGGCGCGGGTCGACGACAATTCGGTCACGGCGTGCTCGCCGTCGGCCACCTCGGGCCAGCCGTTGTCGACGTAGGGTTTATTCGATTTGTTCACCACGGCCTCATTCTGGCATATGGATGATGTCGCACCCTTCGCTCAGTCCAGATCGAGGCGGCCTAGAACTGTAGGCTCGATCAGTGATCGCGACAGACTCTCTCGCCGATTGGCTCGGTGCGCGCACTGATGCCCAGCTGGTGAAATTGCTGCAGTTGCGGCCGGACCTGGCGGTGCCGCTGCCCGCGTCGATGTCGGTGCTCGCGGTGCGCGCCCAGCAGCGGGCGTCGGTGTTGCGGGCCGCCGACGACCTCGACACGCTCGAGTTCGCGATCATCGAGGCGCTCACGGCCAATGAGGACGCCCGCACGATCGGCGCCGAGCTCACGCGGCTCACCCGCACCACCCTGCACGCGCAGCTCAAAGATCGCGTGACCAAGACCGCGTTCACCGCCGCGCTGACCCGTCTGCTCGACCGCGCGCTCGTCTGGCAGGTCGGCGACGACCTCGACCTGACACCCAGTGCCGCCGAAGCCCTCCCCTGGCCGCTGGGCGCGACGACAGCGCTCCCGGACGCCCTCACCGAACCCGAGGTCGTCGCCGCGCTGGCCACGGCGAGTCCACCCGACCGCGCGCTGCTGGACAAACTCGCGACCACCGGCCCGCGCGGTCGCACCAGGGACGCCGCGCCCGGCACCGACCCCGAGCGTCCGGTGCCGCGTCTGCTCGCCGCCCGGCTGCTGCACTGGATCGACGACGAGACCGTGGAGTTGCCCGTCACCGTCGGCCAGGTCCTGCGCGGCGAACCCGTCACCGACCCGCACGCGCTCGCCCCGCCCAAACCCGCACTCGTCAAGAACACCGCCACCGAGGTGAATGCCGTCGGCGCGGGCGAAGTGGGCGAGCTGCTGCGCGATGCGGGCGACCTGATCGACGCACTCGGCAAGCTGCCCGCCCCCGCCCTGCGCGCAGGCGGACTCGGCGTGCGCGAATCGCGCAGACTGGCCAAACAGACCGGCATCGACGAGCTACGTACCGGCTTGCTGCTCGAGTTGCTGGCCGCCGCGAAACTCGTCGAAAAGGGCCTGCCCGAGCCGACCCCCGACCTCGACGCCACCGACGACTTCTGGGCACCGACGCCCGCCGCGGATTCCTGGCTCGACGCCCCGCCCGCCACCCGCTGGGTAACGCTCGCGCAAGCGTGGCTCGAGCTGGATCGGATGCCGTGGATGATCGGCATGCGCGACGCCGCCGACAAGCCGATCGCGGCCCTGTCGGCGGAGCTGCGCGTCCCGCACGCGGTGCGCGACCGCGCGGCGATCCTCGGCTTGCTCGCCGAGTACCCGACCGGTACCGCCATGACTCCCGCCGACATCGGCAAGCTGCTGGCTTGGCGAATGCCACGCCGCCGCAGACACTTCCGCCTCGAAGCCGTCACCGCGACCCTCGCCGAAGCAGCGATCGTCGGCCTGCTCGGGCGCGGCGCCCTCGACTCCGCCGCCAGGGCCCTGCTGCACGGTTCGGTCGCCGACGCCGAATCGGAAATGGCCGCGGCACTGCCGAAACCGGTCGACCACGTCCTGGTCCAGGCCGACCTCACCGTGATCGCGCCCGGCCCGCTCGTCCCGGAACTGCGCGGCAAGATCGCCCTGGTCGCCAACGTCGAATCAGCGGGCGCCGCGACGGTGTACCGGGTCAGCGACGCCACGGTCCGCCGCGCCCTCGACGCCGGACTCACCGCCGCCGAACTCCACGCCCTGTTCGCCACCCACTCGCGCACCCCCGTGCCGCAGTCGCTGACCTACCTCATCGACGACGTGGCCCGCCGCCACGGCCAGCTCCGGGTAGGCATGGCCCAGTCCTTCCTCCGCAGCGACGACCCGGCCCTGCTCGCCCAGGTCCTCGCCGCCCCCGTAGCCGAAACCCTGGCCCTGCGCGCTATCGCCCCCACCGTGGCGATAGCCCTGGCCCCGCTGACCGAGATGCTCGACCAACTCCGCACAGCGGGCTTCGCCCCCGCGGGCGAGGATTCCGGCGGCACCATCGTCGACCTGCGCCCCCGCGGCGCGAGGATTTCGGTTCGCCCCCTGGCTCGCAGGCCCTACCGGCCGACCCCGCCCAACGACGACCAGCTCTCCCAGCTGGTCACCGAACTCCGCGCGGGCGAACGCGCCGCGGGCGCCCGCACCGGCCGTTCGGTCCGCACCGACGGCACCCGCACCGGCACCGCGGCCACCCTCGCGCTACTCCAGCTGGCAGCGCGAGTAGGCCGCCCGGTCAACATCGGTTACGTGGACGCCCAGGGCGTAGCGACCCAACGAGTAGTCGAACCGCTCCGAGTAGGCAACGGCCAACTGGACGCGGTAGACCCCGTCAGCGGCGCCACCCGCCACTTCACCCTCCACCGAATCGCGTCGGTGGCCCTGCTCGACTAACCCTGTGGCTTTGCCATACAAAACGTCGTCTTGGGCTCAGGAACCGTCCGGAACTGCGTGGCGTCCGCGCCACACAGCAGCTCATCGGTCTCCCCATCGATCCGCTTGACCACCTTGAACGAAGCCTCCGGCGCGGTGCACGCGACAGACTTCGCAGGCCGCGTCCCCGCATCCGCGTAACAACTACCCTCGGCGAAGTTGGGCGCCAAGCACAGGGTGTTCTTCGCGTCTCCGACAGTGCCGTTGAAGGTGGCGTTGCCCGCAGCGCAGTCCGCCGTGCCGACGTTCACGATCCGGTAGTTGGCCGTCGCCGACGAGCAGTCGCCGACCGTCGCCTTCATCGCATCGGCAGCGTTGTCACTGACCTCCACGCACGACCCCGCCGCGACAGCACCGGCCGACGACGAATCATCGGACGAGCACGAAACCACCGCGCCGACCAGGGCCATCGCGGCCACCGGTCCGAGCACGATCCGCGCCAACAGTCGCTTCTCTGGGAAAATCACTGAAAACCTCACTCACCGAACGGTTCAGGGCCAATACAACCGCCGGTGACGATACCCAAGTGCCCCGCGCCCGCGCTCCCCCGTCGAGCAACCTGTCTACCATCACAAAGATGACCCTCGACGACGTCGCAGGCGAGCTGTACACCCTCGACCCCGGCGACTTCGTGTCAACCCGCGCCGAGCGCGCCGCCCAGGCCCGCGCCGACGGTGACCGCGAGCTGGCCAAGGCCATCACCGCCCTGCGAAAACCCACGGTCGCCGCCTGGACGGTCAACCTGCTGGCCCGCCACGCGCCGAAGGAGATCGCCGCTCTCCTCGATCTCGGCGATGCGCTCCGGTCGGCTCAGCGTCAGCTCTCCGGCGAGAAGCTGCGCGCCCTCGGCACCCAGCGTCAACAGGTTGTGAACGCGATGACCAAGCGGGCCGCCGAGCTGGTCGCCGAACACGACCGTCCGGCGACCGAGCAGGTGCTGCGCGAGGTCGGCCAAACTCTCACCGCTGCGCTGGCCGACCCCGACGTCGCCGACCTGGTCCGCGCCGGAGTCCTGCCGACCGCCGTCACCTACGACGGCTTCGGCCCGGCCGGGCTGGTCGCGATCACCGGCGGAAAGGCCACGCCCAAGCGCACGAGCAAACCCGCCCCGAAGAACACCGAAGCCGAGCGGCGAGCCGAGGCCCACAAGGAACTCGACGATGCCGAATCCGGGCTGGCAGCGGCCGCTGCCGATCGCGATGAAGCCGAAGCCGCTGCCGCCCAGGCGAAATCCGACCTCGATGCGATCGAGACCCGGATCGCCGAGCTACGCGAAGAGCTCGAACACGCTGAACAACAACGCCACTTCGCCCACACCGCCGAACATCGGGCACGTGGTGAATTCACCGCCGCGCGTGGTCAATTCGATCGGATGCAGCGCTGGGTCGAGCGGGCCCGCGCTCGTCTGAGCGAGGACTAGGGGCCCAATGTGCCCGGATAGAGGAACGCGTCACGCGGCGGCCTTGTGCCATCGAGCCATTCGGCCAGGAACTCGCCGAGCGGCATCGAGGTCCGGCTCTGCAGGAACTCCCGGAATTCCGGCATCGAGGCATGACCGTCGCGATGGGCGTTCACGAAATCCCTGATCGCCGCGAAGAACACGTCCTCACCGATCAACTTCCGCAGCGCATGCAGGAACAGCGGCCCGCGGTAGTAGACGGAGGTGAACTCGTCGCCGACACCGGGAGCCGCCAGCGCGATCTTCCAGAACTTGGGCTCGTCGAGGTACTTCGCGATCGTCTCGCGATACTCGGTGTCCACATCGGCATGGTCGATCCGCTCCGGCCACAGATAGTCGGCGGTATAGCTGGCGAAACATTCGTTGAGGCAGATGTCGGACCACTGCCGCACCGACATCGTGTCGCCCCACCATTGATGGGCCAGCTCGTGCACCACGGTGTTCAGATCGGTCCACGGCGCGTACGTCGGCCGGGTCTGGGTCTCCAGCGAGAACGGCAGCTCCGTATCCACATAAATGCCACCGGCAACATCGAACGGGTAAGGGCCATAAAGACTTTCGAGGAAGTCGAGGACCTCGGGCAGCCGCTGCTCGTCTTCGCGATTCTCCTCGGAATCCGGCGCGAACGCGCTCAGCACCGCGGTACCGTTGGCCCGCCGCTGTTCGAGGAAGGTGAAATGATCCACCGCGACCGTGGTCAGGTAGCCGATCGTGGGCTGGCGCGTCTCCCACGTGGTGAACAGCCGACCGTCGCGCACCACATGCTCGGTGCGATCACCGGTCGACATCACTTCCCACTCGGCGGGCACCGTGGCGTGCAGCGTGAAAGTCGCCTTGTCCAGCGGGGTGTCGTTGAGCGGGTACCAGGTGCTCGCACTGTGCGGCTCGCCGATGGCGAACGCACCGCCGCTGGGCGCGTAGGTCCAGCCCGCGCCGTCGGTATCGGCGGCCTCGCCCGCGTAGTCGACGATGATCCGCATCGGCAGTCCGGGCGGCAGGGGTAGCAGCGGCGTCACCACCAGCTCGTGCTCGCCGTCATGGGCGAACCCCGCGGGCTGCCCGTTCACCGTTACCATCAGCACCTCGGGCCCGCTGTAGTCGAGGTTGAACTGCGCCAGCGGCTGGGTCACGCGGCCGTCGATGCGGGCGGTGCCGCGCAGGTGGTGATCACCGGGTTCGTAGTCGATCGACACGTCGTAGTGGGTGACGTCGTAGCCACCGTTCCCGTCGAGCGGATAGTACGGATCGCCCAGCCCAGGCGCCCCGATCAACGTCGAATCCGCCGCTACCGGGCGAACTCCCAGCGCCACCAGCGCGAACACCACGCACAACCCGGCCGCCCATCGCATGTCGAAGACACCTTTCGCCGACCGGATCGCACGGACCCAACCATCGTCGCAGGCGCGCGCCACGGACCCTAATAGGCCGAGGCCGGGGTCCGCCTAATGGGCGCGGACGCGACAGCGTTCATCAGCCGCGCACGGCCGGAGCGAAGGCGGAGGTTACGCCTAATGGGCGCCGACGCGACAGCGTTCATCAGCCGCGCACGGCCGGAGCGAAGGCGGAGGTTACGCCTAGCCCAGGTCGGAGGGCAGCTGTTGCGGGTCGAGCAGCAGGCGCTTGGTCGCCGTGCGTTTCACCCGGGAGGCCAGCGCCAGGTTCTGCGCGAGCAGCCGCCATTCGACCTCGTTGATGGCGTCGCAGGCTCGCGCGATCACCGCGTCATCGCGGGTACCCCAGGCGATCGGCATGGCGGTGACCAGTTGCCAGCGTTCGCCGACCTGGCGAGGGGCACGATCGGTGCGCACCGCGACGGCGGGCACCCGCTCGCCCGGCTGCGGTGTGTGTCCCGGCAGCGCGCGTACTTTGCGGGTGATCAGCGCCCAGCTGCGCTCCGGCGCGGCGGGTTCGGCGATATCGACCAGGGCGAGCAACACGATGCCACCCGGCTCGGCATCGCTGACGACGGCCGGTACGAGGACACCGTCGTGATAGAGCTTCTCGATGCTGGAACGGTGCGGCGTCCACAACGCCACCCACAGCGCGATGCCCGCGATCAGCACGCACACCACCGCGAGCAGAAACCCCCACGCCTGCCCACTCCACACCAGCGCCACCGTGGCCGCGACAGCGAGACCGGCAGCCAGCAGGGCTACCAGGCGCAACCTACGCAACCCGGTGAACGTCTCGTTCACCGCATGAGCGTGTTCACGGTCGACCACGAATTCGAAGCGGCGCACGCCTTCCTTCCTAGCACAAGTTGCGGAGGAATAGCCTCCACTTATCTGCCGAGGGGTTCGCACTCCGCACGCTACCCCCCTTTGACCTGGCGAACAGTGCTACACGCCGTCCCCGATGGGCGGACCGAGCAGGTCGTCGGCGTCAACGATGCGGTAGGCGTAGCCCTGCTCGGCGAGGAAGCGCTGCCGATGCGCGGCGTATTCGGCGTCGAGGGTGTCGCGCGCGACCACCGAATAGAAATGCGCCTGTCCCCCATCCTGTTTCGGCCGCAGCAGTCGACCGAGGCGCTGAGCCTCTTCCTGACGGGAACCGAAGGTGCCCGAAACCTGCACCGCCACCGACGCTTCCGGTAGGTCGATGGAGAAGTTGGCCACCTTGCTCACCACCAGCACCGGGATCTCGCCGGAGCGGAAGGCGTCGAACAGCGCCTCGCGCTCTTTGTTCTTGGTGGCACCGGTGATGACGGGGGCGTTCAGATCGACGCCCAGTTCGTCGAGCTGATCCAGGTAGGCGCCGATCACCAGGGTCGGCGCGCCCGGGTGGCGGGCCAGGATGGACTCGACGACCGGGATCTTGGTGCGGGCGGTGGAACACAGCTTGTAGCGTTCCTCCGGCTCGGCCGTGGCGTAGGCCATCCGCTCGGCGTCGGTGAGCGTGACCCGCACCTCGACACAGTCGGCAGGCGCGATCCAGCCCTGCGCCTCGATGTCCTTCCACGGGGCGTCGTAGCGTTTCGGGCCGATCAGCGAGAACACGTCGCCCTCGCGGCCGTCCTCACGCACCAGCGTGGCGGTGAGACCGAGCCTGCGGCGGGACTGGAGGTCGGCGGTCATCCGGAAGACCGGCGCGGGCAGCAGGTGCACCTCGTCGTAGATCACCAGGCCCCAGTCGCGGCTGTCGAACAGCTCGAGGTGCTTGTACTCACCCTTCGATTTGCGCGTGATGACCTGGTAGGTGGCGATGGTGACCGGGCGGATCTCTTTGCGCTCACCGGAGTACTCGCCGATCTCCTCCTCGGTGAGCGTGGTCCGCGCCAGCAGCTCGCGCCGCCACTGCCTGCCCGCCACGGTATTGGTGACCAGGATCAAGGTGGTGGCCTTCGCCTTGGCCATCGCGGCCGCGCCGACCATTGTCTTGCCCGCGCCACACGGCAGCACGACCACGCCGGAACCGCCCGCCCAGAAGGAGTCGGCGGCCATCTCCTGGTAGTCGCGCAGGTGCCACTTGCCCTCGGTGTAGTCGAGGCCGATGTCGTGCGCCTCGCCGTCGACATAACCGGCCAGATCCTCCGCTGGCCAGCCGATCTTCAACAGCATCTGTTTGATGTGTCCGCGCTCGGACGGGTGCACGATCACGGTGTCGTCATCGACGCGAGCGCCGAGCATCGGTGCGATCTTCTTGTGCCGCAACACTTCCGCGAGCACCGCGCGATCCAGGCTGATCAAGCACAGCCCGTGCGCGGGATGCTTGACCAGCTGCAACCGGCCGTAGCGGCCCATCGTGTCGACGATGTCGACGAGCAGCGGCTGCGGCACGGCGTATCGCGAGAAGCTCACCAGCGCGTCGACGACCTGCTCGGCATCGTGGCCCGCCGCGCGGGCATTCCAGAGCGCCAGCGGCGTGATCCGATAGGTGTGCACATGCTCGGGCGCACGTTCCAGCTCCGCGAACGGGGCAATGGCCTGCCGCGCGTTGCCTGCCAGCTCGTGGTCGACCTCGAGCAGCAAGGTCTTGTCGCTTTGCACGATCAGCGGACCGTCGGTCACTGGACTCCTTTGCGGCCGGGGCCGCGGGTTCGGGGCCTGTAACCCCTCGATTCAGCACACGAGACTCGCGCCTGCGGCGCATGCGCTTCGAGCGCTGAATCGAGGGGGCGGCCCCGAACGGGCTCGTAAGACTCGCCCTGTGCGGGGTTGCGTTCGGCCTGAGTGCTCTGAGTTGGTGTGCCGTGTCCTGGTTGGGCGGCCCGTTCAATTGTACGGACCCGGTCCGACATAGCCCCTGCGGAGAATGCGCGAGGGGTGAGCACGGGTCCAGCGGATGCTGACTGGACCGCGACAATTCCCTCGTGACCGGGGGAAACTCGGTGCATGCTTCAGACGACGGCGGTTCTCGGGGTTGCGGCGGCGGCACTCGGCATGGTGCTGACACCGGGGCCGAACATGATGTATCTGGTCTCGCGCACCGTCGCGCAGGGGCGTCGGGCGGGGATGATCTCGCTGATGGGGGTCGCGGCCGGGTTCGGGGTGTATCTGATGGCAGCCGCGGCGGGGATCACAGCGGTGTTCGCGGTGGTACCCGGTTTGTACCTGGCCGTGAAGCTGGCCGGGGCGGCGTATCTGTTGTGGCTGGCCTGGCAGGCGATCCGGCCGGGTGGGGTTTCGGTGTTCGCGCCCGCCGACCTGCCGCACGACCCGGCGCGACGCCTGTTCACGATGGGGTTGGCCACCAACCTGCTCAATCCGAAGATCGCGATCATGTACATGGCGCTGATCCCCCAGTTCGTCGACCCCGAACGCGGCGCCCTCTGGTTGCAGAGCCTGTCGCTGGGAGCCATCCAGATCACGGTCGCCCTCACGGTCAACGCCATGATCGTCCTCGGCGCCGCCGGCCTGGCCACCTTCCTCGCCGCCCGCCCCCTGTGGCTGCGCACCCAGCGCTACCTCATGGGCACCGCCCTCGGCACCATCGCCGTCCTCCTCGCCACCGACAAGGCCCGCCCCACCCCCGCCTGAAGCTCGTCGCCAGGACCGACCACACCCAACTAGTACGCCTTGTCACCTCGATGCGTCGCCACCCGCGTACACACCCTGGGCCCGGTATTACGTGATGTGTCCTTACCGCCCCCCGCGACACCTCACGTGTCACGCTGCTCCGGACAGCTGAAGTGGAAGGAGCGTGCCGTGAGCGTTGGGGTGCTGGTAGCGACGTTGGCCGCAGGACCTTCGGCGACAGAACTCGATTCAGCGGTGACCGCGGTACACCGCGGCGGTGAGCTACTCGGCGTGATCTCGTTCGCGGCGTCCGGGGCGCTGGTCGCCGTGCGCAAGCGGCTCGATCTGTTCGGCATGGTCGTGCTGGCGTGCGCCACGGCGCTCGGCGGCGGAATCGTGCGTGACCTGTTGATCGGGCGAACTCCCCCGGCCGCGTTCACGGATCTGACCTACCTGTCCGCGTCGATCGTGACCGCGCTGATCCTGTACTTCATCGCGCCATCGCCCCGCCTCACCAAGGGCCCGCTCGAAATCGCGGATGCGATCGGGCTCGGGCTGTTCTGTGTCACCGGAACCGTGATCGCCGACTCGGCGGGGCTCGGTGCGCCCACCGCCGCCCTGCTCGGCATGACGACCGCGATCGGCGGCGGCGTGCTCCGCGATGTGCTCAGTGGCGAGGTGCCGAGCGTGCTGCGTCCCGATCAGGATCTGTACGCGATCCCCGCGCTGTTCGGGGCGGCCGCCACTGCCGCGCTGCTGCACTTGGACGTGTACGAAGCATGGACCGGACTGCTCGCCGCGGCGGGGGCGGTGGGCTTCCGGCTGCTGGCCCGCCATTACCAGTGGCACGCACCGCTGGCCCGCCACGCACGTGACTGACCCGTGTCAGCGCACGGCGATGCCGGTTCGGAGTCGGCGGATTCCTTCGTCTATTGTCTCGTCGCGCTTGCTGAAGGTGAAGCGCACCAGGTGTTTCCAGTCATCAGGGTGATCGGCGAAGACGCTCACCGGCACCGCGGCGACACCGAGTCGCGCGGGGAGTTCACGGCAGAACGCCAAGCCGTCCTCGGCGCCGAGCGGCCGGATATCGGCGCAGACGAAGTAGCCGCCGTCGCTGGCCGAGACCGTGAACCCGGTGTCGCGCAATGCCTGCGAGAGCCGCGTTCGCTTGTCCGCCAGCCCGTCGCGCTGGGCATGCACCCAGTCCAATTCCTCGTTGATCGCATGCGCGACGGCAGGCTGGAACGGCCCGCCACCGACAAAGGTGAGGAACTGTTTGGCCGCGAGAACACCGTCGAGTAGTGGTGCGGGCGCACAGGCCCAACCGATCTTCCACCCGGTGACATTGAAAGTCTTTGCCGCACTGGACACCACGATGGTTCGCTCGCGCATCCCGGGCAGCGTGGAGATGCTGATGTGCTCGGCGCCGTCGTAGACGAGGTGCTCGTACACCTCGTCGGTGAGCACCAGCAGATCGTGTTCGACAGCCAGCTCGGCGATCGCGGTGAGGTCGGCTCGGTCGAGCACGGCGCCGGTGGGGTTGTGCGGCGAATTGACCATCAGCATGCGGGTTTCCGGTGTGATCGCGGCGCGCACGCTGTCCAGGTCGAGCACGAATCGGTCGCCGTCGGGTACCAGGCGGGCGGTCCGTCGCCGCGCGCCGGCGAGGGCGATCGCGGCGGCGTAGGAGTCGTAGTACGGCTCGATCAGCACCACCTCCTGGCCGGGCTCCACGAGACCGAGCACGGCGGCACTGATCGCCTCGGTCGCGCCGACGGTCACCAGAATTTCGGTGGCCGGGTCGTAGGCGGTGCCGTAGCGGCGGGCTCTGTCCTCGGCGATCGCCTGGCGCAGCGCAGGCATTCCGCGGCCGGGCGGGTACTGATTGAGCCCGTGGGCGATGGCCGCGCGCGCGACCTCGAGCATGCCCGCTGGTCCGTCGGTATCGGGAAAGCCTTGGCCCAGATTCACCGCGTCGTGACGGACGGCCAGCTCGGTCATCTCCGCGAAAATGGTCGAGCCGAAGGGGCGCAGGCGGGCGACGGTGGGCGGCACAGGCGGCATCTCCGCAGCGTATCCCACTATTCGCCGACGTTGCCGAACGATAGCGAACACGCATGTTTCACAAACGTTTTCCCGCGTTGACCTGCGCTATTGTGCGTTTCCCCAACCTCAGCTAGCCTCGCCGTGTTCTACCTCACACACCACGTCGTGGTGGTATATCGAAAGGGGCTCACATGGCCTCACCTCTGCTCGACTTCATCCTGCAACCGGCTGCGTCGGAGGTAGCCGGTTCGGCCCTGCGGTTCATCCGGGAACAGTTGTTCGGCGGCCAGATCGTCGACATGTTCACCGGTTCGGCCACGCCGGACAACAACATGGGCTCCTCGACCGGCGACCACAACCTCGGTTCGTCGACCGGCGATCACAACTGGGGATCCACCTACCCCTAAAGCACATCAGCAACTGCTGACCCCCGCACGCCTTACTGTGTTGCGGGGTTCAGCGGGGGCGGGCGCCGGATAGTTTCAGTACGTTGGCGAAATCGTATGCGGCCCAGATCTTTCCGTCGCGCACTGCGAAGCCGAGCACGCGCACCGGGCGTCCGAACGGTGAGTTCGGGTCGGTGATCACCAGGCCCGATTGGCCGTTCACCCTGGCAGCGCCCAAGTCCAGGCCGGCTTCTTCCTGATGCTTGCGCCAGAGGCCGAGCGCCAGACGGGCGATTTTCTCTTGTCCGGCAACAATATTCAGCGCGGTCTTGGTCGTCCCACCCGCATCGGCGGTGAATGTCGCGTCCGGATGCAGCGTCGCGGCTACCGCGGCGACATCGCCGGTGGCCAGCGCGGCCAGAAACCGTCGCACCGCCTGATCGTGCACATCGTCGGCGACCGGTTCCGGTGCCCGCGCCACCGCTCGGCGCGCTCGCACCGCCAATTGCCTTGCGGCATCGGCGGAAACGCCGAGTATCGAGGCGATCTCGTCGAAGGGCACGCCCAGCCCCTCGTGCAGCACCAGCGCGACCCGCTGCTGCGGCGTCAACGCGTCGAGCACCACCATCGCCGCCATCCGGCTGTCCTGATCGCGCACCACCACATCCAGCGGATCCGGCGTGCGCGAGGACGCCGTCGCTGAGACGATCGGCTCCGGAAGCCATTGCCCCACATAGGTTTCGCGGCGCACGGCGGCACTTCGCAAGTGGTCGAGGCAGATTCGGCTGACCACCGTCGTCAGCCAGGCGCGCAGATCGCCGATCTCCGACTGGTGCACCCCCGCCATCCGCAGCCAGCTCTCCTGCACCGCGTCCTCGGCGTCGCCGACACTTCCGGTGAGCCGGTAGGCGACCGAAAGCAAGTGCGTTCGATGCGATTCGAACAGGTCGGCGAGAAACGGGGAAACCATCGAGTCAGATCCTACGGAGTACCCCACCGCACTCCGCCCCACGGGTCGCCCACCGATGATTCCGCGCACGTCATCTCGTCTGTACTACTACTGCCTACGACAAGGACGGCTCCGTGAGTACATCCGAGATCGTGCTGGAAGGAATCGTGTTCGGCGAGTCACCGCGCTGGCACGACGGTCGACTGTGGTTCTCCGACTGGGGCGCGAACCAGGTGATCGTCCTCGACGAGGATCACCGCCCCGAGGTCGTCGCCCAGATCCCGTCGTTTCCGATGTGCATCGACTTTCTCCCGGATGGCCGATTGGTGATCGTCGACTCCGCCGCCAGGCGTCTGCTTCGGCGCGACCCCGACGGGTCGCTCGTGGCCTACGCCGACCTCTCGCCCGTGTCGGACAAGCCGTGGAACGACATCGTCATCGACGAGGGCGGCAATGCCTACGTCAACAACATCGGCTTCGACTTCCCCGGCGGGGAGTTCGTGCCCGGCCTCATCGCGCGCATCACCCCCACCGGTGAGGTGCGGCAGGTCGCCGACGGACTCGCGTTTCCGAACGGCATGGCGATCACCCCCGACGGGACGACGCTGATCGTGGCCGAGTCGTACGCCGATCAGCTCACGGCTTACGACATCGCGGCCGATGGTGGGCTGAGCGCTCGTCGCGTGTGGGCGGCGACCCCGGGCGATCACCCCGACGGGATCTGTCTCGATGCCGAGGGTGAGCTCTGGTACGCGGACGTGGGCAACCAGCACTGTGTCCGGGTCAGGGAAGGCGGCGACGTGTCGGCGCGGGTCCGGCTCGACCGTGGCGCGTTCTCGTGCACGCTCAGCCGCGACGGGGATCCGCGGTTGTATGTCGTCGGGCAGAGCTGGGGCGACGCCGAAGCGACCGGACCGACGGGACAAGTCGTCGCCTTTCCCGCGCCCGCACCGGGTGCGGGCAGGCCGTGAAAATCCGGGCCCCCGGCTGGGCGAGCAATGCGCCGGTCCGGGCGATCCGCACCGCCGAGGACGGCCAGGTCGAGCCGGTCGAGGGGTGGCCCGAGAGTGTTCCCGCGGTCAGCGCCGTCGATGGCGGATGACGCGCGGTTCGACTGGTTCGCCGACACCATGGGGGTGCGGGCGGGCGAACGTGTGCTCGAGCTGGGGCCCGGTTCCGGCGCCTCGCTGACGCGGATCGCGGCCCGGCTCGGCACCGGACGAATCGTCGGGATCGACCGCTCGGCCACCGCGCTCGCACAGGCCGAACGCCGCTGCGCCACCGAGATCGCCGCCGGACGCGTCCGCCTGGTCGAAGGCGAGATCGGAAAGGTGCGGGCCGAGCGGTTACTGGACCAACTCGACCCAGGCGAACGATTCGATCTGATCTTCGCGGTCAACGTCAACCTGTTCTGGACCGGTCCCGCGACCACCGCCTGGTCGACGATGCGCCGATGCCTCGCCCCCACCGGCCGCATCTGGCTCTGCTACGGCTACGGCACCCCCGACAGCCCCACCCCACCCACTGCCCGCCTCGCCGACCGCCTCACCACCGCCGGCTACCACTGCGCCCTCGTCACCACCGACACCCTCCTAGCCGCCCGAGCAACGCCGATCTCCTGACGATCACCAGGCGCACACCAGGAAAGCCACTGCGATGTTGCGTGATCGCCTGGTGATCAACAGTCCAGTCACCGGTTTCTGAAGTCGGCTTCAGTGATGGTCGAAGTCGCGTTCAGCAGCGCGTGACAGTGTTCAGACGCGGACCGGCAGCTGTGCCTGGGTGACCGGGCGCCCGTCGCGGATACGGGTGATCTCCGAGCGTGCGAACTCCACCCGTGGTGTTTCCCCGCCGCGGTCGGCGGCCAGCGCGTCGGCCAGGTCGTAGATCGCGTCGAGGAGGTGCTCGTTGCGGGCGCGCCCGGCCCGGCCGGTGCCGTTCTTGCGGAATACCCGGCGGCCCTTGGCATCCGCGCAGGCTGCCGCCGCCTCGTCCTCGGTGAGGACACCGGTCTCGACCTCGGGTGCCAAGATCCGGGCGAGGAAGTCGCGTTCGCGCGGAACTGTGTTCGCGAAGACGCCCGCGGCGATCGACAGGGCGATGATCATGGTGCCTGCGATGATCACGATGCTGCCTATGGCGCTGTCTCCGGCGAAGTTGCCCATCGAGTCCCAGAACCCGTGCAGCAGCATCGCCACCACGATCAGGCCGAGGCCACGCCCGATCTTGCGGGGTTCGGCGGGGCGGCCGAGCAGATACACCAGTCCGGCACAGAAGATCGCGGTGTAGAGCAGGTGCCCGGTCGCGCCGGTGACCACGCGCAGCACCACGGTGCTCATCGAGGCGTCGACCTGGTTCGCGCCGAACTGTGCGGCGCCGGCGTTCATGCCGTAGGCGATGTCCTCGATGATCTCGAAGCCCAGGCCCAGGAACGCGCCGACGATGAAGCCGTCGAACGCCGTACGGATCAGGCGCGGCGCCAGGGCGATGATCAGCAGCAGTCCGAAGCCCTTGGCGGTTTCCTCGGTGAACGGTGCGCTCAGGCCCGGACCCCAGTCCTGGGCGAAGGCATGACCGAAGACCTTGCCGTAGATGCCGATCAGGGCGGTGTTGGCGTAGGAGGCCATCGACCAGGTCGCGGCGAACCCGCCCCAGCAGAACGCGGCGACCAGCAGTTTCGTGGGCTGGCGGGCGTAGCGGTCGATGTGGGCGACGAACCACCAGAACAGCGCACCGTAGACGGCGAACACCACGGCGGTGACCGCGATCGCGCGCCCGTAGGCGGGATAGCTGCTCGCGATGCGCGAGACGAACAGCATCGCCCCGGAACCGGTGATCAGCAGATACACCCAGAACGCGAGGTTGCGTGGCTGGTAGAAGGTGAAATCGCGGCCCCAGCCGGAGTTCTCGATAGCCAGGAACCTGGCCTGGGTCAGGTCGTTGCTGCTCACCGCGGGGCTCCGATCGGTCCGATACTGGCGATCATCTCGGCGACCTCGCCGAGGATGTCCTGACCCGGCTGCGCCGGGCCGACGGCCACGACTTCGATACCGGTGCCGTCCTGGACAAACGCGGCGAGCACACCATCCACACCTGCGGCCGCGTAGCGAGTAATGACTCCGGTCAGACCAGCCTGGGTGGTGATGGCGACCGGGTCACCGGTCGCGGTCAGCGCCCCGCCGAGAAGTTCGTCGGTGCGCTGGATCTGGTCGAGCAGGGCACGGGCGTCACCCTCGAATTTGCCGGTGCGGACCACGAATTGGGTACCACCACGGGTGAGCGCGGCCTGCGGCGGGTAGCCCTGCCCGCTGGGTTCATCGCTTCGGCGTTCACCGGCGACCAGGGACCAGCCACCTGCGGCGGTGAAGCCCACCTGACCCTGCACCGCGATCACGTCGCCGGCGACGGTCACATCCTTCTCCGGGATCGCGGCGTCGATCTGCGGCAGCAGCATTGCCTGCAGGAAGGCCAGGACGAGCACGACCAGCGCGGGCAGGATGGTCCGCTTGTCCATGCCGAGCCAGCGGCGATCCGCCGGGACCCAGCGGTCACCCGGGTCGAAATACTGTTCCGAGAAGACCCGCTCGGCCTCTCGCTGATGTGTTCCCACGGATGTCTCCCTCGATCTACAGGTCAGGGCGCCGTCGCCGGAGCGGGCTCGATGCTGCGCCGCTTCACCAGCAGCACGATCGCCAGCACCGGATACAGCAGGACCGGCAGCAGAGCACCGAGATAGAAGGTCTGATCGATCAGAATCGACGTGCCGGTCAGCAGGGTGAAGTCGAACAGGCCGTGCAGCACCGAGTTGACGGTGTTGCCGCGCGTCACCCGGCGGGTCAGGTAGAAGAAGTAGCCGGCCAGGCTGACCATGATCGCCTGGCCGATCGCGTTCGCGCCGTGGGTGATGCCGTTGGTCAGGTGCACAGCGCCGAAGACGATGCTCGACCACAGTGCGACCTTGCCCTCGGTCAGCCCGTGATCACGCAGGACCACCACCCCGATCCCGCGGAACATGCCTTCCTCGCCCCAGCCGACGAACTGCGTGGCGATCAGCAGGACCAGCGTGTACAGCAGACCCTTGTCCGACAGCGCGCTGTAGTTGATGCCGAAGACGATCGCGACGAGGAACACGATCGGCACGACCCGCACCCACGGCCGGGTCGGGCGATCGTCGTGCAGGACCGGTCGCATCCAGCCGAGATAGGCGATGACACCGTAGGTGAACGCCAGGGCGACACCGAGCGGGATGATCATGCCGTAGAACACCGCACGCGTGGACAGGAAGTCGTCCTCGCCGGTCAGCTCGGTCATCAGCATCCCACCGAGCTGGATGATCGCCAGATAGACGATCACGATCAGCGCGAACATCGGATACGAGAGACTGCGACCGGTTCGTGTGACCGAACGCGCAGTTTCAGGCGTGCTCATGCGGGTAAAGATAATCGCTCGGAAAGTTGGACGCTTGATATTGGCCGTGTCGCTCAACGCTCAACGCCGTGCTAGCGATCTTGTGGCTACCACGCAAAGGTAGCTCCGAACTCTCCGAACCGTTGCCAGGACGAGAAGTAATCATGCTGGTGGTGGCGATGCTCGGCGGTAGTCGTGATCGAGACGAAACCCGGTGATGAACAGTCAGTTCGGGCGGTTGGCGGCTCGGCGGGCGGTGCCTCGGTGGGCGGGGATCGTGGTGGGGTCTTCGGGCCAGGCGTGTTTGGGGTAGCGGCCGCGCAGGTCGGCGCGGACTTGGGGCCAGCCGTTCTTCCAGAAGGAGGCCAGGTCGGCGGTGACGGCGACGGGGCGCTGGGCCGGGGAGAGCAGGTGGAGCAGGATGGGGGCGCGGCCGTCGGCGAGGGTGGGCGGGTCGGTCCAGCCGAAGATCTCCTGGACTTTGACCGCGAGGATCGGCTGGTCGGCGGAGTAGTCGAGGCGGACGCGGCTGCCGGAGGGGACTTCCAGGCGTTCGGGGGCCAGTTCGTCGAGGCGGGCGGCGGTGGGCCACGGGAGTAGGCGGCGTAGGGCGGCGCCTGCGTCGATGCGGGCGAGGTCGGAACGGCGGCGGGCGGTGGACAGTTCGGGGCCGAGCCAGATGTCGAGATCGGCGAGGAGCGCGTCGCTGTCGACAGCGGGCCATGGTGCGCCGAGGGTGCGGTGCAGGAAGTCCAGACGTTGCCGCAGGCCCCGCGCATCATCACTCCAGCGCAGCAGGTCCAACCCCTCCGACCGAAGCCCTTGCCGCACAGCCTGTTCCACCAGCGCTCTGTCGGGCTGACGTAGCGCCTTCTCCGACAGGATGATCGCGCCCAACCGCTCCACCCGCCGAGCCACCACATCACCGCCATCCCACCGCACCTCATCGGCCTCGACCACCAACCCAGGTGCGGCCTCCCGAGCGAGTTCCTCATCGGCGATGGCCGCCAGGCGGATTCGGCCCTCTGCCCGACCGGGATCGCGATCAGCGATCGCCACCGCAAGCCACTCCGCCGCGGCCAGCCCCGAACCCGGCGGCTGTGTCACCGCGGTACCGCCCGCCATGAGATACGTGGACGACCCAATCGACCGCCGCCGAGCCAACCGCTCCGGCTGCGCCAGCGCGATCAACAACGCCGCGACATCCCCTCCATACCCACCACTCTCGTTCCCTGCCCCGCCGACGACACGATCGCGCCCACCCGGTCGATCTGCCGCCGAGCCGATGCTCGCCGTGTTCGACGCGTCTGACGAGACATCGATCTGTGTCCCACTGGCGCTCGGCCGGTCACGCCGACCCACTCCGGGCGAAGCATCAGCCTGCGCACGGCGCCCACCTGATCCGGCATCAGACCGGGCGAGCTGGTCGTCGGTGTTCGCGACGAGTCGCGTCAGTCGTTGCACTTCGCGGGTCCAGCGGGGTGGGCGTTCCGAGCGCAGGGTGCGCAGGGCCGCTGTCGCGTCGATGCCGGGGGCGAGGGAGTCGTCGTCCATCAGGACCACCATCTCGGCGGCGGCTTTCGCGCCGACTCGTGCGGCGCCGTCGAGAAGGGCACGGGCCAGCCGGGGGTGCAGGCCGAGGTCGGCCATTGCTTTGCCACGGGGCGTGATGTGGTCGGAATCGCCGAGGGCGCCGAGGGCGCGCAGGACGGTTCGGGCCGCGGCGAGGCCACCCGCCGGTGGGGCGTCCCACCAGGCGAGGCCGGTGCCGTCGGGGGTGCCCCAGCAGGCCAATTCCAGTGCGAGGCGGGTGAGTTCGGCGGTGCGGATCTCGGGTTCGGGGTAGGCGGGCAGGGTTTGGTGTTCGTATTCGGGCCAGCAGCGCCAGGCGTGGCCGGGCGCTTCGCGGCCCGCGCGGCCTGCGCGCTGTTCGGCGACCGCCGCCGAAACACGCACTGTCGCAAGGCCGGACAGGCCGCGCCGGTGGTCGACGCGGGACACCCGGGACAGGCCGGAGTCGACCACCGCGCGCACGCCGGGGACGGTGAGGCTGGATTCGGCTACGGCAGTGGACAATACGACTCGCCGTCGCGATCCCGGCCGGAGCGCGAGATCCTGGGCCGCACCCGCGAGCCTGCCGTGCAGCGGAACCACGTCGACCCCGTCGAGGTCGCGCAACAGCCCTGCCGTGCGGTTGATCTCGCCGACGCCAGGCAGGAAGACGAGCACATCACCGTCGATGGTCGCCAGCGCACTGCGGGTAGCCCGCGCGACCTGCGCTTCGATCCGCTCGCGAGGCAGAGCCGAAACATAGTCGACCTCAACCGGATAGGTCCGCCCGCGTACTTCCAGAACCGGGGCACGCGACCGGTCGACCGAGGTCGCCCGTTCCACCGACACCGAACTCCCCTCGGCCCGATCCGCTCCACCACCGACCCCAGCCCTACCAGCCACAGCTCCACCACCGTCCGCACCCGGCCCAGCCGCAGCTCCACCGACCGCACCCGGCCCAGCCGGAGTTCCGCCTCCGTCCGCGCCCTGCTCAGCTCCTCGCCCGGTCTCCCCTGTGCCGAGCAGTTGTGCCAACCGATCCGCAGCCACTGTCGCCGAGGTCGCCAGCACCCGCAGATCCGGCCGCAACCCCGACCGCGCGTCGAGCAACAGCGCAAGCAGCAGATCGGCGTCCAGATGCCGCTCGTGACATTCGTCGAGCACCACCGTGCCGACCCCGGCCAGCTCCGGATCGCTCTGCAACCGCCGCACCAACAACCCCGAGGTCACCACCTCGATCCGCGTCCGTGCCCCGACCTTCCGATCCCCACGCACCGCATACCCGACGGTCTCCCCCACCCGCTCCCCCAGCAGCGCCGCCATCCGCGCAGCCGCCGCCCGCGCGGCCAACCGCCGAGGCTCAGCCACCACGATCCGCCCCGACGACCCCGCCGCCAGCGCCAACGGCACCAACGTGGTCTTACCGGTGCCCGGCGGCGCGACCAACACCGCGACCCCGCGATCGGCCAGTGTCGCGGTGATCCGCTCCAGCGCCGGTCGCACCGGAAGGTCGGGAAGTTCGGGAAGCTTCATCACCGACCAGTCTGCCGCTCCGCCAACACGGCTCCCCAACCGCCCAACGACCGGCCATCCGGTCACGCCGCGCCCGAACATCGCAACGAGCAAACGTAGTTGACCTGCGCAACGATCACCTCTAGCATGTAGCTACCAACCCAGTCCTCACGTAGGGCTGGGTCTTTTTTTGCCCGACTAACGGACAGTCGGTGGCGGGGCGCTCATTCACACTGCAACTTCGGTGGGGGGAATCATGCGGGTCGGCGTGTACATCGATGCATTCAATTTGTACTACGGCATGCGAGGAATCTGCGGCCGGGGAACCTCCGGCTGGCGGTGGCTCGACGTGCGTGCACTCGCAGAATCATTGTGTGGTTGGCGGGGATCGACCGTCCACCGTGTGGTCTATTGCACGGCGCGAGTCGATCCGAAGGACAACCCTGACGCGCACCGCGATCAAAGCGTCTATCTCAACGCGGTTCAGGCGAACGGGTCCATCGACGTCCTCGAGTTGGGTCGTTATGTCGCCTGGCCGAAATCAGCACCACTCGCACGCTCCAACAAGTCCGGCCAAGCTGAGCTGGTCATCGCGAACGGAAAGCAAGAGTGGTCGTCAGATCTGCCGATCCGCTCCGCCACCAACCCACATGGCGACGATGTACTGATGGCGACCGTACGAATGCGAGAAGAGAAGGGCTCTGACGTCAACGTGGCCACCCATTTGCTGACCGACGTGTTCTGCGGGCAGGTCGACGGTGCCATCGTGATCTCCAACGATTCCGATCTGGCGCTACCCGTACACACCGCACGACAGCATGTACCGGTCGGGACGGTGAATCCCAGTTCGCGACAGCTCGCGGGCGCGCTGCGTGGCACCGCAACGGAAGGCGCCGGCCGACACTGGTGGGCGCGGCTTTCCGCTCAGCACTATTACTCGTCGCAACTGCCAGATCCGGTGGATAGCCACTGGCGAAAACCGAAGGGCTGGTAGGCGTAACCGTCTGCCTTCCCAGGTGACCGATCGCTGGTTACGCTGCGGGAGATGAGCATCGAGTTCGCGTTGACCACGCTTGTCATCGTCGCCACGCCGGGAACGGGCGCCCTTTTCACCCTCGCGGCCGGGCTTTCCCGGGGAGCGAAGGCGAGCGTGATCGCGGCCTTCGGCTGCACGGTGGCGATTGTTCCGCACATGATCGCGGCGATCACGGGCCTGGCCGCGCTGTTGAACACCAGCGCGATCGCGTTCCAGACCTTGAAGTATCTCGGTGTCGCGTATCTGCTGTACATGGCGTGGAATACGTTGCGGGACAAGGGCGCACTCGCGATTCCGACGGTAGGCGCCGAGGCGCGACCTTCGGCGCGGCAGGTCATCACCTCGGCGGTGCTGCTGAATATCCTGAACCCGAAGGTGACGATCTTCTTCTTCGCGTTCCTGCCCCAGTTCGTCCCGACCGGCGCACCGAACGCACTGGGTCGCATGCTCGAGCTCAGCGGGTTGTTCATGCTGGTCACGTTCGTGGTGTTCGCGGGTTATGGGGCAGTCGCCGCCGCGATGCGCACCTATGTGCTCTCGCGCCCGGTGGTGGTCCAGTGGATGCGGCGGGTGTTCGGCGTCTCGTTCGTGGCCCTCGCGGGACGCCTCGCGGTTCAGAACCAGTAGACACAGCAGTGCGGGCCCCGGAATCCGAGGCCCGCACTGTCGATCGAAGGTTACCCGCGGCGCGCGGCCACAGCCTCGGCCAAACGGTCGAGCTGGGTGGCGGTGGTGTTCCAGTCGATGCACGCGTCGGTGATGGACTGGCCGTAGGTCAGGTCATCGGCCTTACCGAGGGTCAGATCCTGGCGACCCGCGACGAGGAACGACTCCAGCATCACGCCGACCACACCCTGCTCGCCCGCGGCGATCCGGTCGGCGATGTCGGTGACGACGTCGACCTGCTTGTTGTGGTCCTTGTTGCTGTTGCCGTGGCTGGCGTCGACGACCAGGCGCTGGGCCAGCGACGACTTCTCCAGGCGCAGCTTGGCCTCGGCGCAGGACGCGGCGTCGAAGTTGGTGCCGTTGCTGCCGCCGCGCAGGATGACGTGGCAGTCGGGGTTGCCCGAGGTGCGGATCAGCGCGGAGCGGCCGTCGAGGTCGGTGCCGGGGAAGACGTGGCTGGCGGCGGCGGCGCGCACACCGTCGACCGCGACCTGCACGTCACCGTCGGTGCCGTTCTTGATGCCGACCGGCATCGACAGCGCACTCGAGAGCTGCCGGTGGACCTGGCTGGCGGCGGTGCGGGCACCGATCGCGCCGTAGGAGACCAGGTCGGCGATGTACTGCGGGGTGATCGGGTCGAGGAACTCACACGCCACCGGCAGGCCGAGGGCGGTGATGTCGACCAGCACCTTGCGGCCGATGCCGAGGCCGGTGTTCACGTCGAACGAGCCGTCCAGGTGCGGATCGTTGATCAGACCCTTCCAGCCCAGCGTGGTGCGCGGCTTCTCGAAGTACACGCGCATCACGATGTGCAGCCGGTCGCTCAGTTCGGCGGACTTCTCGGCCAGCTTGCGGGCGTATTCCAGCGCGGCGGCGGGGTCGTGCACCGAGCACGGGCCGACGATCACCATGAGGCGGTCGTCGTCGCCGTTGAGCACGTCGACGGTGGCCTTGCGGCCCGAACGCACGGTGTCGGCGAGGTCGTCGGTGATCTGGTGGACCATGCGGACCTCGGCGGGCGAGCGCAGAGGGCTCACGCTGAGGGTGCGCTGGTCGTCGAGGTCAGAATGCCGCGAGTCGACATCGGCTGCGGTGGTCATGAGATGTGGGTCCTTTGCGTTAGGAGGCCGACCCACGGAAATCGCTACCGTCGAGCCGGGCGTTAATCCGGCTCGAGGTGGAGGAAGTCAGCGCGCAGGGTCGCAGACCGGCCCACCCAGGGCCGGATAGCTAAACCAGAAATATGCGCGCTGCATGCCGTGGACTGTACCACCGGTAAAACGCCGAAAGGTCGGCCATGGTTGCCCGGAGTGTGGACCGTCACATCGCGCCACTCGTCCGAGGAAAGAAATCGGCCCGGTGGAGCAGGTGCTCGGCCTGCCCGCGCGCACGTTCGCGCAGTGGGCGGCCGAGCACGGGCACCGATTCCGCTGAGCCGTCAGCCCCACTGGCCGGGCACATAGTCCCCGGCGGGGGTGTGGGCGATGGCGTTGAGGCGGTTCCAGGCGTTGATCAGCGCGATGGCAGCGATCAGGGCCGCGATCTGGTCGTCGTCGTAGTGCAAGCGGGCCTGGTCGAAGGTGTCGTCGCTCACGTGGCCGCCGTCGGCGGTGCGGGTCGCTTCCTCGGTGAGGGCGAGGGCGGCCCGTTCCGCCTCGGTGAAGACATTGGCCTCCCGCCAGGCGGCGACCAGGTTGATCCGCACCGGGGTTTCGCCCGCGTGGGCGGCGTCCTTGGTGTGCATGTCCACGCAGTAGCTGCAGCCGTTGATCTGCGAGGCCCGGATCTTCACCAGTTCGTAGGTGGACTTGGGCAGCGGCGAATCGTCGATGACCTTGCCCGCCATGCTCATTCGCTTGCTGAAGCTCGCGGTGATGGCGTTGCCGTAGAGGTTGAAGCGCGCTTCCATGATGGCTCCTTCGTCGTGGGGTTCATAGAGACGACGAGGTAGCCGTTCGCGGTGTGACGCCGTGTGACATCGATCACCGAATCAGATCAGGCCGCAGAGCTTCTCGGAGAGTTCCCACAGTTCAGCCGCGACCTTGCGGTTCCTTGCCGTCGGCGCGATGCCTGCCCGGGCGGGGTTGCCGCGCAGACCGAGGAAACCGTCGGGGCCGTAGAACGCGCCGGGCACCACATCGGCGGTGGCGGCGAACAGGGTGGGCAGCGCGCCCTGTTCGGCGGTCGGGGCGAGCGTGCGGTTGCCCAGCCACATGAGTGCGTCCTGGATGGACTCGGTGTGCGACATGAGTTCGGTGGCGGCGTAGCCGGGGTGCGCGGCCACCGAGATCACCGCGGCACCCTCACCGGCCAGGCGACGCTGGAGTTCACGGGCGAACATCAGGTTGGCCAGCTTGGACTGGCCATAGGCGAGCCAGCGGTCGTAGCGGCGCTGCTCCCAGTTGGGGTCGGCAAGGTCGATCTTGCCGATGCGGTGCGCGACGCTCGACACCGTGACCACGCGGTCGGTGATGCGGTCGAGCAACAGGTTGGTGAGCGCGAAGTGACCGAGATGGTTTGTGCCGAACTGCATTTCGAAGCCGTCGGCGGTGCGGCGCAGCGGCAGGGCCATCACGCCCGCGTTGTTGATCAGCACGTCGACGCGCTCGATCGAATCGGTGAAGGCGCGCACCGAATTCAGGTTCGCCAGGTCGAGTGCGCGGACCTCGGTCTCGCCGGGCATCCCCGCGGCGACCCGCTCCGCCTTGGCGACATCGCGACAGGCCAGGATCACGGCCGCACCCGCCCCGGACAGCGCACGCGCGGTGGCGGCGCCGAGACCACTGTTGGCACCGGTGACGATGATCGTGCGGCCGGTCTGGTCGGGCAGGTCAGCGATAGTCCACTTACTCACTGGCGGAAGTCTAGCAACGCCGGGGGAATGCGCGAATCGGCAAGTGCCGGTGCATAGTTCGCACCCAGCACCACCGCGCACCGGCCCTGGCGAGCGCGCCTGGCGAACATTTCGGCACCGGCCGGAATCGGCACCCCGAGTGCGCGGTGGTGTGTGGTCATCACGACTGCGCCAGGACCTCTTCGTCGGTCATCGCGGCGACTTCCAGATACATCGTCGCGACCAGCTCGAGCCTGCCCGTGTCGCCGGAGTCCTTCTCCCGCTCCAGCATTCGCGCCGCCAGCGCAGCGACACTGCGGGCGGTGAACAGGTCGGCGACGACGGTGTCGGGGGCGTCGAGCCATTCGCGGATGCGGGCGACGGCGGTGGTGGCGAGCACCGAATCGCCGCCGAGGGCGAAGAAATCGTCGGTGACACCGATCTGCTCGGTGACCAGCACCTCGGCGATGACCGCGGCGAGCGCGCGTTCGAGATCGGTGCGCGGTGCGACGAATTCCTCAGTGCCCTCGCCCTTCTCGAGGACGGCGCGAATGGCCTTACGGTCCGGCTTGGCGTTCGAGGTGAGCGGCAGCTCGGCCAGCAGTTCGAGCCGGGTCGGCACCATATAGACCGGGACCAGCTCGGCGGTCGCGGCGAGCACCACGTCGACGTCGAGAACCACGTCCGGGGTCGGCACCACCAGCGCGACCAATTTCGGCGCGGCCGTACCGACCACCGCGGCGACCGCGTGGCGGATACCGGGCACAGCGCGCAATGCGCTCTCCACCTCGCCCAGTTCCACCCGGTAGCCCCGGATCTTGACCTGGTGGTCGGCGCGGCCGAGGAATTCCAGGCCGCCGTCGGGCAGGTAGCGGGCCAGGTCGCCGGTGCGGTACCAGCGCAGGCCCTCGTGGGTGACGAAACGGTCGGCGGTGCGCTCGGGGTCGTTGCGGTAGCCGGCGGCCACGCCGTCACCGCCGATCCACAGTTCTCCGCTCACCCAATCGGGGCAGTCATTGCCCGCCGGGCCGACGACACGGCACTGCACATTGCGCAGCGGGGTGCCGTAGGGCACGGCCGTCCACTCGGCGGGGACCCGCCCCTCGACGACCTCGCAGATGGTGGAGTGGATCGCGGTTTCGGTGGCGCCACCGAGCCCGGCGAAACGGCTGTTCGGGGCCACCGCGGCGAGGCGCGCGGGGAGCGCGACGTCGACCCAGTCGCCGCCGAGAATCACCGTACGCAGCGATGTCAGCGGCGCCGACGGTGCGGCGGTAGCCGGTGCGGTCCGAGCGTCGTCGGCGACCTGCGCCGAACCCGAAACATCCGTGGCTCGGGGCGAGCCCGCAGCACCCGAGCCACGGGTGCTGGGCGCGGCGGTGAGCAGCATGTCCAGCAGGCTCGGGACACAGTTGAGCAGCGAAATCCGGTGGCGGCGAATGAGTTCGACCCACACGGCAGGGTCGGTGCGCTGCGCGTCGTCGACGGTGACCACCGCACCACCTGCTGCGAGCAGGCCGAAGATGTCGTAGACGGAGAGGTCGAACTCGAGGGCAGACAGGGCCAGCGCGCGGTCGGCGGGGCCGAGGTCGAAGCGTTCGTTGAGGTCGTCGATGGTGTTCATGGCGGCGCGGTGCGGCACCTCGACACCCTTGGGCTTGCCGGTGGAGCCGGAGGTGAACAGCACGTAGGCGATGTTCTCCGGGTCGCCGAAAAGCGGGCGCGCCAACGGTTCCGCGTGTGTGCGCGCCTGCGCCAGGTCGATCGCCCGCGTGTCCGGGATCTGCGCACCGCCCACGGTGAGCACGGCGACCACGCCCGCGGTGCTGAGGATTTCGGCGCGACGGGCGGCGGGCTGATCGAACCCGATCGGCACGTACACCGCGCCTGCCGCGAGCACCCCGAGCACCGCGACGATCTGGTCGGGGCCCTTCGGGAGCTGCACCGCGACCGAATCACCCGGCGCCACACCGACTTCCCGCAACGCACCGGCCACGGCCAGCGCGTCGGCGGCCAGCGCGCCATAGGTCAGCTGTCCCGCGGGCTCCCACAGCACCGCGGGCGCGGACGGATTCGTCGCCGCGTTCGCGAAGAACCCGGTGTGCAGCAGCCCGCCGGTCACCGGCCCCGCGGTGGCGTTCACGCGCGCCCGAGTAGCGGCCTGCTCCACCGGAATTCGCACGCCGGCCTCGGCCTGCCACCCCGCTCCCCCGGCGAACCGCGCGCGTTCGGTTGAGTCAACCGGAACTTCCGCTGCTTCGGTGGGTACGACCGGCAGCGTCGCCGAGGTCACGCCGTCCGCCACCTGCGGCAGGTGGGAGCCGTTGGCGACCGCGCCATTCGAAGACACCTGGGCCGGCGCAGGCTCGAGCGATGCCTCGGCAGGCTGGCCGCCGAGGCGTTCGATCGCTTCGATGTAGCGGGTGAACATGGCGTCGACCATGCCCGCGGGGAAGGCGGATTCGCGGATGTCCCAGTTCAGCAGCAGACCGCCGCGGACCTCGGTGATCTGCGCGTCGAGGAGGACCTGCGGGCCCTGCGAGATGATCCACGCGGGGTCGCCGAAGGTGTCGGTGACGACGTCGGGGAAGAGTTCGCCGAGGTTGAGGGCGCTGGTGTAGACGATAGGAGCCAGCACCGGTTCGCCGCGGTGACGGCCCAGGTCGCGCAGGACCTCCAGGCCCGAGTACGCGGAGTGCGCGCCCGCTTCGTGGAGGCGTTGCTGCAGGGCGCGGGCACGGTCGGCGACGGTGGCGGGCTCGGTGACATCGACTTCGAGCAGCACCGAGGAGGTGAAGTCACCGACGACACCGTCGACCTGCGGGTGCACCGGTTCACGGTGGAACAGGGGCAGATTCAGCAGAAAGCGGCGCTGCGCCGACCAGCCGCCGATGGTTTCGGCGAACACCGAGGCCAGCGCCATCGCCGGGGTGATGCCGCGGGCGTGCGCGGCATCGAAGACCTGCGCCTTGGCGTGCGGCGAGAGCCACCGGTGCAGGCGGATCGTGCGGTTCGGGTCCGAGATGTGCTGGGCCGATGGAAGTTCCGGCGCACCGGGCAGCTCGCCGAGGCGGTCTTGCCACCAGGCGCGATCACGGGCCCGTTCGTCGGCGAGAGCGGGAATCGAGCGCTCGTCGCCGGCGCGCTGCTGGTGGTTCGCGGCAATGCCCGGATGGCTGGAGGCAGCACCCTGCGCCTGGTCGGCAGGGATGTTCAGCTGGTCGGCAGGGACGTTCAGCTGGTCGGCGGCGGTGCCCGGACGGCGGTTGTCCGGCTGGTGCTCGGCCAGGTACTGGCGGAAGGTGTAGTCCTGGGGCGGTAGCTGTTCGCCGTGGTAGAGCCGGGCAAGGTCGGTGATGAGGATGCGGTAGCTCATCGCGTCGGCGGCGAGCATGTCGACATCGAGGTGCAGGCGGGTGCGGCCATCGGCGAGGCGGGTGAGCGCGATATCGATCACCTGACCGTCCTCCACCGCCATCCGCTGATGCGTCCGCGCGCTGCGCAACTCCCCGAGGCGCTGCTCGGCCTCCTCGGCGGATGCCTCGCGCAGATCGGTCACGCCGAACACCGCCCGGCCGGGCCGGTCGAGGGTCTGCTGGGTGCCGTCGGGCAGGAACCGGGTGCGCAGCATGGGATGGCGCGACAGCAGCTGCTCGACCGCCTGCTCGAGCCGCTCGGGATACACATCGGCGCCATCGAATTCGACGTAGAGATGTGCCGCGACACCACCGAGCTCCTGCGCGTCGGACCGCCCGATCCAGTACGCGTGCTGCATGGGCGCGAGCGCGAACGGGGTGCCGTCATCCGGGACGAGCACGGATTCGGTCGCGGTGGACTGGACGCCGTCGACACCTGCTGTCGTGCCGATCGCGGCGGCGCCGGGTGCCCCGCCCCCGATCGCCGCTTCGGCAGCAGCGACGTCGGCGGCCGGGGAAGCCACGGTCGACTCGTCGGCACCAATCGCCGCGAGGTCATCGGGGTCCGCCCCGTTGAGCAGGGCGTGCCAGGCGTCGACAGTGGGATGGGCGGCCAGGAGGGCGAAGTTCACGGCGATGCCGCGCTTGCGCCAGGCGCCCGCGAGCTTCATGGTGCGGATGGAGTCGAGGCCGAGCTGGATCAGGTCGTCGGCCTCGGCGACGGCGTCGGGGGTGATGTCGAGATGGCGGGCGATCGCGGCGCGGATCTCGGCGCGGTCGATCCCGGCGCCGCCTGCGGGTGCTGTCTCCATCTGCCGATCACTCCTTGCTCGCCGCCCATCACCGGACGGATTCGGTACTGCCCGGCGGCAGCCTACTCCATTGAGATAGGGTTGCCTAACCTTTGCAAGTGTAGCGAGATCGAGTGAGGCAGTACGTGACGTCGACATCGGCAACCGGCCATCGCGAGGGCTACGTCCCGTTTCCCGACGCCGCGGCGCAGGAGTACCGGGCTGCGGGCTACTGGGCCGGGCGCACGCTCGGCGATCTGCTGCGCGACACCGCGCGCACCCAGCCTCAGCGTCCGGCTGTTCTCAGCGACTCCGGTGCTCAGTCCTACGCCGAGCTCGACGCCGCCGCCGATCGGATGGCGCACGGACTGCTCGCGCTCGGCATCAATCCCGGCGACCGGGTGATCGTGCAGTTGCCGAACATCCCCGAGTTCGCGACGGCGCTGTTCGGACTGCTGCGCGCGGGCATCATCCCGGTCCTCACCCTGCCTGCGCACCGCCGCGTCGAGATCGAGCACCTGGCCGCACTCTCGGAGGCCGTGGCCTACCTCATTCCGGAACGGCTCGGCGATTTCGATTACCTCGAGCTCGCCGCGACTGTGCGGCGGGCGGTGCCGAGCTTGCGGCACGTCTTGGTCGCCGATGATCCGGGGACGCCGGAAGGTGCCGCTCAGTCGCACCGCCGGGCCGCCGTCGACGGCAGTCGGGTCGGGTTCGTCGCCCTCGATTCGGTTGCCCGCGATGGTGATTCGCTGCCCGATGTCGACCCGTCCGAGATCGCGGTGATGCTGGTCTCCGGCGGCACTACCGGCCTGCCGAAGCTGATCGCCCGCACCCACGACGACTACGTCTACAACGCGACCGCCAGCGCGCAGGTCTGCGAGCTCACCCCCGATGATGTCTACCTCGCGACTCTGCCTGCCGCACACAACTTCCCGCTGGCCTGCCCCGGCATCCTCGGCACCGTCGCGACCGGCGGCGCCATCGCCTTCACCCTCGACCCGAGCCCCGAAGCCGCCTTCGCCGCGATCGAGAAGCACCGGGTGAGCGTCACCGGTGTCGTCCCACCGCTGGCCCAATTGTGGAGTGCGGCCGTGGATTGGGAAGACGCCGACCTGAGTTCGCTGCGCCTGCTGCAGGTGGGCGGGGCGCGACTGGCCGAGGTGAACGCCCGCGAGGTCGAGCCCGCGTTGCAGTGCACCTTGCAGCAGGTGTTCGGGATGGCCGAGGGGCTGCTCAACTACACCCGTCTCGACGATGACAAAGAACTGGTGTGCACCACCCAGGGCCGACCGCTGTCGCCCGCCGACGAACTGCGTGTCGTGGACGCCGACGGCGACGATGTCGCCCAGGGCGAGGAAGGCGAACTGCTCACCCGCGGCCCCTACACGCTGCGCGGCTATTACCGTGCGCCCGAGCACAATGCGCGCGCCTTCACCCCCGACGGCTTCTACCGCAGCGGCGACCTCGTCCGCCAGCTGCCCAGCGGCCACCTGATCGTGAGCGGCCGGATCAAGGACGTGATCAACCGCGGTGGCGAGAACATCTCCTGCGATGAACTCGAGGAGCACCTGCTCGCCCACCCCGCGGTCCGCCACGCCGCCGCGGTCGGCCTGCCGGATGCCTCGCTCGGCGAAAAGGCCTGCGTCGTCCTGGTTGTCACCGGAGACCTGCCGACCCTCGGCGAGATCAAAACCTTCCTCACCGAACGCGGCCTGGCCACCTACAAGCTCCCTGACCTTGTCCGCCAGGCGGATTCACTGCCGATCACCGCGGTCGGCAAGATCGACAAGAAGGCGCTGGTCCGCCTCTTCGCGACGCATGGCCAGACCTAGGCACAGGGTTGGTTTGTGTTGGCGGCCAGACAGTGGATCGGTTAGCCCGTTTCCGGTGAGTTACCGACGTTCTCACCGGAAGGGTTATCGCCTACCTATCGGTAGGTAGGTATACTGAGGGTTTGCTGCCTTTTGCGAGGAGGGTCGACCACATGCCGCGCCAGCATGACACCCGCAGCCGGGCTCGTGACGAATTCGGGCGCAGGCTCGCCGAATTCGGTTACCTCGGAGTTTCTCTCGACGAGATAGCCAAAGCCGTGGACGTCAAGAAAGCCAGCCTCTACCACCATTTTCCCGGCGGGAAACCGGCCCTGTTCAGGGAGGTCGCGTTTGCCCACATCGAGGAGGCTTCCGCCATCCTGCGGGAGTCGCTCGCCGTACCAGACACTATCCGGGGCCAGTTGGTGGCACTGGTGGCCTCCTACGCTCGGGGCGTATACAACTCGACACTGAGCGATCAGATCTACCGTGCCACCCGGTACCTCGACGAGACTCAGCGGGCCGAGATCTCTCATGCCTATGTGCGCGGTCTGATCGAGCCGGTCGCCGATCTGATGGCCACCGCCATTGCCGCGGGTGAGCTGCGCCAGGCCGATCCCGGCTTCCTCGCTACGGCCGTCATGGAGCTCGCCGCCACTGCCGTACCCGTGCCGACTGATCTGGCGATGCCGCCCAGCCTGCGCTGCACGCCTCAACCTGTTGACCAGCTGATTCAGGACATCGTCGACCTCTTCCTTCGAGGCGCGGCCTCCGATCGGTAGCTCGGCGAGGGATTCGGCCGGGGCAGCCCCGTTCGCAAAACCTACCTATCGGTAGGTAGGATAGGGCGCGGACACGCGTATTTGCGTGCTCGAAGGCGGGAATGCGACGTGGAGGACGGCCGGTGCAGCAGGATAGAGCGGATGACGTCACGAAGTCGGTAGCGGCGGAACCGGACATCAGGCCGTGGCGGCGCACTGTGGTCCTGTTCCTCATCGGGCAGACGGTGTCGCTGTTCGGCTCGATGGTTGTGCAGTTCGTCGTTATGTGGTGGGTGACACTGGAGACTGGATCAGGATCGGCGGTAGCTCTCTACGCCGTCGCCGCCTTCCTGCCACAGGGGCTGATCTCGCTCTTCGGGGGCGTGCTCGCGGATCGAATGAACCGCCGGGTACTGGTAATGACCTCGGACGGCGTGATCGCCGCAGCGACCATGACCCTCGCGGTGCTCATGTCCACCGGCGTGGATGAGCTGTGGATCCTCCTGCTGGCGGTCGCGGTCCGCTCGGCCGGGGCCGGCTTCCAGACTCCGGCAGTGCAGGCGATGATCCCGCAATTGGTGCCGGCTGAGCAGTTGATGCGCGTCAATGGCGTCTTTCAAACCATCCAGTCGGCGATGGCACTGCTCGCGCCGGCCGCTGCTGGTGCGCTGTTCGCTGCCTTCGGGATCGTCCCCGTCTTCTTCTTGGATGTCATCACCGCCGTCATTGGGATCGGATTGTTGGCGCTGGTCGCCGTCCCCACGCTGGAACGGGCCCCTGGACAGGCAGCCGCCACCTACCGGCAGGACCTCGTCGAGGGCGCACAGTACATCCGCTCGCAACCGACGGTGCGCTGGTTACTAGTCCTCTATGCGGCGATCTTCCTACTTACCGTCGCCCCGTCGTTCGTCACACCACTCATGCTCATGCGCAGCTTCGGCTCGCAGGAATGGAAGTTGGCGGCACTGGAGATCGTCTTCAGCCTGGGCATGCTGCTCGGCGGCATCCTGATTTCCACCGGGCTGGCCGAACGCGCCCGAATGCGGCTGATCCTGGTGGCCGTCAACGGCTTCGGGATCGCTACCGTGGGACTCGGACTGAGTCCCACGGTGTGGGTCTTCTTCGGTTTCATGTTCGCGCTGGGGCTGCTGGTTCCGCCATTCTCGACCTCATTCATGACACTGCTACAGGAAACCGTCGAACCAACGATGCATGGGCGCGTATTCGGCTACGTCAGCATTGTGATGGCCATGGCCACACCGATCGGCATGGCGGTATTCGGCCCACTGGCCGACCTGGTCAGTATCCGTGCGATGCTTGTCGGCACCGGACTCACCATGATCGTCGTGCTCTCCATCGCGACCCGAACACCTTCGGGCCGAGCCGCTTTCGTCGCAACATCAGTTGTCCCGCAACGCCCCTCCGACACAGGTCACGCGAAGGCGGTAAAAGCCTTGACCACGTAAGGCGCTACGCTGCCCAGCTTTTCGCAGGTCTCCTCGAACTCAGCACCTCGAGCGCGTATTGTTGGCCCGGCCCAGGCGATAGGTCGCCGGCACGTCCACCGGGAACGGCAGCTCGACCTTGCGCGACAGAATCACCTTCTGATAGCTGCCGGACCGGATTCGGAAAGACGCCAGGCCCGGTCAGCCAACGAGGTTGACGATGCCGCGCACGGTGAACAGAGCGCCGAAGCCGAGCAGCACCGCCAAGGTCAGGGTTCTGCTGTGGGCGAGCATCCATGTTTCGAGTACGGCCAGGCCGCGTTCGGCGCGCTCACCGGCGGCCACGAAAATCGCGATCGGGATGATGAAGTCGGCCACGGCCGCGACCAGCAGGACGAAGGTGGCAATGAGTGCCGCACCGATGGTGACGGCCGAACTCGAGATGGCGCTCATACCCGAGAGCATGATGAACAGGTTGGGGTTGAGCACGCCCATCACCACCCCCAATGCGAAAGCTTTGCGTGGACCGGCGGAGTCGAGTTCGGCGAGCAGTCTCGGCCGTTCGGCGGTCGGTCGAGGCTTGCGGTACAGCAGCCAGCATCCGCCCGCCAGGAACAGCACACCTACGGTGAGTCCGGCGAAAGCGGATGCCCGCGAGGACGTGGCTGCCGGATCGGACGCACCGCCCAGGACGGCGGCCAGTGCGACGATGAAGTAGACGACCAGGAATCCGGTGCCGAACAGCGACGCGTTGCGGACCGGCTGCCGCGAACGCAACAGCAGCACACAGCCGATGACCGCGCCGGGCGTGATCATCAGGCCCACGATCTCGGGCAACAGCATGACCAGCAGACCACCCACGTCAGGACCTCCGTCGCTCGTTGATCCGAACCTCGGCGTCGGCGTAGGCCGACAACGTCGATTCGCCGATGGTGCTGGATGCCGGATAGAACTCGATCTTGATGCCTTGGCCGTCGAGCAGCTCGTCAGTCCACACCGCGCGGATCCGCGGATCGATACCGCTCAGATAGAGGCGTCCGCCCGTCGCGTCGAGGCGGCGCGCGTAGTCGGCGATGATGTGCAGGAAGGTCGAACTGACGCTGGCCCTGCCCCGCAGTCGCAGGATGACCACACAGTCCCTGGCGCCGGTAGGGTCGGGCAGCCGGGACTGCAGGGTGCGCGCGCCCGCGTAGAAGAGACTGCCGTACACGTCCAGGATCACGATCTCGTTGTCGGACAGGTGTTTCGGCACGATCGACTCGAGCAGGTGCTCACCCTCCACCCGCAGCCGAACGACCTTCAGGTCGATCGCCTCCTGGTTGAGCTGCATCAGCAGCGAGATCGCCACGCCGACCCCGACCGCAGCGGTTACCGGTAGCAGCAGGGTCGCGACGAAGGTGACGCCGAGCGCGGTGCGCGAGATGCTGCCGCTGCTCCAGATCGCGACGACCTGATCGATGTTCATCGAGCCGACCGCGGCGAACATGAGGATCGCCGCCAAGGTCGGCATCGGCACCCGGCCAACCACCCCGCTGAGCGCGACGAGGATCACGAGAATCCACAGTCCCGACCACATCCCCGCCCATCTGGTGCGCGCCCCGGAGCTCACATTGATCGCGGTCTGTCCCAGCGAGCCACCCACCGGCATGCCGCGAAACAGAGCGGCGAAGAGGTTGCCGATGCCCTGCGCGCAGAAGTCGCGGTCGGTCTTCGCGCGGGAACCGTCCGGGTTCGGCGCCGATTCGGCGACGCCGGTGCCTTGGACCAGCACGATGACGGTCACCGCGAGCGCCCCCGCGATCAGCGACGGCGACAACAAGCTCAGCTCGGGCACCTGCGGCAGGGGAAATCCGCGAGGAATTTCGCCCGCGTCCGACACCGTCGCCACCGAATCCCACCCGAGGGCGAGCACCAACGCGGTCGGCACGATGAGCCCGACCAGCGAGGCGACGGTCCGGAACCTGGTCCGCGCGACGGCGAAAAGCAGCAGGACCGCGAGACCACCGACCACGGCCGAGCGCCAGTCGATCTGGCGCGGATGCAACACCACGTGCAGTGCCTTCAGCGCGGCCACCGACCCTTCCGACGGCGCGCCGACGAGCACGGGCAGCTGCCCGAACACGATGTTCGCCGCGACGCCGAGCAGGAATCCCGTCATCACCGAATGCGAGACGAACCTTGTGTAGCGGCCGAGCCGCAGCACAGCGGCGACGAGCATGGCGATACCGGCGACCAAGGTCAGCACCACCATGGCGGCCGACCGCTCCTCGGGCGCGATGTCGGTGAGCACCGAACCCGCCGCCAGCGCAGACGCGCCGGTCGTGGTGACCACCATCAACCTGGTGCTGGTGCCGATGCCACCGAAGAATCGTCCGGCCAAGCTCGCGTAGAGCCCGTGTACCGGGCTGACCCCGGCCAGCAGACCAGCCGCCATCCCATCGGGGACACCGCCGATCCCGCCTGGCACACCCGCGACAACATCGGCCTTCGTCATGCGCTGACCCGCGAATGGGTTACGCATGCCACGCTCCTTCGGGCCCGCCGTATGGTTCAGGTCCGGCGATCATCCCAAGTCCGAATCGCGATGCGCATCATCCGAACCGGGTGAGGTCGGCGCCTGGCGGAGGAGACCGGATTCGACGGTTCACCCGAATCGGGTGAGGCGCCCGAGGGCGCTACGGCGCACCATCGCGGGATGGGATCAACACCTGTGCTCGGCCCGGTCGAATTCGTCGTCCTCGCCTTTCCCGGCACCACTATCGACTCGTCCGTCACTGACGCGGTCGCCGAGGTCGTCGGGAACGGGCTGATAACGCTGCTGGACATGGTGGTGCTGACGATGGACGAGGCGGGCACGATCACCGAATCCGAGATCGACGACAACCTGACCGAGGTGGGTCTCACGGGGCTCACCGCCGCCGATATCGACCTGGTCAGCGACTCCGATGTCGAAGTCGTGCGCGCGTCGCTGGAACCCGGGAGTACGGTCCTGATCCTGGTCTTCGAGCAGACCTGGGCCATGCGACTGGCATCAGCGGTACGCGGCGTCGAGGGCGAGGTCGCGCTGCAGGTGCCGGTACCCCGTGACGTCGTCGAATCCGCGGTATCCGCCGCGATGACGGCCTAGGAAGGAGCAGATATGCCGCTACGACGAGGCCGCATCGGGCGGCCGGGATTACTCGGGGCGATGGCGCGGACCGCGGTGGTCGCCGGCACTGCCACCGCCACCTCCAACGCGATCAACAACAGGGCCGCCAGACGCTCGGCCGAACACCAGGCATACGCCGACCAGCAGCAGGCATACACGCAGCAAGCGCCCGCGCAGCAGCCCGCCTACGCTCCCCCGCCCACGCCACCGACCACAGAACCGGAGGACATGGTCGGAAAGCTGAAACAGTTGAGCGAGCTGCATTCCGCCGGCGCGTTATCCGATGCCGAGTTCGCCGCAGCCAAGGCCCAGCTGCTCGGCTGACCAGCCAACGAACGACCAGCGCCGCGGAGCCGATCAGAGGCCCGCCGCGCCGGTCGTTCGGCATGCTCGCCGGTCACTGCTGGAGTCTGGCCCCGACTGTATGGACGACGACCACCTTCGGATCCCACGGCACGAGATCATTCACCGCGTCTTGCAACTCGGCGACCGGCGGCAACTGTTGGGGACCGAGCACCGAGATTGTCGCGATATCGCCCTGTACCGACACGTCGACGACCTGCGCGCCCGGCGCATCGCCCAGCCAGTCGCGCGTCGCGTCGCCGATCTGCCTCGCCCACAGGGTCGACAGCGAGTTGATCACCATCGGTATCGCCACCAGCACCAGCGCGGCACCCAGCACCAGATAGGCGCGACCCCGGCGGGCGGTCGATGCCTCGGCCTCCCCGGCGTAGCCCGAGATGAGCAGCACCGTTGTCACGGTGATGATCATGGCGACGACATTCGACGCGAACAGCACGAACGCACCGAGCGCGAGCGAGGGCGCCTGCGAACCCAGACATACCCCGACAACACCGAGCGGGGGCACCAGTGAAATCGCGATCGCGACACCGGGCAGCACATCACCGACGTCACGGCGCGTGATCGCGACCGCCGCTACCAGCCCGGTCGCCAAGGCCGCGGTCAGATCCATCAGCTTCGGTGACGTTCGTCCCACGACCTGCGCGTTCGACAGAACATTGACCGGATTCGGCAGTAACTGCGCGAACACGAACCCCAACACGACAACGACGACGACCCCCGCCAGCACCAGAATCAGACTGCGACCGACCAGCGCCGCTCGTCCGGTGACCACCCCGAGCGCCACACCGAGGATCGGAATCGACAGCGGAGCGACGATCATCGCACCGATCACTGTCGCGGTGGAGTCACCGATGACACCGGAAATCGCGATCACCGCGGACAGCACCAGCATGATCCAGAACGCCGACCGCTTCGCGGGAGCATCGCCGACGGACAGATCCAGCTTGTCGGTGAGCTCGTCCAACGAGCGACGCTGATCTGCGGGAACCAGAAATCCCAGCATGCGGCGATCCCTTCGTGGTCGACGCGGTGCGAATCAGGGTGTCACGATGGCGAAGTCCGGGTCGGGGGCATCCAGGTAGCCGACCAGCTCGGCCAGCTTGCCGGCGTCACCGTCGATGGAGACCCGGCCCGCCGAGACCATCTTCTGCAGATCCTCGCCACCGAGCAGGGCTGCCCGTAGATCCGATTCGCTGAGCGTGACCGTGAGCTCGGCGGCCGGTAGGTCGCCCTCGACATCGAAATGGACGAGCAGCCCGTTGCGTAGCTGAGTGCGATGCACATTCGCGGAATCGGCTATCCGCCAATCGATGACGATCGACGCCGACCATGCCCGCGGACCGTCTACCCGCAATGCGACGGCGTCGAACGCCTGCTCGACCGACAGCTCGGCCATGATGTCCGGCGCGGCGGTGACCGTCGGGGTGCCGACGCTGCCGTTGCGTAACTCGTAGGCGCCCATCAGGAAGAAATTGCGCCAGGTGCCATTCTCGGAACCGTAGCCGAGCTGTTCGAGCGTGTCGGCCTGCAACTCCTTTGCCTCGGCATTGTCCGGCTCGGCGAAAATCACGTAGTTCAGCACCTGGGCGACCCACCGGAAGTCGCCGTCCGCGTAGGACTTTCGCGCCTTGGCGACGACCTCGTCGGCGCCACCCATGAAATCCAGATGGCGACGGGCCGATTCGGTGGGTGGGTGCTGCCACAGAGTTGACGGATTGCCGTCGAACCAGCCCATGTACCGCTGGTAGATCGCCTTGACGTTGTGGCTGACCGAGCCGTAGTAGCCGCGGGTGGACCAGGACTTCTCGATCGCCGGAGGCAACTGGATCTCCTCGGCGATCTCGATCCCCGTGGCGCCCTTGTTCAAAGCCCGCAACGTCTGGTCATGCAGGTAGCCGTAGAGGTCACGCTGCACCGACAGGAACTCGGTGAGCCGTTCGGTCCCCCAGGTCGGCCAGTGATGGGAGGCGAACACGACGTCGGCGCGGCCCGCGTAGCGGTTGATCGCCTCGGTCAGGTACTTCGACCACACATGCGGGTCACGCACCAGCGCGCCACGCAGCGTCAGCAGATTGTGCAGGGTGTGGGTGGCGTTCTCGGCCATGCACAGTGCGCGCCGGTCGGGAAAGTAGAAGTTCATCTCCGAAGGGGCCTCGGTACCCGGCGTCATCTGGAACTCGATCCGGACCCCGTCGAGGATCACGGTCTGGCCGGTGTGGTCGATCTGCACCGTGGGCGCGATCAACGTCGCCATCCCGGTCGAGGTCGTCGCCCCCAGCCCGGCGCCGACGGCACCCAGTGGTCCGCGAGGCAGCGCCGCGCCGTACATATACGCCGCACGCCGCCCCATCGCGGTTCCGGCATAGACGTTCTCCTCGACCGCGTGCTCGGTGAATCCCACCGGGGCCAGAATCGGGCACCGGCCGGCGGCGACGTCCTGTTCGGTCGTCACACCTTTGACCCCACCGAAGTGATCGATATGGGAATGGGTGTAGATCACACCGGTCACCGGCCGGTCACCACGATGCTCGCGGTACAGCGCGAGCCCCGCCGCGGCCGTTTCGACCGAGATCAGCGGGTCGATCACGATCACACCGGTCTCGCCCTCGATCAAGGTCATGTTCGACAGATCGAGCCCACGGATCTGATAGATGCCGTCGGTGACTTCGAACAAGCCCTGCATCGCAACCAATTTCGACTGCCGCCACAAGCTCGGATTCACCGTCGGCGGGCACTCGTCATCGAGGAAGGAATACGCGCCGCTGTCCCACACCACCGCGCCGTCGTCGTTGCGCACCACCGCTGGCGACAACCGGGCGATGAGCCCTCGCTCAGCGTCAGCGAAATCCTGTGTGTCGTCGAAAGGTAGCGTGCGCTGCACGCTGTCGTTCGCGGCTTCGATGCTGGTGGAGGCTTCCTGCTGGGTTGTCATCAGATCCCTTCCACGAAATCGGTTGACCGCAGCATCACATCAGGAGGGGCAGGCGACCTCACCCTAAGCGGGTGAATTTCGCCCGACCAGGTTATTTCCCGGGCCACCCGCCGTTGCGGTCTCTCATGTCCGGCTCGTCGTCGCCGACCAGGTGCTCGATACCGAGCTTCTCGGCGAAAAGATGACGCTGCGTAATCCAGCCGAGGACTGAAAGACCCGCCCAGGCCAGGGTGGCGGTGACCTGCTGCCAGCCGGTTTCGGGATCGCGCAGGAACGACAGCGAGTCGCTGAACCGCGCGACACCGCTGCAGACCATGCTCGCGCCGCCGATCGAGGTCAACCACAGCAGCGCGCGGGCCCGGAACTTCTGCGCCAGGAACGCGCCCGCAACACCCATCGCGAGCGCGACGATCATGCTCAAGGCGAAGTTCTTGTCGCCGGGCTGCAAGACCGTCGCCAGTTTGGTGCCGATCATCACGCCGGTGAGACCGCCGATGAAATAGGCGGCGAAACGGAACACCAGCGAGGTGACCGCCCAGACCGACACCGCGCCGATCAGTCCGACCAACAGCAACCACCAGAAACTCGCGTTGAACAGGTCGGCGATCAGCCAGCCCAGACCGAATCCGATCGCGAGCAAGCCCAAGTTGACCGAGCGAATCCCGTAGAAGCACAACAGCGCTCCGACCAGGGCGACCAAAATGCCATTCATCTGCTTTCCTTTCGGCAGGCGAGCACGTTCATGACCCGGGCAGGGCCGCGGCAGCGGCAGCGACGGTGGAATGGATCGGGATCGGGACGTCACCGTGCTCGGCCGAGCCGAGCGCGTCACCGAACTGGGCTATCGGGCGCGCGATCGCGAACCCGATACGCCGGGCCGCCAGCGCGTCACGCAACGCGAGCAGCATCGCCGCGGCAGTCACGTCGATCGACGGCGAGGTCTCGGCGTCGAGAACGACCATGCGAGTGCGGTCGGTGCACAGCCCTTCGATCTGGTCCTTCACATAGTCGGAGTTGGCGAAGAACAATCCCGATTCGACCCGTACGACCAGCAGATCGGGGCGCGTCGCCGCGTCCGGGTGCCGCTCGGCGGCGACCCACAACGATCCTTCCTTGCCGAGCCTGGCCACCTGCGGTTGCGAGGCCCGGTACACCAGCAGCAACATCGCCACACCGATGCCGATCAGCAGACCTGGCAGCGTGTCGAAGAACAGCACACCCAGCATCGCAGCCATCGCGGCCAGGAAATCCGCGCGCGCCGCTTTGCCGTAGATGCTGCCGAGCAGGTGCGTCCAGACGCGGTAGAGGCGGCGCAGGGCGGCGATGTCGACCAGCTCGATGACGGCCGCGATCACGATGGCCGCCAATGTCGCATCCGGCAACTTCTCGAACAGCCCGGTCAGAAACAGCAATGTGATCAGGGTGAGGCAGGCGACAATAAGCCCGCTGAGCTGGGTCTTCGCCCCGGCGCCACCATTGACGGCGGTTTTGGACAAACTGCCGTTGACGACCATCCCCGAGCTGAACCCCGCGCCGAGATTGGCCGCACCGAGGCCGAGCAGTTCCCGGTTCGGGTCGATGGCGTACCCGGCCCTGGCCGCATAGGTTTTCGCCGCGCCGAGGCCCTCGGCGAAGCCGATCAACAACACCCCGACCGCTGGTCCCAGCAGGTCGAGGTAGTCGCGAAAGGACACGCCCGACGGCAGCCCGAGGGCGGGTAGTCCTGAGTCGATATGGCCAACTATCGCGACGTTCTTCTCGTCGAGTCCGAACACCACCACAGCGACCGTGCCGAACGCCACGGCGACCAGCGCACCGGGGATGAACGGCAGCCAGCGGCGCAGCGCGAGCACCAGCGCCAGGCTGATCAGACCGATCGCCAGAGTGCGCCAGTGGGTGTGGCCCAACTCGGTGATGATGCCCCACGTCTGCTCGAAGAAGTTGCCTTCGTGTTTGTCGATACCGAGCAGCTTGGGCACCTGCCCGATGATGATGATCAGGGCGAGGCCGACGATGAAGCCTTTGAGTACCGGTTCGGAGATGAACGCGGCGATGAAGCCGAGCCGGATGAGACCGGCGAGCAGACCGACGATGCCGGTCGCGATGGCCAACGCTGTCGACAACACGAGGTAGCGGCCGTTGTCAGCACCCGCGATCGGGGCGATGATCGCCGCTGACAGGGCTGCTGTCGCCGACATCGGGCCGACTATCAGATGCCGCGAACTGCCGACCAGCGCGTAGAGGACCAGCGACGGGACCGCCGCGTACAGGCCGACAACCGGCGCCACCCCCGCGATCGTCGCGTAGGCCAATGCTTCGGGCACCATGACCGCCCATACGGTGAGGCCGGCGATCACATCGGGCCGCAACCACGCCCGCCGGTAGCCGTGCAGTGACTCGAACACCGGTATCGACAGCGCCACGATTCCTCCTCTTACCGCAACCCACCGATGCCTTTGCCGACAACAACGGCGCCCATGATCAGCAGCACGATCGCCATCACCGCATGATTGTTGAGCTGCAACCACTGCCGAAGACTGTCGAGCAGCAGACCGAGTCGGGCGGCTGCGAGCCCGCAGCGAACCCCTTGGCGGCGCCGCCTGCGTTCTCGGACAGGATCATCAGAATGGTCGCGATGATCGGCACGGGCGACAGCGCGACACCCACAGCTAGCGGCAAAAGGCCGCCGATTACTGAGCCCATGCCATGACGCTAGGCGGGCCGTTCGCAGGACGCCTCACACCTTCCGGGTGAACTATGCACCCGGCTTCATGCGGTCGATTTCATCCGTAACGGGCGAGGTCAACGGCGGTCGGCGACCGTATTGTCGGACAACCGAGCCGTGTGCCCATCCGACGAACGGCGCGACGATTGGAGTGCCGTGGCTGCGCATACCTCGCCGGTTGATACGGATACGGTGCCCGCCTGGTCCATACCGCGCGGCCTGATCGTCCTCTTGGCGATCGCCGCGACGATCGTGGCCATCGCCGGGATGAAGGCGTTCGCCGGGATCCTCGGGCCGACCTTTCTGGCTCTCACACTGACACTCGCGGTACAGCCGGTGCGCCAATTCGCCGTGCGCCGCGGCTGGCCCGCATGGTTGGCGATGATCACCGCGTTCACGGCGGTCGTCGCCATCTTGCTCGCCCTGGCAGGCGCGCTCGCGCTGTCGATCGCGCAGCTCGCCACACAACTTCCGCAATACACCGAACGACTGAACAATCTGCTCGACAATCTGCGCCGTTGGCTTGCCGACGCCGGAGTCGGGCCCGACCAGGTCCAGAAGGCACTACATAGCTTGGACATGGGCAAACTCGTCAGTTTGCTCGACGACATCCTCCTGGGTGTCCTCGGGTTGTTCTCCAATCTCGTCTTCGTGGTCGCGCTCCTGCTGTTCATGGCGATCGATGCGATGAGCATCGGTCAGCGCATCGCCGTGGTCGCCGCGGAAAGGCCCGGTATCGGACAGGCCTTGATCGGCTTCGTCCAGGGCACACGCAAATATCTGCTGGTTTCCACCGTTTTCGGCGCGATTGTCGCCGTCATCGACGGTGGGGCGCTGTGGCTGCTCGGAGTGCCGCTGCCCGTGTTGTGGGCACTGCTGTCGTTCATCACCAACTACATCCCCAATATCGGGTTCGTCATCGGCGTGATCCCGCCCGCGCTACTGGCGCTGCTCGACAGCGGACCGACTCTGATGATCTGGGTGATAGTGATCTACAGCGTGATCAACTTCGTGATCCAGTCGATCATCCAGCCCAAGTTCGTCGGCGACGCAGTGGGATTGAGTGTGACGCTGACGTTCTTGTCACTCGTCTTCTGGGCATGGGTACTCGGCCCGCTCGGTGCGGTGCTGGCAATCCCGTTGACTCTGCTGGTCAAGGCATTGCTGCTCGATATCGACCCGTCCACCCGCTGGGCCGATGTCCTGATCGGCGGTGCGATGCCCGAATCCGAGAAGAACGCAGCCGACAAGCCCGCGCCTGACTCGCCTTCCTCGCACACCTCAGCAAGGCCTTCGCCATGAAAGAGTCTCTCAGTTCACCCATAACGGGGGATCCGGACCATCACCGACAGCCATACCGTCGAGGCATGACCAGTACTTCACATCCCGTCCGCCAGGGACTCGCCGCGGGCGTCACCATGCTCGCGGCGATCATGCTCCTGGTGTCGGGCACACTGAACATCCTGCGCGGCATAGCTGGCATCACCAAAGATGAAATATTCCTGATCCCCAGCGACTACACCTACGCATTCGACGTCAGCACTTGGGGGTGGATCAGCCTCGTGCTCGGCGTGCTGCTCGTCGCTGTCGCCATCGGAATGATGGTGACCGCGACCTGGGCCCGGGTCTTCGCCTACTGCCTGGCCGCCCTGTCGATCATCGCCAACTTCCTGTCCCTGCCCTACTACCCATGGTGGTCAGTGACGATCATCGTCATCGACCTGATCGTCATCTGGGCTATTTCCACCTGGCACCCCCACCCGGGTTTGAGCGTCGAAGCGTAGACCTCTCGCGCTGTTCGCACTTGACGACGCCATCAACCGAAAGCTCTCCCATGTGAGTACCTGGAGTTACCCATGTACTCCGAAACCAGTTGTCCCGACATGCCCCTCCGGCAGCAGGTTTCGGTCGTTCAGCTGGACCGAGCCTTGACCACGTAAGGCGCTACGCTGCCCAGCTTTTCGCAGGTCTCCTCGAACTCACGCTCGGGGCGCGACTGGCCGACGATCCCCGCGCCGGCGCGCAACCACGCACCTTCACCGGTCTGATAGATCGCCCGCAGCACCAGCGTCGCCTCGAGCGCACCGGTCGGCGAAACACACACCACCGCACCCGAATACAGCCCGCGCGGATCGTGGTCATTGCGGAACACCGAGTCGACGCCCGCGCGCTTGGGGATGCCGGAAGCGGTCACCGACGGGAACAGCACCTCGAGCGCGTCCCATGCGGTGCGGTCGGCGGCCAGTGTGCCGCGCACCGTGGATGCCAGGTGCTGCACGCTGCCGCGCTCGCGCACCGCCATGAAATCGGAGACCGCGGAGGTGCCCGGCACGGCCACCTCGGCGATCTCGGCGAAGGAGGTCTGCACCGAAATCGCGTGTTCCACGATCTCTTTCGGGTCGGCGAGCAGCTCGGCGCGGGCGGCACCGTCGGCCTCGATACCGAGTCCGAACGCGCGCGTACCGGCCAGCGGTTCGGTGGTGACGATGCGATCGTCGTCGACCGAGGCCACCAGCTCGGGGCTGAACCCGGCCGCTTCGAGCCCACCCAGCCGCAGCAGGAACGAGCGGGCCGGTGTGTTGTTGGCCCGGCCGAGGCGATAGGTCGCCGGCACGTCCACCGCGAACGGCAGCTCGACCTTGCGCGACAGAATCACCTTCTGATAGCTGCCGGACCGGATCTCGGCGACGGCCGTGGCGACTCGTTCCTGGTAGTTCGTCGGGTCGGGCCGCACGTCGATCGGCGTCGCGACCGGCAGGTCGACACCCTGCGAGCCGGCGATCAGATCGTGGATGTCACACGCTTCGTTCGGGGTGGCGCCGCTGATCCGCACGCCGGTGGCGTCGATGCGCACCTCGATCCGCGGAATCATCAGGTGCGCCAACGAGGTCAGCGGATTGAGATAGTGGGTCGCCGCGAGCGAGTAGGCGCAGAATTCGAAGCCGATCCAGCCGTAGGCGTTGCGACCGTCGAGCGGCAGGCCTGCCAGCGCGGCGTCGACGGCGGTGGCCGGGCTCCCGGTCCACGCGCGGGCGGTGGTCTCCTCACCCCACACCGTGCGCAGCTCACCGGCGTCCAGTTCCACGCTGCCGAGCGGATCGGCGGCGAATACCCACGCACCGGGCTGTTCGTACATCACGTACTCGCCGAACCGATCCGAAACGGCCAGGCGTGACATCGCTGCCGCCGGGTCGGTCACATACTCCACCCGTACGGGTTGTTCCGTCGACGACAACGATCCTCCAAGGTAAAGCTGACCTAACTTAGCCTGGTTAGGTTAGCATTACCTCGCCGTTTATCCAGACCCAAGCTGGGTATTCTTCGCCACTCCCGCCCGGCTCCCCCACTCGAGCCCCGTCCTGCCTCCGAGCGCGAGCCGCTCCTGCGCACGCGCCCACGCAACGCGCTGTAACCCAAGTTCGATGCGCCGAGCCAGATCTGCGGCTTGAATGGAGTAATGATCGACAAAGGTGGGCGGCGCGGCCCGCAGGCAGACTCGGTGGTCGCCCTGGTCGACGCGGCCTCCGGCGTCGAACGCGAAGTGATCGGCGACTGGATCGCCCAGGGTGGTCTCGGCAGGGAGATCGACTCGACGGCCCCGGTGACCCAGCTCGACCTCGACGCGAAGGCCATCACCACACGCCTCGTCGGCAGGCACGACGACCCGCTGGTGGTCCCGGTCCGGGTGCTGTGGCTGCCGCCCGAACGCGACGGTGTGCGCCGGGTGACCTTCGCCGACCTGGCGATGCTCACCAATCCACGCAAACCCAACCGGCTCGCGCAGCGCAGGTTGCTGCGCACCGAACCCGACCGCCACCGCGTTCTCGTGGGCGCACCCGCCCGGCTCAGCGCGCTGCGCACCAACAATCCCGAGGCCGCGGCGCTGCTGCGGGCGGGCTCGGCCGACCCGTTCGCGCGCGCGGTGGTGCGCGCCGCGGTGGTCGCGCTCGAACGCGCCGAACGCACCGTGATCGGCGATCGATACAAGGTGCCCCAGCTGGTGGCCGAGGAGATCCTCGACTCCCCCGAATTCCAGCGCAAGCTCGACTACATCGCCGACGAGACCGGCTCCGAACCCGACCAGGTGTATCGCAACGCGGAGAAGGCGCTGCGCGAACTGGTCGCCGCGCAGAGCAGGCTGGTCTCGGACCTGTTCACCCAGGCGATGCGCCCGGTGCACGCCTCGACCTGGAAGGTCGACACCGATCTGCGCGGCCTCGACGCGCTGCGCAAACTCAACCGCAAGCACCCGCTGGTGTTCCTGCCCTCGCACCGCTCCTATGTGGACGCGTTCGTCCTCGGTGACGTGCTGGCGCGCAATGACTTTCCGCCCAATCACGTGATCGGCGGCGCGAACCTCAACTTCTGGCCGATGGGACCGATCGCGCGGCGCACCGGAACGGTCTTCATCCGGCGCAGCTTCGGCGACGACGAGGTCTACAAGGCAGTGGTCGAGGAATACTTCGCCTACCTGCTGGCCAAGCGCTTCAATATGGAGTGGTACTTCGAGGGCGGCCGCACCAGGACCGGCAAGCTGCGCCCGCCGCGCTACGGGCTCCTCAATTACCTTGCCGCCGCGGTCCGGTCGCGTCGCGTCGACGATGTGATGCTCGTGCCGGTCTCGATCACCTATGAGCGACTCAACGAGCTCGGCGCGATCGCCAGCGAACAGGCCGGCGGCACCAAGAAGGCCGAGGGTATCGGCTGGCTCGCGAAATATGTTCGTCTGCAGCAGCATTCGGCCGGTCGCGTGTATGTGCGGTTCGGCGAACCGATTTCGGCCCGTGAGCGGCTCGGGGTGCACGGTGATCCGCTGGACCTGCGGCCGGTGACCATCCCACTGCGTGACACCGAGACCGGGTCGGCCAGCTCTCCCGACGAGACCGATCTCGCCGCCGCCGAGCACAAAGCCGTGCAGCGCTTGGCCTTCGACGTCGCAGTCGGCATCAACGAGGTCACCCCGATCACCGTCAACGCGCTGGTCACCCTGGCCCTGCTCGGTGTGCACGAGCGCGCGCTCACCCTCGGCCAGGTGCGCACGGTGCTCGACCCGGTGCTCGGCTATATCGCCGGTCGCGGACTGCCCAGCGGCGAGCTCACCACGCTGCGCGATGAGCAGGGCCTGCGGGTGGTGCTCGAGCAGCTCGCGCTGGCGGGGGTGGTCACCGTGTATCGCGGTGGGCTGGAACCGGTGTACGCGATCGAACCCGGCGCGCATCTCGAGGCGGCGTTCTACCGCAACAGCGCGGTGCACTGGTTCGTCAACCGCGCCATTCTCGAGCTGGCGGCCCTCACCGCGGTGGAGCAGCCGGGTGAGGACCCACTGCGTTCGGCATGGCGGGCGGCGTTCGCGCTGCGCGACCTGCTCAAGTTCGAATTCTTCTTCCCGGAACGGCAGGAGTTCGCCGATCAGATCATCGAGGAGGTGCGTCTCATCGTGCCCGAATGGGACGAGCACACGCCCGATGACCGACTCGATCGCCAATTCCTCACCGCCGTCACCGAATCCGGGTTCGTGATGGCGCACCGCGTGCTGCGGTCGTTCTTCGACGCGCAGCTGGTGGTGGCCGAGCGGCTGGTTGCCCGGCCCGCCGACGCGACGATCGATCGCAAGGAATTCATCGACGAATGCGTGGCGGTCGGCAAACAGATGCTGTTGCAGCAGCGGTTGCACAGTCCGGAATCGGTGTCGTCGGAATTGTTCACCAGCGCCTGGAAACTGGCCGACAACCACGGCCTCATCGCGCCCGCGGCCGAGGGCGCCGAGGCCGAATTGAAGGACAAGCGGCAGGAATTCGCCGATCAGCTGCGCGATCTCGGCGACCGCATCGCGCGGGCGGCCTCGCTCGATCCGTCGAACAGGAACACCAACTGATGAGCACACTCGCCGAAGCCGTTGCCGCGATCCGGTCGGGCCCGCAAGGTGCGCAGGTCGCCGCGGTGTTCGATTTCGGTGGCACCGTTGTCGACGGCCTGCCCCGACGTAGCCTGGCGCGCAAGATATTCCGGCGCGGCGACGATCGTCTGGCCACCCTCCTCGGCGGTATCCAGCGCGGCGGTAGCGACGGCGACTACGGCCGCTTCCTCCAAGCCGTCGAGCGAACATGGGCGGGCGCGTCGGAGGCCGACCTCGAGCAACTGGGCCGCACGGCATTCAGCAAAGAGATTTACGGGCGGCTGTTTCCCGAAGCGTGGCACCTCGTGCGTGCGCATCAATTGGCCGGTCACACAGTGATATTGGTCAGCGAGCTGTCACGATTCCAGGTGCAGCCCGTCGCCGAGCGGCTGGGCATCGACAACGTGCTGTGCACCCAACTCGCCGTCGACGACGGGGCACTGACGGGACATACCGAGGGCGCGCCGCTGTGGCGCACCGGAAAGTCGGCGGCAGTCACCGAATTCGCCGCCGGGCGCGAGATCGGCTATGTCTACGCCGACAGCGTGTCCGACCTGCCCCTCCTCGAACTCGCCGAGCGGCCGACTGTCATCGACCCCGACCCAGCCTTGGCCGCGATCGCCACGGCCAACGACTGGCCCACCCTGACTTTCCGCCTGCGCCGAGCCCCACGCCCCATCGACTACCTGCGCACCATCGCCGGATTCGCCGGACTCATCGGCGGCGCGCTGGTCGGCGTACTGCGCAAGTCCTATACCGGAAAGCGTCAGACGATGGCCGACGCACTGATGCACGACGCCACCACCGCCACCCTGCGCGCCATCGACGTACAACTGCGCGTGGTCGGCATCGAGAATGCCCGCGCGCCACGGCCCGCGGTATTCCTGTTCAACCACCAGAGCCAGTTCGACGTCATCATCGTCCCGAAGGTCCTCGACGGCGCGGTCACCGGCATCGGCAAGAAGGAACTCGCCAACCACCCCCTGTTCGGTCCGCTGATGCGATTCGTCGGCGTCACCTTCATCGACCGCACCAACACCGAGGCGGCGAAAGCCGCACTCGCCCCGGTGGTTTCGACCCTGCGCGACGGACTGTCCATCGCTGTCGCACCCGAGGGCACCCGCTCGTACACCCCGCATGTCGGTCCGTTCAAGAAGGGCGCCTTCCACATCGCCATCCAGGCGGGCGTGCCGGTGATCCCGATCGTGCTGCGCAACGCGGGCGAAATCGCCTGGCGGGATTCACCTATCGCCCGCTCCGGCATCGTCGATGTCGCGGTGCTGTCGCCGATCGACGTCTCCGGCTGGGACCCCGCCGACATGGACGACGAGGTGGAGCGCGTCCGGCAGCTGTTCGAGAACACCCTGCTGAACTGGCCGGAACCCGACTGAGGACCGGCCGGGCGCGGTGGCGCACCCGGCCGGACTGCCTCAGTTCTCGAACAACTGCTGCCCGAGATAGTTCCCGGCAGCGGGAACGCCGGGCGGAACCGCGAACACCGCCGAACCGACGGGTGTCGTCCATTCGTTCAGCGCGTCGAACTCCGCCAGTCGCCGCTGCACCGGCAGGAACTGGGCGTCGACATCGCGCTGATAGGCCACGAACAGGAGGCCGGAATTCGACAGCTGCCCCGGCGCGGGCGCCTCGTCGTAGTTGAAACCGCGCCGCAGGAACCGTTCGCCGTCGTGGGTGTGCCTGGCGCGGGCGACGTGCGACGACGGCGGGATGACCGGGATGCCGTTGCGGTCGACCGCCGTCAGGTCGGGCTCGTCGTGCTCGGCGGTGCCGGTGAGCGGCGCACCGGTGGTGACCTTTCTGCCGACGGTCAGTTCGCGGCCGTCGGCGTCGAGTTCGTCCCAGGTGTCGAGGTCCATGGCGATGCGGCGCAACACCAGCGAGGTGCCACCCCTCAGCCACGGCGCCGACGTGCCGTCGTCCCACACCAGGCGATCGAAGTCGACCGTGCGCGGGGCGATATTGACGGTGCCGTCGACCTGGCCCATGAGGTTGCGCATGGTCTGGCCACGCGGTGCGTCCCGGAAGCCGCGCTGCACCCAGCGCACCGTCACCAGCGACTGCACATGCTTGGACAGCACCCGCACCGCGTGCGCGACCGTGGTCGCCTCCTCGGCGCAGACCTGGAGTACCAGGTCGGCGCCGGTGTAGGCAGGCTCGAGCCGGTCGATGGGCAACGGTGGCAGCTGCCGCAACCAGCTCGGTCGTCGCGCGGTCAGACCGGCGACGGTGAACAGCTCAGGGCCGAAACCGGCCGTGATCGTCAGGCGGGCAGGCCTGGCCGCGAGTTCCGGTTCGGTGTCGGCGAGCGCGGGCAGGCCCTGGGTGAGCCGCGACGCGTCGTCGGTCCAGATCCGGAGCAGGCCGATGACGTCTTCGCGTCCGACGCCGGGCGCGAGATCGAAACCGGCGAAGGCGACATGACCGGGTGGCGTCGTCTCGATGCCTGCCTGGTGCGTGCCGTAGAACGGCACGGTGTCGAGCGCGGCGTCTCGTTCCCGTTCCTGTTCAGGGAGACCGGCCGCACCCCAACCGATTCCGGCCGCACCGACGACACCCGCCGCCACCGCTCCCCCGCCGAGCAACCGGCGGCGGGAGAGCCCGGAACGCGGATCAGCCACCGTGGGTCGGGTTCTCGGCACCCGGCGCGTAGTGCTCGTTGCCGCCGGCGAAATCGCGCACCTGGGCGCTGACCACGGTGCTCGAGCCGTCGGAGAAGGTCAGGGTGAGCGAGGTTTGCGCGCCGGTGCGCAGTGGCTGCTTCAGGTCCATGAACATCAGATGCTCGGCGCCGGGCTTCAGTGTCACTTCGCCGTGCGCGGGGATGGTGATGCCGCCTTCCTTGGGGCGCATGGTCTTGGCCCCGGTGCTGTCGGGCACGACCTCGTGGATCTCGACCCGGTCCGAGGCCGGGCTGGTCGCGGCGACCAGCGTCACCGGCGCGTCGCCGGTGTTGCGCAGGTTGCCGAAGGCCGCGGACATGCCGGAGTCGGCGGCCTTGATCCACTGGTCGCTCATGCTGATCCGGTCACCCGCCGACGCGGGGGTCGTCTCAGAATTCGAGCAGGCGGTGGCGAACACGGCGAGTACGGACAGTGCGGTCGCGGCCCCGAGCCGGCGGGCGGCACGAGGAGTACGCAGATGGGTACGGGCATACGAGGACATGGAGAACTCCGATCATCGGGTGAGGTGAAGCCCGGACCGGCAGGTGCGCATGGCGAATCAGCCACCGGGGCAGTGGAATTCGGCGGCTACGCCGGAACGGGGTGAACGACGGTGCTACCCACCCGAGGCGGACCGCGCAGACTGATACCGGGTCGAAGCAGGAGCTGGCGCAGGACCGCTCGCTCGTCGGCGCGCGGCAGCCGAACCGGACGCGCGGCCTGGCACGGGACCCCCGCCAGCACCACGGCCAGCCGTCGCACGCTGGTGATCGCCCGGCGCACACCGACTTCGGCGGCGCGGATCGCGATCGCGCCCGTCGGGATCGCCACCAGGTGGGCGAGCAGCATCGCGGCGGAGGCAGTGTGGTGGTGCTGCGTATGTCCCAGCGCGAGCGCGGTGTGCCCGACGCCCTGTCCGATGGCGAGCACCACCATGGTCGACACCGCGCTGTTCCCCCGTGGCAGTGCGGTGACGACGACACCGATCAGGGCGCACGCGGCGAACAACAGCGTCAGGGCGGATCCGGCGGGAACGGCGGTGGCACCACCGAGTCCGTGCGCCAGCACCGCGACGGCGCCGGACGCGGAACCCACTGCCGCGCCGCGTAAGCGCGCGGTGTGATCCGTCGGAGAGCCCACGCCGCCATGCTACGACCACCTGTCGTAGGTATCGGGTTCCGGCCCTATGACCAGGGTCTCAACGATGTGGCGCAACCGAATTCGATCGAGGGCTTGACATCAACATTGGTTTAGGTTCGATGCTTGTCTCACCACCGAATGAGGGAGAACATCATGACCACCACCACCGCCCCCGCCACCTACACCGTCCCCGCACTGAACCGGCCCGTCGCCGTGCTGGGCGCCGCGGTCGCCGCCGTCGTCCTGAATCTGATCGTCTGGGTCATCGGCGCCGCCGCGGGCGGGTCGTTCACGGTCACAATGGAAGGCAAGGTCGAATCCGTCGCGCCCGGCGGTGTGATCCTGATGTCGACCGTGCCGCTGCTGATCGGACTGACTGTCGCCGTGCTGGTGTCGTACCTGTGGACCGGCGTGCTGCGGACCGCCGCGGTGGTCGGCTCGCTGCTGTCGATCGCGACCATCGCGATGACCGTCGACGCCGACTTCGACGCCGCCTCGACCGTCGCCCTTTCGGTGATGCATGTGGTGCTGGTGCCGGTCATGGTGATCGCGCTGGAAGGTGTGCGCCGCAGCATCACCGCGAAGTGACTCGAAACCACAGCGAAAGGCCCCGCCGAAACTCCGGCGGGGCCTTTCGCGTGTCGAGTTCTAGACCGAGCGGCCGAACAGCAGCTTCCACGGCATGAGCGCCGACTCGAGCTGCACCTTCAGGCTCATCTTCGACGCACCGATGGTGCGCTCCTCGAAGCGGATCGGCACCTCGGCGATCGTGTAGCCCTTCTTGATCGCGCGGTAGTTCATCTCGACCTGGAACGAATAGCCGTTGCTGCGGATCGAGGCCACGTCGATCGCGCGCAGGGTATCGGCCTTCCAGGCCTTGAAACCGGCGGTCGCGTCCTTCACGCCGAGGCGCAGGATCAGGTTCACGTAGAAGTTGGCCCAGGCCGACAGCGCCTTGCGGTACCACTTCCATTCCGCGGCGGTCGAACCACCGGGCACGTAGCGCGACCCGAGCGCTACGCCGACATCGTCGGAGCTCAGCTTCTCGAGCATCGACGGGATCACCTCGGCGGGGTGCGACAGATCGGCGTCCATCTGGATCACCACGTCGGCACCCTCGTCGAGCGCCGCGGTGATGCCCGCGATGTAGGCGCGGCCGAGGCCGTCCTTCTCGGTGCGGTGCAGCACACTCACCACATTCGGCAGCTCAGCTGCCAGTTTGTCGGCGACGTCACCCGTGCCGTCGGGTGAATTGTCGTCTACCACCAGCACGTGCAGATCCGACACCGGCAGAGCCGTCAGCCGCTCTACCGCCACCGGCAGATTTTCCCGCTCGTTGTAGGTCGGCACAACAACGGTAACCCTCAAGGGTCGCCCTCCCTGCTCACCTGGATTGCCCCGCGGCCCAGGATGCGGGCACGGGGCATGTCATCGATTCGTTATGACGGTACTCGATGGTGCTGACGCTTTCCTGAGTGGCCGTGCGGGCGCTCACCACAATCGGCCCGCGTGGACAAGAGCGTCGATGACCAATCCGATGCCGAACACGACGAAAAGCACTCTGATCGCCGGTGGCCCGAAGCGGGTGATGCCCCGCACGAGCACGCGGTAGACCCGCCGTGCGCGTGGCGTTCGCCGCAGCGCCAATGCCAGCACGACCAGCGGCAGGACCAGGGCGATCGCGCAGTAGGCCGCCACGATCAGTGGCCACACCAGGGGCAGTGGGCGCTGGGCCGACAGCAGCGCGAGTGCCGCGAGGTACGGCACCGAGGTCGGCACCTTCGCCAGACCGAGAGTGAATCCGATCACGCCCATCAGCCACGGGTACTTGCGCACCGGCTCGACCCAGCGGCCCCCGGTGGACGCGGTGGTGTTCACCGGGAGCGCGGCCACCGCGATCAGCACCAGGCCGATCACCAGCTCACCCCAGTAGCGCAGCGCGGGCGTCAGCTCGAAGTCGAGGAGCCGGACCAGGAAGTCGATGCCGAGCACGGCGCACACACCGAAGGCCACCGAGACCGCGAAAACGCCGCCGAGAAAGCTGAGCACCCCCGTCATCGGCGAGCGCCGGGTCAGCCTGGCGTCGGCGACCACGGCCGTGGTGATCGCCACCAGCAGCACGTCGAGCGCGTCGAGCAGGGCGAACCCGAGCAGTGCGATCAGCAGAACGGCCATAACGTGGCTGACCCTACTCGCCGGTTAAGTTCGATCGCCGACCCGTCAGTCACACCAGTACCACGGTCGCCTCGCGGTGAAAGTCCGTGACCTGCGTAGTCTCGAGATCGATCCGTCCATCTGGACTGGACTCCCCCGTAAACGGCGCTCGGTGGTTACGCTTTTCAGCACCGGCCGTGCCGGGATCCGCGATCGTGAAGGGGCAGACATCGTGGCAGAAATGTCCTTCGACCCGTCAGCGCTCGACGCTTATCAGCGTGCGGCAGCTCGGGTTTCCGAACTTCTTGGCACAGCGGCCAACGATACGACGACCGCGGCCGGGGTCGACCTGTCCGGGCTCGGCGTGCTCGGGCGTGAATTCGCCGCCGCCTGGACACAGGCCGCGGGCGAGCACGCGTCGACACTGAGTACCGCGGGCAATCTGGTCACCGCCTATCAGGACATCTTGAATCGCTTCGGCGCCACCGTGACCGGGATCGATACCGGGCTGGCAGGCGATCTGCGGGTAGCCGAGGGTGAGGTGGCGTGATGCGTTCCAAGTCGCTGGTTACCGAGACCACCTTGAGCACGATCACGCCCGCCGAGGCCGAGGCGAAGATCGCGCCGGTGATCGCGCTGCTCGAAGTGCCGTTGCTCGAGTTGCGTAGCTCGTTGGGCAGTAATACTTCCGCCGATCCCGATGCCTCGGTGGTCGCCGCGCTGACTTCGGCGTCGGCCGCGACCACGGCTACCGAGGACCCGCATCGGCTCGGGCTGTACGCGCTCGAGTCGACCGAGACCGCGGCGCCCGCGACACCAGCGCTGCGGCAGACCGCCACCGAGGTCTCGGCCGCGGCCGATCGCGGGACCAGATTGAGTTCCCTGCTCGGGCAGGCGTATTCGACCCAGTCGACCGCGGCCGCCAAGGTCGATGCGATCATCGCGGACTTCCGGGCCAAGGCGAAGAAGGCCGCGCCCGCGGTGAACGGGAACAACCTCGACGCCATCGTCGAACTCGCCGAAGAGGCCATTTCGGAAGCGGTCGGGGTGGTGGGTAATGCCAGCACCGAGATGGACCAGTACACCCGGAACACCCGGGGGCTCACCAGCGATCTCGGCGGGACCAATGGGGTGACCGTGCCCACCGGCGCGACGGAGGTGGCGCCCGGGGTCTATGTTCTCGGCACCGGCGGATCCGATACGTCGTCGTGGGACGACTCGTCGTGGGATGACGACGACGACAACATCGATCCGGAGACAGCGGCGCAGATCGCGTTGCAAGAGGCCCTGATCGACGGTGGGGTGTCACTGGGAACCGCGGCGATCGATGCCGGTGTCACCTTCGGTACACATCTGATCGACAAGATCGCCGAAGTCGCGATGCACGGGCTCGACAAGGGTTCGGAGTTGGCGACGACCGGGATCGACACGCTCGCCGCGAATGCCGCCGGAACCGAGGGCGGCACGTCCACCGCACCCGCGGGCACCACGCCCACCGCACCGTCGACCAACGGCGGTGGGACCGGCACGAACACACTGTTCGGCGGATTGGGTGGCGGCACAAGCACCGGCGGCGGTACCAACACGGGCGCCGGGGCGAACAACGACAGTGGTGCTTCGGCGAAGCCGGAAACTCCCGCGCCTGCTGCGCCGTTCCAGTCGAATCAGGCGCCGAAAACCGAACAGCCCCAGCAGACTCCGAGCACCCCCGCGCCCGCTCAGCAGCCGATGCAAGGCGGCGTGGTGCCGCCTGCCGCTCGCCCGCAGCAGGACCAGGAGACCGAAAAGCCTTCCGCCGCACCAAGACACGGTCAACCGGGAGTCGTCCCGGCGCCGGCGTAGGACACCCGCATGGACAATCCGTTCGGTGCCTACTTCGCATCGCCGGACGCCACGCCGCCCGGCCGCCGTCGCCCGCAGGGTAAACGGCGGCGCAGGCGACGGCGCGAGGCCGAGCCGCAGACCATCGGCACGAACCCGGAGATCTGGCCGCCGCCGGACCCGGAACCGTTCGACGACGGCCCGTTCCAGCCCGCACCCGTCGAACCGGTGTATCGAAACCCTGCCGACGACGACGGTTTCACCGGCGACTGGAACGACTGGAACGACGGCGACCTGCCGGTCGAGGCGAAGCGCGGTGACGATGTCGACTGGAACGACTGGGCCACCACCACCGCGACCGAGCAGAGCGGCGACCACGTCGAGATTCCAGTGTTGCCGCGCCTCAAGGACTTCGGCGGCGGCGGCCAGATCGCGCGGCGCCCACGCAAGAATTTCAACGACGAACGCTATGACGAAAGCGGTGGCAAGGTGAAGGCCGCGGCCGCGATCAAAGGCATTGTCGGCGCGGTGGTATTCGTCGTCCTTCTCGGCTTGGCCGCCACCATCTTCCTCGGCCCCGCCGACAAACCGACCACCACGACCCAAGCCGCCGTCTCCGGCACGCGGGCAACGACTTCCACCGTGGTGCCCCCACTTCCCGCGCACGCCCTGTCCGGCTGCGAGTCCTTCCGCGCCCCGTCGATCACCATCAGCGCCGAACGCGGCGACACCGCCAGCCCCGAGGGCGCCATCCTCGGCTTCGAATACAGCTACTACGTCGACCGCGACGCCGCCAAGGCCCGCTCCTTCGTCACCGACAACGCCCACGTGGGCGACGCGTCCGCCCTGGCCGCGGGCATCGGCTCGCTCCCCCTCGATGTCAAGTACTGCGTCCACATCACCAAGGCCGACGCCGCCGACCCCACGCTGTGGAACGTCACCATCCACCAGAAATGGCCCGGCGACGCCACCACCGAGAAGATCGACCAGATCATGCGCACCACCGAGGTAGCCCCCGGCCGCCACCGCATCACCAGCATCGACCACCGCATCTGACCTGCGGACCCAGCCCTCCTAGTACGCGAAAGTCCCCCGCACCGGAATCGGTGTGGGGGACTTTTGTCGTGTTGCGACCCTGACGGGACTCGAACCCGCGACCTCCGCCGTGACAGGGCGGCGCGCTAACCAACTGCGCTACAGGGCCTTGCTTCCTTGCATCGGGGAGCGATATTACCCGGTGGACCCCCGTTTCGGTAACCGAACAGGTCAGGCAGTGAATCAGTTGTTGACATTGACGTCAACGTCAACAACACTTGTGACGGTGACCACAAGCGAGGCGCAGGAGCGGGCACGGTCGGCGCGCAAGGACAGCGCGGGGCCGCGGCGGGGCGAATTGCTCGACGCGGCGGCCCAGTGTTTCGCCGAACTCGGGTACGACCACACCTCGGTGGAGACGATCACCACGCGCGCTCGGGTCTCCCGGGCGACGTTCTACGCGTACTTCTTCTCGAAAGACGAGGTGTTCGTGGCGATCACCGAGCGGGTGTGCGCGCAGTTCCTCGACGCGCAACTCGTGGTGGACGTCGAGGTCACCGCGGCGGCCGAGGTGATCGGGGCGACCACACGGGCGTTCACGGAAGCCGTGTTCGCCAACGGCGCGCTGGTGGCGCTGATCGAGCACCGGGCGGGGATCGATCCCGCGATCGGCGCGCAGTGGTCGCGGGTGCGCACTCGCCTGCGCAAGCGGTTCACCGCCTTTCTCGAACGCGACGAGGTGCGCGGCGAGATCGACCCGTGCGCCCCACTGCCGCGGATCGTCGAGACCCTCGCCGACGCGCTGCTGATCGGCGCCTCCCGGCTCGCCGGAGCCGACCACGACCGGCACGAACAGTTCATCACCGACCACATCGCCATCGCCGAACGACTGATCGGCTTCACCAGCTAGACCGAGTACCCGGAACGGATGTGCCCATGACCGTCGAACCAACCACCGTCGCCCCGCCCGCGCTCACCGCGGCGCTGGCGGAGATCCACACCCGGCAGCAGGCTGCCTGGCCCGCACAGGTCCCGCGCACGGTGGAGTATCCGATCGAATCGATGGCCCTGGTCGATTACCTGCGCCACTGGGCGACACGACGACCCGAGACCACCGCGATCGCCTACTACGGCCGCGACCTCAGTTACGCCGAATACGACGAGCTCTCCGACCGTTTCGCCGGTTGGCTGCTCGCGAACGGCGCACAACCAGGCGACCGGATCGGGGTGTATCTGAGCAACTGTCCGCAGTTCCTCGTCGCCATGCTCGGCATCCTGAAGATCGGCGCGGTGCACGTACCGATCAATCCCCTGTTCCGGGCCCACGAACTGCGCCATGAACTCGTCGATGCGGGCGTGACAATCCTGCTCGCCCAGGACAATCTGTCCACGCTGGTCGACGAGGTGCGCGCGGATACGCCGGTGCGACAGGTCGCGTTCACCGCGCTGTCCGACATGTTCATCGACGAACCCGCCGTCGCCGCCCCCTTCGAGACCACCGCGGCCGAGACCGACTGGCAACGGATCGTCGAAAGCCCGCGCGCCCCAGCCCAACCCACCGATCCGGACGCACTGGCCGCGCTGAACTACACCGGCGGAACCACCGGCATGCCGAAGGGCTGCGAGCACACCCAGCGGCACATGGTTTACACCGCGGCGACCGCCACCGTGGGCAACGGCTTGCGGGTGGGCGAACGCCCGCTCGTCGCGCTGAACTTCCTGCCTGTGTTCTGGATCGCGGGCGAGGATTTCGGCATCCTGTTCCCACTGGTCAACGGCGGTACCGCCGTGCTGATGAACCGATGGGAGGCCGAGACCGCGCTGAGTCTGCTCGACCGCTACCGGGTCACCTCGATGATCGGCATGATCGACAACTACGTGGAGATGATGGACCACCCGGCGTTCGACCCCGCCGGAATCACCGCGCTGGAGAACACCACCGGCGTCTCGTTCGTGGTGAAACTCAACGCCGAGATCCGGGCTCGCTGGCGCGCCGCCACCGGACTCACCCTGCGCGAGACCAGCTACGGGATGACCGAGACCCACACCGCCGACACCTTCACCCTCGGCCTGCAGGACGACGACTACGACCTACGCAGCGAGCCGGTGTTCTGCGGCCTGCCAGTCCCCGGCACCGACATCCTGATCGTCGACGAGGTCGGTGCGCCGGTCCCGATGGGCCACGAAGGTCAGATCATCGTGCGCAGCCCTTCGATCCTCACCGGGTACTACGGCAACCCCGAAGCTACCGCGGCGACCGTGCGCGCGGGCTGGTTACAGACCGGCGACGTCGGCAAGCTGAACGAACGTGGCGCCCTGCACTATCTGGCCAGGAACAAGGAGATGATCAAGGTCAACGGCATGAGCGTGTTCCCGTCCGAGGTCGAATCCCTGCTGATGCTGCACTCGCAGGTGCAGACCGTCGGCGTGGTGCCCAAACCCGATCCGCAGCGGGGGCAGGTGCCGCTCGCCTTCGTCCAGCTGATCCCCGAATCATCCATCGCGGCAGCCGAATTGCAAACCTGGGCCCGACAGAACATGGCCGGTTACAAGGTCCCCCAGATCGAGATTCTCGACGCGTTGCCGATGACGGCGACCGGCAAGATCCGCAAGGGCGAGCTGTTCACCATGACCGAGCGCATCGCCGCCACCGAATCCGAGGACATCCAGTGAAGCTGCTGATCGCCAATCGCGGCGAGATCGCCCTGCGGGTGATCCGCACCGCCACCGAACTCGGCATCGACACCGTGGCGGTCTACGCAGGCGACGACGCCGACAACCCCAACGTGCACGCGGCGGGCGAGGCGATCGAGTTGGCGGGCACCGGCGCCACGCCCTATCTCGACCACGCCGCGATCCTGGCCGCCGCCAAGGAATCCGGCGCCGACTACCTCCATCCCGGTTACGGATTCCTCAGCGAGAACCCCGAATTCGCCCGTGCTTGCGCGGCCGACGGCGTCACGTTCGTCGGCCCCGATCCGGCGGTGCTCGACCTGTTCGGTGACAAGTCCTCGGCCCGCGCGACCGCCGTGGCCGCGGGCGTGCCCGTGTTGCCCGCGACCGAGGGGCCGACCACCGCCGAGGAGGTCAACGCGTTCTTCGGCACGCACCACGGCGCGATCATGATCAAGGCGCTGGCCGGTGGCGGCGGCCGTGGCATGCGGGTGGTGCGGACCGCCGAGGAGATCGACGACGCCTACCGGCAATGCGCCGCGGAGGCACAGCTCGGCTTCGGCAATCCCGCGGTCTTCGCCGAGGTGTTGTTCGAGAACGCCCGGCACATCGAAGTGCAGATCATCGCCACGGACGGCACGGCGCTCGCGCTGGGCGACCGCGATTGCAGTGTGCAGCGCAGGCATCAGAAGCTGCTCGAAATTGCACCGGCGCAGGGCCTTTCGGAGGCGCTCCGCAGGGAACTGCACACGGCGGCAGCGCGGCTGTGCGCCCATGTCGGGTATCGCGGACTGGCAACCGTCGAATTCCTGGTCTCCGATACCGAATTCGTGTTCCTCGAGGTCAATCCGCGAATCCAGGTGGAGCACACCGTGACCGAGGAGGTGACCGGCATCGATCTGGTCGCCGTGCAGCTCGCGATCGCCCAGGGTACGCACTTCGCCGACCTGGATCTGCCGAGCGGAATCGTCTCCGACGGCACCGATTCCACCGGCGAACCCGCCGCCGCGGACGGCATCGCGATCCAGGCCAGAGTGAACATGGAGACGATGACGGCCGACGGTTCGGCGGTGCCGACCGCGGGCACGCTGACCACCTTCGCACCGCCGACCGGGCCGGGCGTGCGGGTCGACACGTTCGGCCGCCCCGGGCTGACCCCGAGCCCGCGCTACGACTCGCTACTGGCCAAGGTGATCACCCGTACCCGCGGCCAGTCCTTCCCCGCCGCCGCCCGCAAGACCGCGACAGCGCTCGCCGAGTTCACCGTGACCGGCATCGGTACCAACATCTCGTTCCTGCGAGAGATCCTCGCCGACAGCACCTTCCAGTCCGGCCTTGCCACCACCGGCTTTCTCACCGAGCGACTGACCGACCTGGTCGCGGCGGCACAGACCGATCAGCCCGAGGTCGCGGTCACCGCCGTCGAGCTGTATCCGGGTCAGGAGGCCGTACGCGCCCAGCTCGCGGGCACGGTGGTCGAGGTGATCGACGAGGGTGTCGACATCGGCGCGGGTGGTCAGCTCGTCGTCCTCGAGGCGATGAAGATGCAGCATGTGCTCGCCGCACCGGATGCCGCCAGGACCGTCCGGGTGCTGGTCCGCCCCGGCCAGGTCGTCGCGCCGGGCGACCCACTCGTCATCATCACCCGTACCGGCGCGGACGACACCGGCAGCGCGCACACCGAGCTGGATCCCGACCGCGCCCGCGCCGATGTGGACGAGATCCGCGCCAGGCACCTGGTGACGCTCGACGAATCCCGCCCGGCGGCCGTGGCGAAGCGGCACAAGCTCGGTCGACGCACCGCACGGGAGAACATCACCGACCTGGTCGACGCGGGCAGCTTCGTCGAATACGGCGCGCTCGCCTTCGCCGCGCAACGCACCAGACGCACCGAAGAAGACCTGATCGCCAACACCCCCGCCGACGGCCTGATCACCGGCTTGGCGACCATCGGCGCCGACCACTTCGACAACGCCGAGGCGGTGGTGATCTCCTACGACTACACCGTGCTCGCCGGCACGCAGGGCAAGAACAACCACGCCAAGACCGACCGCGCCTTCGAACTCGCCGAACGCAAGCGGGTTCCAGTGGTGCTGTTCGCCGAGGGCGGCGGCGGCAGGCCGGGCGACACCGACTGGACCGGCATGGGCCTGGACGTGACAACCTTCCGCGCGCTGGGTGCGCTGCGCGGGAAGGTGCCGCTGGTGACGATCGTGTCGGGCCGCTGCTTCGCGGGCAACGCCGCCCTGGCCGGTGCCTGCGACGTGATCATCGCGACGCCCGACGCCAATATCGGCATGGGCGGACCGGCCATGATCGAAGGCGGCGGGCTCGGCGTCTACCGCCCGGAGGACATCGGCCCGATCGACGTGCAACGGCGCAACGGCGTGGTCGACCTGGTCGCCCGCGACGAAGCGCACGCGGTGGCGCTGGCCAAGCAGTACCTGGGTTATTTCCAGGGCCGGGTCGACGATTTCGAAGCACCGGATCCACGCTCGGCTCGACATGTGGTGCCGGAGAACCGGTTACGTGCCTACGACATCCATCGCGCCATCGACGCGATCGTCGACGTCGGCTCGGTGCTCGAGTTGCGGCCCGACTACGGGGTCGGCATCGTCACCGCGCTGGTGCGGGTGCACGGCGAACCGTTCGGCTTGATCGCCAACAGCAGTCATCACCTCGGCGGTGCCATCGACGCCGAGGCCGCCGACAAGATGGGCGAGTTCCTCACCCTGTGCCAATCCTTCGGGCTGCCGGTCGTTTCCCTGTGTGACACGCCGGGTTTCATGGTCGGCCCGGAAGCGGAGAAGACCGCGACGGTGCGCCGGTTCAGCAAGTTGTTCGTGCTCGGCGCCCAACTGAGCGTCCCGTTCGGCACGATCATTTTGCGCAAGGGCTACGGCCTCGGTGCGATGGCGATGACGGCGGGCCATTTCCACGCGCCGAACTTCACCGTCGCCTGGCCCACCGGCGAGATCGGCCCGATGGGGCTGGAGGGCGCCGTTCGCCTCGGCTTCAGCAAAGAGCTCGCCGCCGTGGCGGATCCGGCCGAGCGCGAGACGCTGTTCGGGCAGTTGCTCACCCTGGCCTACCAGCAGGGCAAGGCGCTCACCGCCGCGACGGGTTTCGAACTCGACGACGTGATCGACCCCGCCGACACCCGCACCTGGATCGCCACCCTCGTCAGTAGCCGGGCGCGCGCAGGATCCTGAGCACCAGATCGGCGTTGATGTCGCCGAGTTCCTCCGGGGTGAACTCACCGCCCGGCCGGTACCACCGGCAGATGTCGATCCCCAGCGACATCATCGCCAGCACGGCGACGCGGGGATCGGCGACGGTGAACACGCCGCGCTCGATCCCCGCCCGCACCTCCGCGACCGCGGCCTGCCGAATCCGGCGACGGATCGCCGCGACGAGCTCGTGGTGGCCGGGGGCGAGGTGCCTGCTCTCGTACTGGGCGATCCGCGCCCGCCGGTAGCTGCGCGCGTGCAGGACGCTGAATGCGGTGACCAAGGCCCGTATGCGGTCCACCGGCTCGGCATGGGGCGCGACGGCGGCTTCGATGATGGTGAGGGTGTTCTCGACGGCATGCTCGACCAGCCGGAAGAGCAGATCCTCCTTCGAGGCGAAATGCACATACATCGCCGCCGGGCTCAACCCGGCCGCTGCGGTGATGTCCCTGGTGCGGGTGGCCTCGAAACCCTTGTCGGAGAACAGCACTACCGCGGCGTCGAGCAGGCGCTGCTCGGTGTCGCCCGGCGCGGCGGCCCGGTCTGCCAATGGGTCGTCATCTAGTAGCCCGGTCACCTGATTCCTCTTCACTATGCCTGTGATTGACATTACATCTTCGCGGGCTCACACTGAGCAAGCGCTCACTCACTTGAAGTTGACGTCAACTTCTAATAGATTCAACCCTGCCGATTCACCGAGGAGTCATCGATGATCGAACCCGGCCAGCGGACAGCCATCACCACACCGCCGCCCTTGCCCGACACAGCACCATCGTCGGCCGCCGGCAAACGCGCGCATCGCAAGCTGCTCGCCGCCGGCCTGGTCGGCAGCTCGATCGGGCCTGCTCAGCTACGGCACCGCCGAACTCGGCATGAATCGCAATGCGCTGCTGGCCATCTCGCTGATCTCCTCCGGCCTGCTCACCGCGGTGATCCTGTGGGCAGGAGCCCTGTCGGACCGAATCGGCAGGCGGGGGGTTTCGCTGTTCCTGATGGCCATGGCCTGATCACCGTGTTCAGCGCGTGGAAGCTGCGCGAGACCGACACCCCGGCCGTCCGCAACGACCCGGAAGCGGTGCCGGGAACCCAGCTGTACTGACCCTTCGACCGTTGCTCGGGCTGGAAACAGCCCGGGCGAAAGGATTTCTGATGAGAGTTGCCGAGAAAGTGGCCATCGTGACCGGTGCCGGCGCGGGCATCGGCGCCGCGCTGGCCGCCGCGCTCGCCACCGCCGGCGCGAAGGTCGTGGTGTCCGACCTCGACGAGGCCGCCGCGCTCGCCGTGTCGGAGCAGATCAACGCCGATCACCCCGGCACCACCGTCGGTGTCGGCGCCGATGCCGCCGACACCGCAGCGATCAGCGGCCTGATCGCGCTGGCACAACAGCGGTTCGGGCCGGTCGACCTGTACTTCGCCAACGCGGGCATCGTCGGCGCCCCCGGGCTCGACGTCAGCGACGACGACTGGGACAGCGCGCTCGAGGTGAACCTGCGCGCCCACATCCGCGCCGCGCGACTGCTGGTGCCCCAGTGGATCGAACGCGGTGCGGGCTACTTCGTCAGCACCGCCTCCGCCGCGGGGCTGCTCACCCAGATCGGTTCGGCCACCTACTCGGTGAGCAAGCACGCCGCGGTCGGGTTCGCCGAGTGGCTCAGCGTCACCTACGGCGATCAGGGTGTTCGCGTCAGCTGCCTGTGCCCGATGGGCGTGAACACGAAACTGCTGTACGCGGGCCAGGATTCGGGCGAGGAGCTCGGTGTCGCGGCGACCCGCGCCGTCGTCTCGGCGGGCGAGGTCCTCGAACCCGCCGAAGTGGCCGACATCGTGCTCACCGCCGTCGCCGCCGAGGAATTCCTGATCCTGCCGCACCCGCAGGTGCTGCAGATGTACCGCCACAAAGGTGCCGATTACGACCGCTGGCTGGGCGGCATGCGTCGCTACCAGTCGTCACTGCTGGCCGAAACCCGCTGAGCGAGAGAGAAATCCATGTCACTGTTCGATCTGAGCGACCGCTCGAAGAAGTATTCCGAAGACCTGCTCGACTTCATGGACACGCACGTCTACCCGGCCGAGAGCGTCTACGACGCGCAGATGCGCGAATCCGGCGACCCCCATTTCCAGCCGCCGATCCTGGAAGAGCTCAAAGCCGAGGCCAAACGGCGCGGACTGTGGAACCTCTTCCACCCGCACCCCGGCCGCGGGCCGGGCCTGACCAACCTCGAATACGCACCGCTGGCCGAGATCATGGGCCGCAGCCATCTCGCGTCCGAGGCCTGCAACTGCAACGCCCCCGACACCGGCAACATGGAAGTGCTCGAACTGTTCGGCACCGAGGAGCACAAAGAGAAGTACCTGAAGCCGCTGCTCGACGGCACCATGGCCTCGGCCTTCGCGATGACCGAACCGCGGGTGGCCAGCTCGGATGCGACCAATATCGAACTGTCGATGGTGCGTGACGGCGACGACTACTTGCTCAACGGCCGAAAGTGGTTCGCCACCAACGCCTTGCACAAGAACTGTCGCGTGATGATCGTGATGGGCAAGACCGATCCCACCGCGGCACCGCACCGCCAGCAGACCATGATGGTGGTCCCGATCGACGCGCCGGGCGTCACGATCCTGCGCGGACTGCCGGTGTTCGGCTACCAGGAACGCGAAGGCCACGCCGAGATCGACTTCGCCGACGTGCGGGTGCCCGCCACCGATGTGCTCAAGGGCGAGGGCGAGGGTTTCGCGATCAGCCAGGCCCGGCTCGGACCCGGCCGCATCCACCACTGCATGCGCAGCATCGGCATGGCCGAGCGCGCGCTGGAGATGATGTGCAAGCGCGCGCAGGCGCGGGTCACCTTCGGCAAGCCGCTGGCCGACAACAGCAATATCGGGGACTGGATCGCCGAGTCGCGCATCGATATCGAGATGATCCGGCTGCTCACGCTCAAGGCCGCCCATCTGATGGACACCGTCGGCAACAAGGCCGCGCGCACCGAGATCGCCGCGATCAAGGTGGCCGCGCCGAACATCGCGCTGAAGGTCGTCGACCGGGCCATTCAGGTGCACGGCGCGGGCGGCGTTTCCGACGACTTCCCGCTCGCCGCCGCCTGGGCGCAACTGCGCACGCTCCGGCTCGCCGACGGCCCCGACGAAGTACACAAGCGCGCCATCGCAAGTCAGGAACTGCGCAAATGGCGCTGACCGGCCGCACCGCGGGTATCAGACGTACGCAGAAACAGGAGTACTGATCACGATGAAAGCCTGGCAAGTAGCCGAACTCGGCGAACCACGGGATGTACTGCAGTTCAACGACATCGACGACCCGGTCGCGGGTCAGGGGCAGGTGCTGGTGCGCGTTCTCGCGGCGCCTGCCAACTTCCCCGATGTGCTGTTGTGCCGTGGGCAATATCAGGTCAAGCCACCGCTACCGTTCACCCCTGGTGTCGAACTGTGCGGTGAAGTACTGGCGGTCGGCGCCGGCGTCGACCGGTTCGCGATCGGTGACCGGATCGTCGGCACCGCGAACCTGCCCGGCGGCGCGTTCGCCGAACTGGCCGTGCTCGATGCCGAGAATGCCTTCCCCGCACCGGAATCCCTCGACGATGCCGAGGCGTCCGCACTCACCATCGGCTATCAGACGAGCTGGTTCGCCCTGCACCGCCGGACGCGGTTGCAGCCCGGCGAGACGCTGCTGGTGCACGCCGCGGCGGGTGGCGTCGGCAGCTCCGCGGTGCAGCTGGGCAAGGCCGCGGGCGCGCGGGTGATCGGCGTCGTCGGTGGGCCCGCGAAGGCCGACTACTGCCGCGCGCTCGGCGCCGATCTCGTGATCGACCGGCACACCGAGGATTTCGTGCCGATCGTCAAGGAGTTCACCGGTGGTCGCGGCGCTGACGTGGTCTACGACCCGGTCGGCGGCGACGCCTACGCCAAGTCCACCAAATGCATCGCCTTCGAAGGCCGCATCCTGGTGATCGGCTTCGCCGGCGGCACCATCCCCCAGCCGGCACTCAATCACGCACTGATCAAGAACTATTCGATCATCGGCCTGCACTGGGGTCTCTACACGCAGTACAACCAGCAGGCGATCCACGACTGCCATGCCGAGCTGACCCGGCTCGCCGCGGCCGGACAAGTGAAACCACTGATCAGCGAACGGCTGATGTTCGCCGACATCCCCGCGGGACTCGGCCGCCTCGGCGACGGCGATACCGTCGGCCGCGTCGTGTTCCACCCCTGAACGCCGGTATATAACTACAACCATGGAACGAGCCGCGGACACCGACAGCGAGGGCGCGCTGCCTTCGATGGCACGCACCTCGCTGTTGCGCGACCTGCCGGCCACCCAGCGCGGTCTGCGCACACGGGACGCGCTGATCGCGGCGGGCCGGAAGGTGTTCGAGCGGATGGGATACCTCGACACCCGGCTCATCGACATCACCCAGGAAGCCAACTGCTCGTCGGGCACTTTCTACACCTACTTCGCGAGCAAGGAGGAGATCTTCGCCGCGATCCTCGAGCACGCCCAGGAAGACATGATGCATCCCGGCATGCCACATGTGACCGGCGACGACGACCCGGCCTCGATCATCGAAGCCGCCAACCTGGCCTACTTCGAGGCCTACAAGCGCAATGCGAAGCTGATGGGCCTGCTCGAACAGGTCGCCCAGATCGACCCCGAATTCAGCAAGCTGCGCCAGAACCGTGGCGATGCCTTCATCCGGCGCAATGCCCGCGGCATCGCCGACCTCCAGCGACGCGGCCTCGCCGACCCCGATGTCGACCCGATGCTCACCTCACGCGCCCTCTCGGGCATGGTCAGCCGCATGGCCTTCAACTATTACGTCATCGGTGACGGCGAGCTCGATGGCAGGCAGATACCGATGGAAGAAGTTGTCCACACCCTGACGCGCCTGTGGGCCAACGCCCTGCGGATGCCGATCACGAGCTGACCGGCTCGCCACCGGAAAACGGCTCGCCACCGGAAAACGAAAAATCCCCTCACCGTGTACTTCGGTGAGGGGATCGAAGGTGGCCAGAGCCGGGATCGAACCGGCGACCTACCGCTTTTCAGGCGGTCGCTCGTACCAACTGAGCTACCTGGCCGGAAGTACCGGATTGCTCTGGTACTACGTGCGACCCTGACGGGACTCGAACCCGCGACCTCCGCCGTGACAGGGCGGCGCGCTAACCAACTGCGCTACAGGGCCATGCATACCTGCAGTACTACTAGACACAGTCCGAAGACTGTACCCCCTACGGGATTCGAACCCGCGCTACCGCCTTGAAAGGGCGGCGTCCTAGGCCGCTAGACGAAGGGGGCTCGTTCCGAATCTCTCCGGGGCGGCTTCAACGTTTCCGTTGGGAGCTCGCATAGCTTATGACAGGTGTGCGCAGAGTTCCAAATCGCCTGGTCAGGCGCCCAAACCGAGGTCATCCAGGCGTGCCTGTTCGCGCCAGCCCTCGGTGCGGAAGTTCTGGATCCACAGCGGGGTCGCCATCGCCTCCACGATAACCTCCAGCACCTCGGCGAAGCGGGCGCGCAGGTCGGCGGCGGAGCCGTTGGCGATCGGGTCGACCAGATAGCGCTGGCCCGCCAGTGCCGCGGACAGGGTTCGGGTGAAGCGGTCGGGGTCGGCGTCGGCGCGCAGGTGGCCGTCGTCGATGGCGCGGACCGCGAGCACGCGGGTGGCGCGGCCGACGATGCGTCCGCCACCGTTGCCGGTGTCGCGATGGAAGTCGGGTTCGATCACGAGGCGGTACTCGGCTTGCACGATGGTGTCGTGTTCCAGGCGCAGCGCGATCTCGTCGACCATGCCGTGCAGCACGTCGAGCGGACCGAGGTCGGCGCGCGCCAGCCAGCGCTCCGCGCAGATCCGGTACCGCTCGACCGCGGTCTCGAGCACCGCGCGCGCTAGATCTTCCTTGGAGTCGAAGTGGAAGTACATCGCCCCCTTGGTGGCACGCGAACCTTCCAGAATGCGGTTGAGCGATGCCGCGGCATATCCACTCTTCCCGAACTCGACGGCCGCGGACTTGATAATCGCCGCGCGTGTCCGGCGCGCCCGCTCTTGCTGCCGTGCCATGCTCGAAACGCCTCCGAACCTTCTCGACGCCGCCGGCCGAATACAGACCGACGGCGCGAATTGTGGTTTTAATTCAAACTTTCGGTATGAAAGACTCGCGGCGCCGCCCACAGCGGCCCCGCCACCTGTGAGAACCGCCTCCTCCTGCGGTAACGACTACCCCTTTGCCGGGAGTTCGCGCACCCATCGCGATCACCTCGGCCCGCAATCCGTCGGTGAATTCCGAAACGCCGCACCCTGCACCGGAACCACGGAAAACGCGGCACCGGTGATTGTTTCGAAATTCACCAGGCGATCACCGTACCTGCATTCCCGAGTCGACACGCGGCGATTGGAGTACCTATCCGAACATCCGGTCCGGTTATCCACGTCAGCAAACGAGGCGCTACCGCAATGGTTACTTCGGGTACGAATTCCGCAGGCGCGCAGCCCGGTTGACCGGCTCACCGGCACCGGCGAAGTTCGCCGAACGGTCGCGAGACCGGCGCCCACCTTGGACCACTCCATCGCTGCTGCACCCCTGCTTGTCGAAAGATGTTGCGATACAACAGCATTCGACGACCATATGCAACCCATGACGTGGATGACCCTGGGCACCAGGTGTTTACCGAGAATCGTCGCGGGCGTCGGTGTCGTTACCGGCCGCCACCAGCGGCGATCAGCCGTCCGCAACTCGACCGGGGACACCTATTCGGCCCTTCGGCACAGTGTCCGCTAGACTCCGCTGCGCGCCCCTTTAGCTCAGTTGGTAGAGCTGGTGACTTTTAATCACTAGGTCGTAGGTTCGAGTCCTACAGGGGGCACCACCAACTACCGTGACCATCGTCACGTGGCGACGCGCCAAGCGCAGACGCCGCCGAAACCACGGGTTTCGTGCATCGATTCACATAATGGGCGCCGACGCGCAGCGTTCCTCAGCTGCGCATGGCCGCAGCGAAGGCGGAGGTTTCGCCTACCCTGAGCGCGACCCGGGCTACCGGGCGCCCTCGACCTCAGGCGGAGTGAGATGACTTCCTTCGACGATTTGCTGTCCCAAGTACCCATCGCCCAGATCGCCGACCAGCTCGGCGTCGACCAGGCGACCGCGACCACGGCCGTGCAGGCCGCGCTGCCGACGCTGCTCGGCGGGCTCCAGGCCAATGCCGCCCAGCCACAGGGCGCGGCGTCACTGCTCGGCGCGCTCGACAACCACGGCGGCCTCGTCGAAGGCGAGGGCGCGGTCGACCTGCAGCAGGTGGACACCGACGACGGCGAGAAGATCGTCGACAACGTCTTCGGTGACGAGAAGAACACCGTGATCAGCGCGCTCGGCGCGGGCGGCGGGACCGGCGGCAACGACCTGATCGGCAAGCTGCTGCCGATCCTCGCCCCGATCGTGCTCGCCTACGTGGCCAAACAGCTCACCGGCGGTGGCGGCGCCGCGGCACCGGCACCGCAGCAGACGCAGGCCTCCGGTGGGGGTCTGGGCGACCTGCTCGGTGGACTGCTCGGCGGCAGCAGCAACACCGGCGGGCTCGGCGGCGTGATCGGCGATGCCTTGTCGAAGAACGCGGGCGGTGCGCTGGGCAGCGTGCTCGGCGGCCTGCTCGGCGGGAAGCGCTGAGAGTTCAACTATCGGTAGCTAACACCGCGAGGCCCGCAGCGATAGACCCTATGCTGCGGGCCGAGCACCTAGACTCGTCAGCACGACCATCGGTCATCCCGTCGAGTTGTGGCGTTGCTCAACTTCGCCGGAAAAGCACTCTGTTGCGTTCCGCATCACACCTACGGTGCCGTAAGGTATGGCCGCATCGCGACGTTCGACCGCAAGCACGACAGCGAAGGGTTTTTACATGGCAAGGGATCTGACTCAACTCGAACTGCTCACGGAGTTGGAGCCGGTTGCCGAGGAAAACGTCAACCGCCACATGTCGCTCGCAAAAGAATGGCATCCGCACGACTACGTCCCGTGGGACGAGGGCCGCAACTTCGCCGCCATGGGCGGCATCGATTGGGATCCTGAGCAGTCCAAGCTCAGTGAGGTCGCCAAGGCGGCCATGATCACCAACCTGCTCACCGAGGACAACCTGCCGTCTTACCACCGTGAGATCGCGGAGAACTTCTCCCAGGACGGTGCCTGGGGCACCTGGGTCGGTCGCTGGACCGCCGAGGAGAACCGGCACGGCATCGTGATGCGCGATTACCTGGTTGTCACCCGCGGCGTGGATCCGGTCGCCCTCGAAGAGGCGCGCATGATCCACATGACCAACGGTTTCGCCTCCCCCACCGAGGTCGACGCCGGCTTCCTGCACTCGGTCGCCTACGTGACCTTCCAGGAACTGGCCACCCGGGTGAGCCACCGCAACACCGGCAGGGTGTGCGACGACCCGATCGCCGATCGCATGCTCCAGCGCGTCGCGGCCGACGAGAACCTGCACATGATCTTCTACCGCAACCTCTGCGGCGCGGCGATGGACCTGAGCCCCGACCAGACCATCGAGGCGATCTCGATGATCGTCGAGAACTTCCAGATGCCCGGCGCCGGCATGCCGAACTTCCGTCGCAACGGCGTCCTGATGGCCAAGCACGGCATCTACGACCTGCGTCAGCACCTCGAAGAGGTCGTGCAGCCGGTGCTCAAGAAGTGGAACGTCTTCGACCGCACCGACTTCACCGCCCGCGGCGAGGCCACCCGTGAGCGGCTGGCAGACTTCCTGGAGAAGCTGGGCCAAGACGTCCTCAAGTTCGAGGAGCAGCGCGACAAGATGCTCGCTCGCGAAGCCAAGCGGCGCGAAATGGTCTCCGTGTAGATCTCACTACGAAAAGCGCCGCCCACCGGAATCCGGTGGGCGGCGCTTTCGTCTGTTGAGGGTTACTTGACCGGGAGGGCGCCGTCGGCATTGCCGACGTCGGTGATCTTCCAGTCCTTGCCCGCGTCGACGGTGATGTCGTAGGTGACCGTGTTGCGCAGGCCGTCGGGGTTCTGCGCGTTGGTGGTGCTCACGTCGACGAAGGCCGCGACCTTGTAGACCTCACCCTCCTGCGCGAGCACCTTGGCGGTGATCGGTACCGCGGCGGAGGTCCACTTCAGCGGGATGATGATCTGCTCGAGCTTCGCGCCGGTGGCGTCGAACTTGTTCGACAGTTCGGGGGATGTGCCTGCCTTGAGCTTGGCTACCCAGGCGTTGACGTCCTGGTAGTTCAAGGTGGCCGAGCCGACGGAGTAGTCGAGGGCGATCTGCTCGGCCTTCGCGTTGTCGGCCGCCTGGTTCTTCGTGTCGGAGATCTCCGAGCGCGCCGAGCCGAGCAGCACACCGAGCACGATCGCGATGATCGCGAGCACGGCGATCACGGCGCCGCCGACCAGCGACGAGACGCGTACAGCGACCGTGCCCTTGTCCGGCGCGGCAGGGGTTTTCGTCAGGTCGGTGGCGTCTTCGTTGCTTTCGGCCATGGGGTCTTCTCCGATTACGTGGGGACAGCGCACCGCCGGAGGCGACGATGCCAGCCTGTCCAGGCTACTGAGTCGCGAACAATGCTCGTACTCCGAGTAACAGGTAAACGGAGACGCGCGGTCGTGATGGCGGTCATGACCCGGGCAAAGTCTTCGATGCGCGAGATCGATCACATCGGACCGGATGAGAGAATGGCAGCCGTGACTATCACGATGCCCCAGGCGCCCACGGCGCTGCGGATCGGGCCCTACCCGGTCGATCCGCCGGTTGTGCTCGCGCCGATGGCGGGCATCACCAACCGCGCCTTCCGCAGATTGTGCCGGGAGTTCGGTAGCGCGACCTCGATCTACGTGTGCGAGATGATCACCGCGCGCGCGGTGGTGGAGCGCAACGAGAAGACGCTGCACATGATGTCGTTCGACGCCGACGAGCATCCGCGCTCGATGCAGCTCTACGGTGTGGATCCCAAGACGCTCGGCGAGGCGGTGCGGATCATCGTCGGCGAGGGCTGGGCCGACCACATCGACCTCAATCTCGGCTGCCCGGTGCGCAAGGTGACCAAGCTCGGTGGTGGTTCGGCGCTGCCGTACAAGCGCAGGCTGTTCGCCAATATCGTCCGCGAGATGGTGGCCGCGGCCGAGCCGGCGGGCGTTCCGGTGACCTTCAAGTTCCGGATCGGCATCGACGACGACCACCACACCTACCTCGACACCGGCCGCATCGCCGAGGCCGAGGGCGCCGCCGCCGTGGCACTGCACGCGCGCACCGCGGCCCAGCTGTACTCGGGGGCCGCCGACTGGTCGGCCATCGCACGGCTCAAGGAAACCGTCACCTCCATCCCGGTGCTCGGCAACGGCGATATCTTCACCGCCGACGACGCGCTGCGGATGATGAACGAGACCGGCTGCGATGGCGTGGTGGTCGGGCGCGGCTGCCTCGGCCGCCCCTGGCTCTTCGCCGAACTCAGCGCGGCCCTGCGCGGCGAACCGATCCCGGAGGGGCCGACGCTCGGCCGGGTCGGTGAGATCCTGGTGCGCCACGCCACCCTGCTCACCGAGCACGACGGTGAGGACAAGGCCATGCGCGATATCCGCAAGCACATGGCCTGGTATCTGATGGGTTTCCCGGTCGGCTCGCAGCTGCGGCGTAGCTTCGCCACCGTGTCGAAGTTGTCGCAGATCGAGGATCTGGTCGGTCAGCTCGACCCGACTGTGCCGTTCCCCACCGACGCGCTCGGGCCGCGCGGGCGCCAGGGTTCGCCGCAGACCAAGGTCGTGCTCCCGGAGGGCTGGCTCGACGACCCGGAGGACGACACGGTTCCGGCCGCGGCCGATGTGATGCACAGCGGCGGCTGATCAGGCGCCGATAACAAGCCGACATCAATTCGTAAGCCTTCGCGGTTTCGGTCGATTGCACCCGCTCGAGCAGGGCTTTCCGAACTCCGCGGAAACTTCGCAACCAGATCGTTCGCGATTCCCGTGCGCACTGGAGTGGCCACTCGTGGCGGAATCGTTATCATTGCGGGATCGTTCGACTCTGGTTCGAATCGGAGCCGCGCGATGCCGCGCAGGCTGCGCCAGATAGAGAAGTGAGGTTCGTTGGTGGGTGACGATCGGCGCGGGCGTACGCCCCGGCCCGGAAATCGCGCCCCCTGGGAGCGCTACCCAGCGGCCGAACCCACCGAGCAACCGGAAACCGGCTCGCGCCGTTCCCGGCACGCGGACTCGACGCAGGACGCCGCGCCACTGACGGTGGCCGACCTCGTCAACCGAGTCGACAGCGAACGCACCAGGCGCAGCAGACGCGTGCCCCCCGCCGACAGCGCCGAGCCCGGCTCGCGCGCCGGCCGCCGCGCCCGCGAACAGGCACCGCGCCCCACCCCACGTCCCGACATCACACCCCGCACCGACGGCTCCCCCGTCGTCGACGACATCGCGGGCACCGCACCGCATCGCGCCGAATCCCCCGCCGACCGCACCGCGACCACCGCGCTACCGGCCCAGTCGAAAGAGCCACGCAAGGCCGCCCCGGCCCGGCGCGTGGCCGATCCGATCGATCCGCCCACCGATATCCTGCCCACGGTCACCGCCACCACCGAGCCCAAGCGCGCCAGGCCGGTCAAAACCACGTCAGCCGCACCGCCACGTCGGCCGGACAGCGAAGGTCGGCGTAGCAAGCAGGCGCGGATGGCGGGCCGGGTCACGCTGACGTTCGTCGCGGTGCTCGCCCTCGTCATCACCGGCGGCGGCTGGAGTTACCTGCAGGCCACCGGCAACAGCCTCAACCAGATCGATGCGCTCGGCGGCGGTGCCACCGGCGACGTGCTCGACGGCGACATGCAGCTCGGCGACGAGAACTACCTCATCGTCGGCACCGACACCAGGGCCGGCGTGAATGCCCAGATGGGCGCGGGCTCGGCCGCCGACACCGAGGGCGCCCGCGCCGACACCGCGATGCTGGTGCACATCCCGAAGGACCGTTCGCGCGTGGTCGTCGTGTCCTTCCCGCGCGACCTCGATGTCACCCGCCCGGTGTGCGCGGGCTGGGACAACGAGAAGGCCGCCTACACCGACCAGAAGTTCCCCTCGGCCATGGGCGACAAGCTCAACGCCGTCTACGCCCTCGGTGGCCCCAAATGCCTGGTCGACGTGATTCGCAAGATGTCGGGCCTGACCATCGGCCACTTCATCGGCATCGACTTCGCCGGCTTCGAAGCCATGGTCGACCAGGTCGACGGCGTCGAGGTGTGCTCGACCAAACCGATCATCGACGGTGTGCTCGGCCCGGTGCTGGAGACCTCGGGCAAGCAGCGGATCAACGGCGAGACCGCGCTCAACTATGTGCGTGCCAGACACGTGGTCGGCGAGGAACGCAGCGACTACGACCGGATCAACCGACAGCAGCGGTTCCTCGCGTCCTTGTTGCGTGGGGCGTTGTCGAGCAGGGTGCTCTTCGATCCGGGCAAGCTCAACGGGTTCATCCAGGCGTTCTCCGCCCACACCTTCGTCGACAAGGTGAACCCGCAGGACCTATTGCTGCTCGGCCGTTCCCTGCAGAAGATGGACGCGGGCGCGGTGACGTTCCTGACCATCCCGACTGCAGGCACCACCTCCTACGGCAACGAGATTCCGCGCGAATCCGATATCAAGGCCATCTTCCGCGCCGTCATCGACGATCAGCCGCTGCCGGGCGAGACCAAGGCACCCGAGGTCCAGAGTTCGGCACCGACTTCCGCGCCGCCCGCGCCCAAGCAGTACGCAGTGTCGCCGAGCACGATGTCGCTGTTGGTGTCCAACGGTTCGGGTTCCTCGGGCGCGGCCAGAACCGTCGCCTCCAAGCTCGACTACCAGGGCTTCGGCATCTACAGCGTCGGCAATTACGCCAGCGGTACCTCGACGACATCGAAGATCCGCTTCGCCGAGGGTCTGGAGGCCGAAGCCGCCACCGTCGCGAGCACCATCCCCGGTGCGGTCCTCGAGCAGGCCAACGAACTGGGCAGCATCATCGAAGTGGTGGTCGGCGCCGATTTCGCGGGCACGGTGCGCACGGTGACACCGGTCGGATCGGAACTGCCGAACGTGCCGATGGGCGAACCGCACAGTGCCGGACCGATCGCGCTACCGTCGGACCTCGAGCACATGAATGCCGCCGACGAGACCTGCCAGTAAGTCACAGCCGCTGACCTGCCACGACACTGCCATGCGGCATTAACCCAGTGTTGGGTGACAGCGGTCCGGGTACCCACTAGGGTCAGCAATCATGCGTGTCATCTACAACGAGCAAATGGCCGATCTCGCCAACCTCCTCGGCGAGATGGCCGGTCTCGCTGGCCAGGCCATGGAACAGGCCACCCAATCGCTGCTGCAGGCCGACTTGAGTCTGGCCGAGCAGGTCATCGGTGAGCAGGATCAGATCTCGGTGATGATCACCGAGGCCGAGGAGAAGGCCTTCGCGCTGCTCGCCCTGCAGGCACCCGTCGCGGGCGACCTGCGCCAGGTTGTCAGCGCGATCCAGATCGTCGGCGACGTCAACCGGATGGGCGCGCTCGCGCTGCACGTCGCCAAGGTGACCCGCCGGCGCCACCCGGCCCACGCCCTCCCGGAGTCGGTCAACGGCTACTTCGCCGAGATGGGCCGCATCGCGGTCAACATGGGCGCCGGCGCCAAAGAGGTGCTCGAAACCCGCGACCCCGAGCGCGCCGCCCAGCTCAACCAGGACGACGAAGCGATGGACGACCTCCACCGCCACCTGTTCACCCTCCTGATGGACCGTGACTGGAAGTACGGCGTAGCCGCCGCCGTCGACGTCACCCTCCTAGGCCGCTACTACGAGCGCTTCGCCGACCACGCCGTCGAGATCGGCCGCCGCGTCATCTTCCTGGTAACCGGCGTCCTCCCAGGTGACGAGGAAGTCGAAACCAGCTGAGTAAGAACGCAAAAGGCCCGTGCACAATGCACGGGCCTTTTGCTTTACCTACTCACAGATCTCGCACGAACATGGGTAACTCACCGGGCACGGGCTGCACCAGCCACCACCATCGTCTGGCCGCCAACGCAAACCTCCCCGCGCCCAGGTCTGGCTTGAAGTCGCGGGGAGGCGGGGGAGCGCTAGCCGAAGCGGCCGGAGATGTAGTCTTCCGTGGCGCGCTGGGTGGGGTTGGAGAAGATCTTCTCGGTGTCGTCGATCTCGATCAGGCGGCCGGGCTTGCCCTGGGCCTCGAGGTTGAAGAAACCGGTCTGGTCACTCACGCGGGCGGCCTGCTGCATGTTGTGGGTGACGATCACGATCGTGAACTCTTTCTTGAGCTCGGTGATCAGGTCCTCGATCGCCAGGGTGGAGATCGGGTCCAGCGCCGAACACGGCTCGTCCATCAGCAGGACGTCGGGCGAGACCGCGATGGCGCGGGCGATGCACAGACGCTGCTGCTGACCACCGGAGAGGCTGCCACCGGGCTTGTCGAGGCGGTCCTTGACCTCGTTCCAGAGGTTGGCGCCCTTGAGCGAGCGCTCGGCGACCTCGTCGAGTTCCTTCTTGTTGCGCACACCCTGCAGCTTCAGCCCGGCCACCACGTTGTCGCGAATCGACATGGTGGGGAACGGGTTCGGGCGCTGGAACACCATGCCGATGGTGCGACGCACGCCGACCGGGTCGATCGCCGAGCTGTAGATGTCCTCGCCGTCGAGCAGCACGGCACCTTCGACGCGGGCGTTCGGGGTCACCTCGTGCATCCGGTTGAGCGAGCGCAGCACGGTGGACTTGCCACAGCCGGAGGGGCCGATGAAGGCGGTGACGCTACGCGGCAGCACGGTCAGTTCCACATTCGCCACGGCGTGGAAGCTGCCGTAATAGATGTTGAGATCTTTGACGTCGATCCGCTTGGCCATGAGGAGTATTCCGTTCGCTTCTATCGGTTCCGGGTGAGCAGCTTGTTGACGCCGGCGGCAGCCAGGTACAGCACCGCGATCATCAGGATCAGCGTGAGCGCCGCACCCCAGACACGTTCGCGGCCCGCGGCCTCCGGGTTGGCCAGCTCTTGGTACATCAGCAGTGGCAGCGAGGCCATGTTGCCATCGAAGACATTCTGGTTGATCGACTTGCTGTAGCCGACGAGTACCAGCACGGGCGCCGTCTCACCCATCACGCGAGCGACGGAAAGCAGGATGCCGCTGATCATGCCGGGCGCGGCGGTGGGGACCACGATCCGCAGGATCGTCTTCCACTTGGGCACGCCGAGCGCGTAGGACGCCTCACGCAGCTCATCTGGCACCAGCTTCAGCATTTCCTCGGTGCTGCGCACCACCACCGGCAGCATCAACAGCACCAGGGCCAGCGAGACGGCGAAGGAGCTCTGCGGCATGCCGAACGTGGCGATCCACAACGCGAAGATGAACAGCGCGGCGACGATCGAGGGCACACCGGCGAGGATGTCGACCATGAAGGTGGTGACCTTGGCGAGTCGACCGCGACCGTATTCGACCAGGTAGATCGCGGCCATGATGCCGAGCGGCACCGCGATCACCGATGCGACGACCGACTGCACGATGGTGCCGTAGATGGCGTGGTACACACCGCCACCGGTCTGGTCGGGCAGAATGCCCTTCTGCGAGTTGAACCACCAGTCGGCGGAGATGATCGCGGTGAAGCCCTTGCTCACCACCAGCCCGAGCACCCACACCAGCGGGATCAGCGCGATGATGAAGCAGAGGGTGACCAGGCCGGTCGCGATGTTGTTCTTGATCCGCCTGCCGGTGCTGACGTGCCGGAAGGTGGGTGCCTTGAGCGGCTTGTCGAGGGTCGTCGTGGTGGTCATCAGCCGTTCACCTTTCCACCGGAGGCCAAGCGGGCCAGCGCGTTGACGACGAAGGTCAGCGCGAAGAGAACGAAGCCGGCGGCGATATAAGCGCCGGTGGGCAGCGGTGAACTGAACTCCGAGGCCGCCGAGGCGATCTTGGAGGCGAAGGTGTAGCCGCCGTCGAACAGCGACCAGGCACCAGCGTCGCTGGCGGTACGCAGCACGACCAGGACGGCGATCGTCTCACCGAGCGCGCGGCCGAGGCCGAGCATGGAACCGGCGATCACACCACTGCGCCCGTAGGGCAGCACCGTCATCCGCACGACTTCCCACTTGGTGGCGCCGAGGGCCTGCGCGGCCTCGATGTGGGCGCGTGGGGTGAGCGCGAACACTTCGCGCGCCACCGAGGTGATGATCGGCAGGATCATCACCGCGAGCACGACACCGGCGGTGAAGATGGTGCCGCCACCCGCGATCGAGACGTTGCCGTCGGAGAACAGGAAGAACCAGCCGAGGTTCTCGTTGAGGAATTCCTGCACCGGCGAGATCTGCGGCGCCAGCACCAAAAAGCCCCACAGGCCGAACACGATGGACGGCACCGCGGCGAGCAGGTCGATCAGCATCGTGAACGGCTTGCCCAGCCGCGTCGGCGCGTAATGCGTCAGGAACAGGGCGATACCGACACCGATCGGCACTGCGACGATGAGCGCGAACACCGAGCTCAAGACCGTGACCATGAACAGGTCGCGAATGCCGAATCGGAGATCGTTGGCATTGCCGGTCGAGAACTCGGTGCTGGTGAAGAAGTTGGCGTTGTCGGCCATGAGCGAGGGGACCGCGCGAATCAGCAGGAACAGCGCGATCAACGCGATGGCGGCGACGATCGTCGCGCCTGCCGCGGTGGCCATCCACCGGAAGATCGTCTCGGCGTTCAGGCGGCCGGTACGACCCCCGTCAGGGGCCTTGTCGATTTTCGGTTCGGTCGGCATATTCGCAGTATCTCCGGCCGCCCGTGGGCTCGTCGAATCCGACGAGCCCACCGCGGTCACCTCAGGGTGCATTGTCATGGCCAGAAAGCGATCAGGAAATGGCGTTGATCGCGGTGGTCAGCTTGGTCTTGAACGCGTCGGGCAGCGGCACGTAGCCCGCCTCGGTCAGACCGGCCTGGCCGTTGGTGACGGCCGAGGTCAGGAAGGCCTTGACGGCCTTGCCGGTCTCGGCGTCGGCGTACTTGGAGCACACGACCTCGTAGGTGGCCATGACGATCGGGTACGAGCCGGCGACGGTCGGCTTGTAGAACGAGCTGGTGTCGAGGACCAGGTCGTTGCCCTCGCCCTTGACCTTCACGCCGTCGATGGCCTTGGCGGCCGACTCGGCCGACAGCTTGACCGGGTCCTTGCTCGCGGAGGTGATGATCTGCGAGATGGACAGGTTCTGCGCCTTGGCGAAGGACCACTCGTTGTAGGTAATCGAGTTCTTGGTGCTCTTGATGGCGGCCGAGGTGCCCTCGTTGCCCTTGGCACCTTCGCCGACGCCACCGTTGAAGGTCTTGCCGCCGCCCTTGCCCCACGCGCCGTCCGAGGCCGCGTCGAGGTAGAGCTGGAAGTTGTCGGTGGTGCCCGACTCGTCGGAGCGGAAGATCACGGCGATCTTCTCCGAGGGGAGCTTGGCGTTGGGGTTGAGCGCCTTGATCTCGGGGGCATCCCAGGTGGCGATGGAGCCGTTGAACACCTTGGCGGCGGTCGGGCCGTCGAGCACCAGGTCGGTGACGCCGTCGACGTTGTAGGTGATGGCGATCGGGCCGAAGACGGTCGGCAGGTTCCACGCGGGGGCGCCACAACGCTCCGCGGCCTTGGCCGGCTCTTCCTTCTTGGAGCTCAGCGCCGAGTCGGAGCCACCGAAATCGGTCTGGCCACCGATGAACTCGTTGACGCCCGCGCCCGAGCCGCTCGAGGTGTAGTTCAGGGTGAAGCCGTCGCAGTTGGTCTCGTAGGCCGCGACGAAACGCTCCATAGCGTTCTTCTGCGAGGAGGCACCGGACGCCTTGAGCGCCTGCTTGCCGCCACAGGCAACGTTGGTGTTGGCCTTGGCGGCTTCGCCACCGGCGGTGTTGTCGTCGCTGCCACAGGCGGCCAGGGTCATGGCGCCCACGGCGAAGACGCCGACCAGGGCACTGGTGCGCTTGAAGTTCACTTTTCCTCCGACAATGCTGGGTGTCTCACTCGGTCCCTCACCGGCCCGAGCGAGGCTGGCTGACGCTCGCAGTCCCCGAAGGTATGCGCGCATCAGGCGACGACTATGCCGCCCAGAAGTAACCTAGAGTCGCCCGGTTGACAGTTGGCCCGACGAGGGTTAACGGAGAATGAACAGCCCGGCGCAATCAATGCCGCGCATGTGACGTTAGCCCCAGTTTTACTCGGACGTACCCGGTCATCCGCGCAATATTCGCCTCGCGCACCAGAATTCACCTCGTCTGTGAGGTAGCTCGCATCAGGGCAGCGAGTACGCGACGTCGATGTGGGCGGGGGCGAATCCGAGCTTGGTGTAGGTGTGCACGGCGGCGGTGTTGTCGGCCTCGGTGTAGAGCAGGACTTCGGTGGATCCGGCCGCGCGCAGGTGGCGCAAACCGGCCAGGGTCAGCAGTCGGCCGAGGCCACGTCCCTGCGCGGACGGGTCGACGCCGACCACGTACACCTCACCGGCGGGGGCCGCGTCGGGGTGCTGTTTGGTCCAGTGGAAACCGAGCAGGCGGCTCGGATCGGCGGCGTCGAACGCCAGGAAAAGGCCGGCCGGCTCGAACCAGGATTCCGCGCGGCGCGCGGCGATATCGCGCTCGGTCCAGCCGCCTTGTTCGGGATGCCAGGCGAAAGCCGCGTTGTTCACCCGCAGGATTTCGAGGTCGTCGACGGGGCCCGCGTAGGTGCGCACGTTGAGGTCGTCGGGGAGCTCCAGTTCCGGTAGCTCCGGGGTTGCCAGTGAGCGGCGCATCTGCCACAGCTCGCGGGCGGTGATCAGTCCGAGGCCGGTCGCCAGCGCCTTGGCCGCGGGCAGGTCACCGTGCGCCCACACCCTCGCACCCGCGCCACCTTCGGCCAGCGCGGCGCGGACCAGATCCGCACCGATCCCGGCACCACGCGCGGCAGGGTCGACGGCGACCTCGGCCATCGCAGGGTGTTCGTCATGTGCCGCAACGAGATTCGCGTAGCCGACCAACTCGCCCGCACGCACCGCGAGCAAGTGCGTGGTCGACGGGTCGGCTTCGGCGAGGGAGAGCACTGCCTGCTCGGAGACCGGGGCGACGCCGTCGACGTCAGCCGCGCGTTCGAGCAGAGCGCGCACCTTGTTCACGGTGCCGGGCTCGACCTGATCGGTCCAGGTCAGGGTTGCTGTGTCCGGCATCGCGTCCTCCTTGAAGCGTGGCAGGGGCTACCCCGCGGTCCAGCCGGTCGCTGTCGCGCTGTGCCCTTCGCACCGTATTGCGCCGCGCCGACGAGCGCTACCGCGCGGTGCCGACCAGCGCTGCTACTGCGCGCTGCCGTTGAGTGGGGCGAAGGAGTCGTCGCCGTCGACGTCCTCGTCGACGAAGGTCACCACCTCGCCCTTGGCCGCGGCTGTTCGGGCCGGGCGCACGGCCTTGTAGCCGACGTTGCGCACGGTGCCGATCAGCGACTCGTACTCGGTGCCGAGCTTGGCGCGCAGGCGTCGCACGTGCACGTCGACGGTGCGGGTGCCACCGAAGAAGTCGTAGCCCCAGACCTCTTGCAGCAGTTGGGCGCGGGTGAACACCCGGCCCGCGTGCTGCGCGAGGTACTTGAGCAGCTCGAATTCCTTGTAGGTGAGGTCGAGGGGGCGACCACGCAGGCGCGCGGTGTAGGTGCCCTCGTCGATCACCAGCTCACCCAGGGTGATCTTGCCGGTGTTCTCCGGGCTGGCGACCCCACCGTTGCGCCCGACCAGCAGCCGCAAGCGCGCGTCGAGCTCAGCGGGGCCGGTGCCGGGCAGCAGGATGTCGTCCAGGCCCCAGTCCGCGTTGACAGCCACCAGACCGCCCTCGGTCAGTACCGCGACCACCGGCACCGAGGACCCGGTACTGCCGAGTAGCCGGCACAGACCGCGCGCGGCGGCCAGGTCCGTTCTGGCGTCGACCAGCGCGACATCGGCGCTGCTCGCCTCCAGCAGGGACGACACCTCGGTCGGCGCGGGCCGGACGTTGTGCGCCAGTAGCGTCAACGACGGCAGGACCGCATCGGGGTTGGGGTCGGAGGTCAGTAGGAGCAGCTCCATGGGGCTCTCCTCCTATCTCGTTGCTCCGCGGACGACAGCAGCCGCGTAGCTACGTCGCCGAAACACAGGTTAAGTCGGGTCAACATTAGCGCCTCTACCGCCACGACCTCGCAACACGGAGTCCGTTTTGTGTCGTTGAGCGCCGCCTCCGGCCTGATGAGCCGTCTTTGTCTGTCGCCCTGGTTGCGGGCCGTCCCGCTTCTGGACTGACCAGAGGGTGCGACGAAGGAGTGCCCGGCGGGAGGGAAGAAGCGGGACCAGGGGCCCGCGACCCGCGGCGCCAGCCGCTAGTGTCACAGCATGCGCAAGCTGATCATCGGGCTTCTCTGCCTGGCCGGTTTGGCGGTGGTCATCGATTTCGGCGCCGCCGCCTATTCGGAATACCACGTTTCCCGTCAACTGCGGGCAGGCGCGGATCTGTCGGCCGACCCGGAAGTGACGTTCCACGGATTCCCGTTCGCCGCCCAGGCGATGAGCGGCCGATACGACGAAGTGACGATCCGTGCCCGCGGCATGCGCCCCGACATCCCCGGCGAGATCGGCATCGAGGCCACCCTCGAGGGCCTGCACGCCCCGGCGAGCCAGTTGCTCGACGGCGCGGCCCGCAATGTGCAGGTCGAACGGATCGACGCCAGGATGCGCATCGAACCCACCGAACTCGGCAAGCTCTTCGGCATCCCCGACCTGCAGGTCCACACCCGCCCCGCCGACAAGTCCGACGGCACCGGCGGTTCGGGCGGCTCCGGGATGACCACCGCGGGCGCGCTCGTGCTCACCGGCACCCTGGCAACGGCGCCGAACGGCCGCGTCCTCGGCGCGGGCGTGGTCCCCACCGGCAGCAGCACCCGGGTGCCCGTGCAGGTGCAGGCCGACCTGCTGCTCGACGGCGATCAGGTCCGCATCCAGGCCACCGGCTTCTATCGGGACAGCAGCAGCGGCCCCACCGATACGACGGTCGACACCAAGTCCGAGATCCCCGAGGCCGATCGCGCCGCGGTGCTCGAGCGGTTCAGCCGTACCATCGATACCAAGGAGTTGCCGTTCGGTGTCGCACCGACCGAGGTGTCGGCGCTCGGCGGCCAGATCGTCGTCGAGGGTGTCGGCCGCAACGTCACCATCGACCTGGACCGATTGCAGCAACCATGATCGAGATCGTCATTCTGGCCGCCGTCATCGCGGCCGCCCTCGCGGTCGGCTTCTTCCTGTCGCGCAGGCAGGGAGAGGTTCGCCCGGCCACCCTCGACCCCGAGACGCATCAGCGCGCGCGCCTGCTCGGCGCCGCCGGTGTGACCGGCGAGGCCCCCGCGGTGCTGCACTTCTCCGCCGACTGGTGCGGCCCGTGTGACGCGGTCCGCCGGGTCGTCGCCGGCGTCACCGCCGAGCTGTCGGAGTCGCCGAACGCCCCGCGCGACATCGAGATCGACATCGACGCCGACCCCGCGCTGGCCCGTGAGCTCAACGTCCTGTCCCTGCCGACGACCTTCGTCTTCGACGCCGAGGGCAAGGAACGCTTCCGCATCTCCGGCGTCCCGAAGCCGGGCGACCTCCGCACCGCCTTAGAGCCGCTGACTGTGTAGTTCAGCGGCTGGCGCCGCGTTCGCGGCCGTCCGCAAACTGTGATCTAGCCCCGTATTCAGGGGGGCCGAGACATTCTCCGGGAAGACCGGGTAAACTACTTCTCGTGCAAACTGACCACGAGCTGATGCTCACCCGACGCCGCACAGTTGACCTGTGTCGCCTCGGTGGTTGTTGCTGCCTGTGCTGCTGAACGATCGGCCCTTTCTCTCCCGAGATTTCTGACGTCGATCTATGCCCGCCGCGTGAGCGATCCTCTTGGATCCCCCGGCGACCAGGTAGATCCCCCTGTAAGTGCTCATATGAAGCGCAGGAGTTCGCACAATGACCGTTTCCGATTCCCCACCTCGCGTCGACGTACGCGGGCCACGTTTCGTGGCCTGGATAACCACCGGCGTCCTGATCCTGGTGCTCCTCGTCAGCGCCTTCTCGACCGCCGCCGCGATCCTGATCGGCCTGCAGGCCGTCGTCTTCGCGATCGGCGCGGTCGCCGGCCCGGTCAAGCACCCTTACAGCCGGATCTACGCCGCGTTCGTCGCGCCGCGTAATGGTCCGCCCACCGAGACCGAGCCCGTGCCGCCGCTGCGTTTCGCGCAAGCGCTCGGCTTCGTGTTCGCCGGTCTCTCCCTGCTGGGCTTCGCGCTCGGCTCCTCGATCGTCGGCGCGGTGTTCGCCGGCTTCGCCCTGTTCGCGGCGTTCTTGAACGCGGCGTTCGGGGTCTGCCTGGGTTGCCAGATCTATCCGCTGGTAGCCCGTTTCCGCCGGTCAGCTCCAGACATTGGCCGAACTGACCGGCCCTCCGTGGTTACGCAGGCTGCCTCCGCCGGGCCTGATGCCAACTCCGCCGCTCCGGCACCGAACTGACCTCCTGCACGTCATCTCTGAAAGGAACAACATGGCTCGCTCCGATGTCCTGGTCTCCGTTGACTGGGCCGAAGAGAACCTCAACGCCCCCGGCGTCGTCTTCGTCGAGGTCGACGAGGACACCTCCGCCTACGAGGGTGGCCACATCGAAGGCGCCATCCGCCTGGACTGGAAGGACGACCTGCAGGATCACGTTCGTCGTGACTTCGTGAACCAGGAGCAGTTCTCCGACCTGCTCTCGGCGCGTGGCATCAGCAACGACGACACCGTGGTGCTCTACGGCGGCAACAACAACTGGTTCGCGGCGTACGCCTACTGGTACTTCAAGCTGTACGGCCACAACGACGTCAAGCTCGTCGACGGCGGCCGCAAGAAGTGGGAGCTCGACGGTCGTCCGCTCTCGCGTGACGCGGTCTCGCGCCCGGCCACCCAGTACAAGGCCGCCGCGCCCGACCTGACCATCCGCGCCTTCCGCGACGAGGTCATCGCGGCCATCGGCGCCAAGAACCTGGTCGACGTGCGTTCGCCCGACGAGTTCTCCGGCAAGATCCTCGCTCCCGCGCACCTGCCGCAGGAGCAGAGCCAGCGGGCCGGCCACATCCCGACCGCGATCAACGTGCCGTGGAGCAAGGCGGCCAACGAGGACGGCACCTTCCGTACCGATGCCGAGCTCGCCGAGCTCTACAAGGATGCGGGCCTGGACGGCGAGAAGGAGACCATCGCCTACTGCCGTATCGGCGAGCGTTCCTCGCACACCTGGTTCGTGCTGCAGGAACTGCTCGGCCACCAGAACGTCAAGAACTACGACGGCAGCTGGACCGAATACGGTTCGCTCGTCGGCGTGCCTATCGAGTTGGGAGCGTAATCAATATGTGTGCAGCACCTACCCAGGGTCAGGCCATTCCGGCCGGCGTCGATGTGGAGAAGGAAACGGTCATCACCGGCCGTGTCCTGAGCACCGACGGCCAGCCCGTCGGCGGCGCCTTCGTGCGTCTGCTCGACGGCAACGGTGACTTCACCGCCGAGGTCGTCGCCTCGGGCACCGGTGATTTCCGCTTCTTCGCCGCGCCGGGTTCGTGGACCCTGCGCGCGCTGTCCTCGTCGGGCAACGGCTCCGCCGAGATCAGCCCCGATGGCGCGGGCATCCACGCCGTGGACGTCGCGGTCGCGAAGTAAGATCTCACAACGGCCCTGGTAGTTCCTGTGCGGGAACTACCAGGGCCGTTTTCGTATCTGTTGCGAGGGGTAGCTAGACTTCGGTTGTGGTCATCTTCTTCGAGGTACTCCTTGTTGCCGTGTCGATTCTCATCGGCTGGTTCGGCCTTTACGTCTTCTACCGCCTCTTCACCGAGTCATGAGCGGGCTCGCCGGCGAAGGTAACGAACAGGCCGAGCGAGCGAGTAACGAGCAAGGCGCTCCGGCCGAGCGTCGTAGTGGCGACGAGGCAGTGAATGTCGCCGCTGAACGGGCGAAAGAGACCGGCGCCCGAAACATTTCGGTCCTGCCTGGTCTTCCCCTGCCCGAAGACACGGCCAATCTGCGCCTCGGCCCGGATCTGAACCACGCCATGCTCGCCCTGCTGCCGATGGTCGGCGTGTGGCGCGGCGAGGGCGAGGGCCACCACCCCACCGAGGGCGGCTACCACTTCGGCCAGCAGATCATCGTCTCCCACGACGGTGGCGATTACCTGGCCTGGGAATCGCAGACCTGGAAGCTCGACGCCGAGGGCGAGTACACCGGCCCGGACCTGCGCGAGAGCGGCTACTGGCGGGTCGGCGGTGAGGGCTCCGAGGAGATGCTCGAACTCCTGCTCATCCACAGCAACGGCGTGATCGAGCTGTACTACGGCAAGGCCCGCAACCATGCATCCTGGGAGCTCGCGACCGACGTCTCCATCCGCAGCGCGTCGGGCGCGGTAGTCGGCGGCGCGAAACGCCTCTACGGCATCGTCGAGAACGGTGACCTCGCCTACGTGGAAGAACGAGTAGACCCCGACGGCGCCCTTGTCCCCCGCCTGTCGGCGCGGCTGGTCCGCTACATCGGCTGACAATCTTCGCGAACGGCCCGTCCAGCTCTGGGCGGGCCGTTTTCGTCGTGAAATGGAGCGACCCCCGAGCCTTTCCATCGCATTCGGTGAACGCGATGGTCCCGGTTGGATCATCCGGGGGCTCGGGGGTCGGGTGACTGCCTGGGATTCGCTCAGCGCACCGCTGGGGAATCTCCCGCAGTGGAGCTGCTAGCGGGCAGCCACCTCACGCATCCGATGAACATACATTCTTCAGACCACCTCCTCTCTTGTGTACTGATGAATCTAGCTGCGCCCGGCGCGGTCGGCAATCGAATTAATTGTGGTGCTGACCTGGGTGAATGCATCAGTTCGCCGCGGCATGGGGATATTCGACGTGGCAGGTGCCGGTCGCGTCGACGGTGACGATCGTGTCGGCTCCGTGGCCGGGCGGGAGTTGGTGGGTGACAACGACAACTGTGCGGTCGGGGGCGACGAGGCCGCTGTTCGCGTCCAAGAGGTCGCGCAGAATGTGGTCGCCTTCGGCTGCGGCCAGGTGTTCGGTCGGCTCGTCGAGGAGCAGGGTGTGCGCGGGGGCGACGAGGGCGCGGGCCAGCAGGATGCGGCGGCGTTGACCACCCGATACCGCGGCCGCACCGGCGGTGAGCGAGGTGTGCACACCGTCCGGCAACGAATCCAGCCAAGGCCCGAGACCGACTGTGCGCAAAGCGCTTTCGGCCGCATCGAGGCTGAGGTCACCACGCGCCACCCGCAGATTCTCCAGAATCGAGGTACCGAACAGATGCGCGTCCTCGGCGAAGAAGGTGACCCCGTCCCGAGGTGTATCGAACAGCCCGGCCCAGGCCATCAGCAACGTCGTCTTTCCCGCCCCACTCGGGCCGAGGACGACCACCCGCCGCCCCGCAGGCATCGCGATCGTGGCCGGCTTGTCTGCGGCCGCTGAGGGTTTCACCGAGGTGTCGCGAAGGCGATGCAGCGCGGCCCTTGCGGTGGTGAGGGTGGTCGCGGCGGCCGGGAGCGCACCGACTGCTTCGAAGGCGGAGAGGGGCACCAGGACGAGGATCGTCAGGGCCATCGGGGTCATTCCGCCGGGAAGTCCGCCGGTCGGTCCGTAGGCGGCGATGCCGACCAGCAAGGCGCCCAGTGCACTGATCCCGATCGAGAGCGGGGTCGCCGCGGCCGCCCAGGCGCTGCGCGACGCTGCCGAGTCCTCCGCGGCCACCGCACGATGGGAGGCCTTGTCCGCCACCGCGAGCGCCGCATCGAGGCGACCCGCGACGCGCAGTTCAGCGGCATGGTCGAGCACGGTCACCGCCTCAGCGGTGAACTCCGCCCGATCGGCCCGCACCGCGCGTTCGGCCGCCCGCGCGGCCACCGCCGACAGCCACGGCGCCACGATCCCCGAAACCGCCAGCGCGACAGCCAGAATCACCGCGGCGAGTGGCGAGATGATCGCGATCAACCCCACCGCCGCGAGCGACAACACCACCGCGACCGCGACCGGAACCAGCACCCGAACAACGACCGCCCCGAGGTCATCGATATCGGTACCGATGCGCACCAGCACGTCTCCGCGCCGCATCTCCCGGCCCGCCACGACACGCCGACCCGACGAGCCTGCCCGATCCCGCCACCACCAGACATCGGACTGGGCCAGCGTGCGATACACCGAGGTCCGGGCGGTAGTCATCGCCCGCAGCGCCACATCGTGGGTGGCCAGTCGCTCCAGGTACCGGCACAACCCCCGCGAGATGCCGAGCGCCCGCACCGAGACCACCGCGACGCTCAGATCGAGCACCGGCGGCATCTGCCACGCCCGCGCGATCAACCACGCGGCCAGCGCGGCCAACCCGAGCCCGCTCCCCAGCGCCGCAACTCCCCACGCGATCGCCACAGCCACCCGCGCGGGCGACAACGCGAGCAGCCGCCACATGTCCCGAACATCCCGAATGAGGCCGAGGAGACCCCCGCCTTCCGAGCGGTCCTGCCCGCGTCGAGCGCGAACGCCGCCCTTTTCCGACCGATCCGGTCGGCGATCACCCGCAGGAACATCCCCAACAATGCTCACGAGACCCGAACCTCCTGACCGGATCGGTCGGCGGACGCCGCCATGCCCGCGACCACCTCGACGACTACGTCCGCGGCTGCCAGAACTGTTGGGCGGTGGGCGATTACCACTACTGTCGCGCCGCGGTCGGCGAGGACGCGCAGGGTATCGAGCACGCGTTGTTCGCTCTCGGAGTCGAGGTGGGCGGTGGGTTCGTCGAGGAGCAGGATCGGGCGGTGGGCGGCCAGCACCCGGGTCAGGGCGAGGCGCTGGCGTTGGCCGAGCGAAAGGCCGGTGCCGTTCTGACCGACGACGGTGTTCCAGCCATCCGGGAGTTCGGCCAGCACCGCGTCGAATCCTGTTGCCGCGCTGACGGCTTGGAGATCCCAGTCGGGCCGGTCCGCTGCGGCACCCAGCAACTCCACGTTCTCGCGCAACGTCCCAGGAACCAGCACCGGGCGTTGCGGCAACCAGGCAATGCGGTTCCACCAGCCATCGGGGTCGAGTTCGCGAACATCGATCCCGTCGACCAGGACGGCACCTTCATCGGGTTCGATCAGCCCCAGAATCACTTGCACGGTAGTCGATTTCCCGCACCCGTTCGGCCCGGTCAAGACGGTCACCAGACCGGGTTCGAGCGCGGCCGACAGGTGATCGGGCGCGGTGCCCGCTCTGGCTGCGACAGTCAATCCGCGCAAGCTGATTCGCGCCGGCCCACCACCCGCATCGGCACCTGCACGCGTTGTGAAACCGTCCCCCACCATCCGCCCCGCCTGCACATCAGGCAGGCCAGATTCCCCTCTCTCCCCGCGCACTATCTCCGCGCCGGGTGCGACGACATCGCCCCATCCGGCACGAGGACGCGTGGATTCGATCCCCGGCTGCACAACCGGTTCGAGCACCGCGAAAGCCCGGTCAGCGGCCGCCATTCCATCCTGCGCCGCATGGAACTTCTCCCCCACCTGCCGCAGCGGCCAGTACACCTCGGGAGCGAGGATCAGCGCCACCAGCCCGCCGTACAACGCCATCTCCCCGTACACCAGCCGCAGCCCGATCGTCACCGCGATCAACGCGACACTCAGCGTCGCGAGGCTTTCCAGCACCATCGATGACAGGAACGCGATCCGCAGCGCGCGCATGGTCCGCTGCCGCAGCGAATCACCCAGCGCCCGCACCTGATTCGCCATACTCGGCGCGCCGCCGCCTTCGCGCCCGAGCGCGCGCAAGGTGGGCATGCCGGCGAAGAGGTCGAGGATCTGGTCCGACAACCGGGTGGTCGCGGCGAGTGTCGCCTCGGCTCGCCCCTGGGTGAGGAGCCCGATGAGCACCATGAATACCGGGATCAACGGCACCGTGATCACCGCGATCAGTGCCGAAGTCGGATCGTGCAACGCGATGACCACCAGCACCACCGGCGGCACCAGACACGCCAGCAACAGCGCGGGTAGGTAGCCCGTGAACCATCCGCGCAACCCGCTCAGACCGTTGCCGACAACGACCGCGATCTCGGTCCGCCGCGCGTCGAGTTCCCTCGGCGGTAGTTCGGCACCGGCCCGCAGCACCGCCGTCTCGAGCTCCGCGACGACCGCGCTGCCGGCTCGATGCGCCAACCGGGCCTGCCACCAACTCGCCAGCCCCCGCACCCCGACAGCGATCGCGAGTACAACCAATTCCGTGATCCACGAACCGAGTTCACGCTTGGCCGGATCAGTGATAACCCCGGCGAGTACCCGCCCGAGCACAATGGCGATCACCACGATCGTCGCCGTGATCACCAGCGCCAGCGCGACCGCGATCACCAGATGCGGACGCGCCGACCGCGCGTACCGCCACAACCGTGGATCGACCGGCCGCCGACCGGACCGCTTCCCGCCTTCCCCGGACGGGCCGGGTGGCGCCACCGCGTCCGGCCCCGCAACCGCCGAGCCGCTCCGCGCGTCCGCCGACACCGCCGGCATAGACGCGACCCGTCCCGGTCCATCCTGCGACAAGCTTTCCGACACCACCGCGTCCGACCTTTCGCGAGCAAAACCTTCCCGGGACGAGGCCGACACCATCGCTCAGCCTTTACCGCTCAAAGGCAAACCCACCGGCGGCGGAATCTGTTCGACGCGAATCCGCTGCCGGAATACCCAATAGGTCCACCCCTGATAAATCAGCACCACCGGCGTAGCGATCAGCGCCGCCCAGCTCATCACCTTCAACGTATACGGCGTCGATGACGCGTTGTAGATGGTGAGGTCGTAGAGCGGACTGATGGTCGAGGGCAGCACATTCGGAAACATCGACCCCACGATCAACACCGTTGCCGAGACAACAGTAAGCGTCGTCCCGACAAAGGCCCATCCATCACGGCCCGCGAAATTGGCCACCGAGGCGAGAACAAGCCCGAGCACAGCAGTCACCAGAACAATCCAGGTCCACCCGGCGCCGTAGGCGAGCTGCGTCCACAATCCGAATCCGCCGACCACCACTGCGGTGGGAATCAACAGCGACCTGACGATCCGCACAGCATCGGTCCGAACCTCACCCGCGGTCTTGAGCACCAGGAAAACCGCACCGTGCAACGCGAACAGCACACCGGTAGCCAATCCACCGAGCAAGGCGTACGGGCTGAGCAGATCCCCCACCGACCCGACGATCTGCTTGTCCGCGTTCAACGGCACGCCACGCACCATATTCGCGAACATCCATCCCCAAGCCAACGCCGGAATCCACGATCCGATCCCGATCCCGGCATCGCACCATGCCCGCCACTTCGGATCATTGATCTTGCCCCGGTATTCGATCGCGCACACGCGCAGAATCAACGCGACCAGCAGGAGCAGCAGCGCCAGATAGAACCCCGAGAACATGCTGGCGTACCACTCGGGAAACGCCGCGAACAGCGCGCCGGCGGCGGTGATCAGCCACACCTCGTTGCCGTCCCAGACCGGCCCGATCGTATTGAGTACCACGCGCCTGCGCGTATCGGAGCCCTTACCGAGAATCGGCATCAGCATGCCGACGCCGAAGTCGAATCCTTCGAGCACGAAGTAGCCGGTGAACAGCACGCCGATCAAGACGAACCAGAACTGTTGCAGACCCATCGTCGGCTCCTAGTACGCGAAGGAAAGTTGGGGAGTATCCGAGTCGGCCGAACTCTCGGCGTGCACCGGCGTGTCCGGCCCCGCGACGACATACCGTCGCATCAGGTAGCACCACACGATCGCGAGCGCGCCGTAGAGCAGCGTGAACACCACCAGCGAGAACAGCACGGTCCCCACATCGTGTTCGGAGACCGCCTGCTGCACCGTCATTCGAATATTCGGATCACCGGTCGGATTGGGCACCACCGCCCACGGCTGACGCCCCATCTCGGTGAATACCCACCCCGCGGCGTTGGCAAGGAACGGCGTGGGAATCGCGAGCAGGCTCAGCCAGGAGAACCATCGCTGATTCGGCACCCGGCCACCGCGCGTCACCCAGAATCCGGCCAACAGCAGCAGCACCGACCCACCTGCCAGCCCGATCATGGCGCGGAAGGACCAGTAGGTGACGAACAGGTTGGGCCGATAGTCACCGGGTCCGTACGCGACGTTGTAGGTCTTTTGCAGATCGACCACACCGTCGAGCGTCACCCCCGTGAACTCACCCTGGGCGAGGTAGGGCAGCACGTAGGGCACCTTCAGTACGTGGATCACACTGTCGCAATTGTTGTGCGTACCGACGGTGAGAACGGAGAAGTCGGGATCAGTCTCCGTGTGGCACAACGATTCCGCCGATGCCATCTTCATCGGCTGCTGTTCGAACATCAGCTTGGCTTGAATATCACCGGTGAAGATCAGTGCGGCACCGGAGAGCGCGACCACTACCAGCGAGGCGCGCCCGACCGGTCGCCACATTGTCCGCGCCGCTTCGAGTTTCACCGGATCACCACTGCGTGCGTTGCGCACCATCCACCAGCCGGCGATGCCCGCCACGAAGGTGCCCGCGGTGAGAAACGCGCCCGCCACCACATGCGGAAACGCGGCCAATGCCGTGTTGTTGGTGAGCAGCGCCCAAATGCTTTCCAGCTCAGCGCGTTCGGTCTCCGGGTTGTATCGCGCGCCTACCGGATGCTGCATGAAGGAATTGGCCGCGACGATGAAGAAGGCCGACGCGTTCACCCCGATGGCGACGATCCAGATCGTCGCCAAGTGCACCAGCTTCGGCAGCCGGGTCCACCCGAAGATCCACAATCCGATGAACGTCGACTCCATGAAGAAGGCGATCAGCGCTTCCAAAGCCAGTGGCGCACCGAAGACGTCGCCGATGAAGCGGGAGTATTCGCTCCAGTTCATCCCGAACTGGAATTCCTGCACGATGCCCGTCGCGACCCCGAGGGCGAAGTTGATCAGGAACAGCTTGCCGAAGAATTTGGTCAGCCGGTACCAGCGCTCGTCGCCGGTGACCACCCACGCGGTCTGCATCATCGCGATCAGCGGAGCGAGTCCGATGGTCAGCGGAACGAACAGAAAGTGGTAGACGGTCGTGATCCCGAACTGCCACCGGGAGACATCAAGGGTGTCCATCCGACCTCCACCGATCTACTACGACGACTTGTAGTAGATCGTACGCCCGGATTCACCCCGCTCGAGCGTGACAACCGCCACGGCGCGCGGAAACCCTTTCCGCAGGGGCACGCCCACCCGTGCCCCACGCACGGGTCACCAGTCTCCGATGGTCCCCGGCCGTTCGATGCCGAGGTCGACCATGTCGATGATCTCCTGGGCATTGTCGGGCGCCGACATGCGCACACCGTCGAGCTGGTTCACGCGCGCGGCGAGGGTGATGCTCGACAGCAGCCAGATGCTGTCACAGTCGAAAAGGTCTGCGGTGAACAGTGTCTGGTACTTGCACGACCAGCCGGACTTCTCCGCCACGTTGAACAGCGCCCGCTGCGTGACACCGGGCAGCACACCGCTTTTCGCGGGCACGGTGATGAGTTCCTTGCCGCGTGCGATCACCACCGACGAGCGCGGCCCCTCCAGCACCTTGTGTTCGGTGCTGTGGAAGATCACGTCCTCGGCGCCCATCCGCCGCGCGAACCGCAGCGCGGCCATATTGGTCGCGTACGACAGCGTCTTCGCGCCGAGCAGCTGCCACGGCGCCGCCTGCGCGAGGTCGACCGAGATGCCGCGCGCCAGCGACATCACCTTCACGCCCTCCGCGCGCGCCGTCGCGACCCGCGCGGGCACCGGGGAGACGAGCACATACGCGGTGGGCTGCGGGTCCTCCGGCGCCAGTTCCGAGCGCGGCGCGTCGAATTCCGAGTCGCGACCGCGGGTGTAGATCAGCCGCAACATTCCTTCCTCTTCCGATCCCCATTCCTTCACGGCCAGTTCCACCGCGGTGCGCCATCTCGACAGACCCGGCTCCGGCAGTTCCAGCGCCTGCGCCGAACGACGCAGCCGCGCCAGGTGAAATTCCAGCGCGGTAGCCGTGCCGCCGCGCACCAAAATAGTTTCGAATACTCCATCGCCGCGAAGTGCGCCGATGTCGTCGGCATAAAGCGACGGCACGTTCGCGTCAGCGACCGTCCCGTCGAGTGTCACAAGAACCCGATCTCCCATGTGCCGAGCGTAGGCGTTATCGCTCTGTTATGCCTACGGCTGGATCGAATCGAGCTCGCGACGCGCGCCGTGAGGACTACCAGGTTCAGCGCGCGTCGGCAGACGCGCCTACAGTGGGTGTCGTGTCACAGGTCGTCGTCCCCAGTCCTGTTCTCCATACGCCGGGTGCCGTCGCGGGTGCTCCCGACACTCCGGACGCCGCGGTCGCCTGGCATTACGGTGACCCGTTCGGAGAGCAGAAGGCCGCCGCGGAGCGGGTCGCGGTCGTGGATCGCTCCCATCGCAGCGTCGCGATAATCACCGGCGCCGAGCGCCTGACCTGGCTGCACACCATCACCAGCCAGCACATCGCCGCGCTGCCCGACGCGCACAGCGCCGAAACGCTCGACCTCGATCTCAACGGCCGCGTCCTCCATCACTTCGTCCTCACCGACCTCGACGGCACCCTCTGGCTCGATACCGAGGCCGACCGCGGCGCCGAGTTGCTCGCCTTTCTGAAGAAGATGGTGTTCTGGGCCGACGCCAAACCCGAAGCCGCCCCCGATCACGCCGTGCTGAGCCTGCTGGGCCCGCGAGTGGACACGCTGCTCGACACCCTCGGCATTGCAGCGCTGCCCGAGACCTATGCCGCCGCGGCGCTGCCCGGTGGCGGCTTCCTGCGGCGGATGCCGGACTCCTTCGACTTGATCGTCCCCCGGCCCGAGCTCTCGGCATGGTGGACCAGGCTCACCCAGGCCGGGGCCGCCCCGGCGGGCATGTGGGCCTACGAGGCGCTGCGAGTGGCCGCACTGAGGCCCCGCGTCGGCGTCGACACCGACGAACGCACGATCCCGCATGAGACCCGCTGGATCGGCGGCATCGACGAGCACGGGGCCGTCCACCTGAACAAGGGGTGCTACCGCGGGCAGGAAACCGTCGCCCGGGTCCACAACCTCGGCAAGCCCCCACGCAATCTGGTGCTCCTGCACCTCGACGGCTCGGCCGACGAGCGCCCGTCGACCGGTGACGACGTGACCGCGGGTGGGCGCACCGTCGGCCGCCTCGGCACCGTCATCGACCACTACGAACTCGGCCCGATCGCCCTGGCCCTGGTCAAGCGTTCGGTTCCCGCCGGCACCGAACTCGTGGTCGGCAGCATGGCCGCCGCCATCGACCCCGACTCGATCCCCGCCGACGACACCGAGCAGGCGGGGCGCGCCGCCGTCAACCGGTTGCGCGGGCGATGAACCGTCCGGTCATGCGCGTGGGCGATACCGGCCGCGTCGAGGCCGTGTGTGTCGTACACGCCGAGATCGAGGTCCGCACGCGCGTCGGCCGCACCGCCATCGACAAGCGTCCTGTCGATGGCCGCGTAGCCGTGGCCGCACTCGGCCTGGCCGGTGACCACGTCTGCGACACCGCCAACCACGGCGGCATCGACCAGGCCGTCTACGCCTACGCCGAGGAGGACGCCCGCCGCTGGGCCGGTGAACTCGACCGTGAACTGCCCGCGGGCTGGTTCGGCGAGAACCTGCGCCTGACCGGCCTCCCGGTCAGCGACGCGGTGCTCGGCGCGCACTGGGCGATCGGCGACACCCTCCTCGAGGTGAGCGCGCCCCGCGTGCCCTGCGCGACCTTCCAGCAGTGGTCCGGCGAACCGCGCTGGGTGAAACGCTTCGCCCTGCGATCCGACACCGGCGCTTACTTCCGGGTGCGCACCGAGGGCACGATCGGCGCGGGCGACGAAGTCCGCGTGGTCCACGTCCCCGAGCACGGCATCACCGTGCGCGATCTGTTCACCGGCGCCGACCCCGCCCGCCTCGAACGCCTGCGCGCGGAAGAACCGACGATCTCCGCCGACGTCCACATGCAGATCGACCGCCACACCCGAACCCGCACCGGCGTCACGGTGGAGGTCAGGGGATGAACGATCCGCAGGTCACCACGGAGGTCAGCGGGATGATCCTCCCGGAGACGACAACTCACTTCATTGCGGAGGTCAGCGAATGAGTGTCGAATTGGTCGAGGTCGTCCGTTCCGGTTTTCGTGAGTGCGTGCACCGCGGATCCGTGGTGATCCTCGACGCATTCGGCACCCCCACCCTCGAACTCGGCGAGATCCACGGCCCGATCTTTCCGCGCTCCACCAACAAGCCGATGCAGGCACTGGCCCTGCTGCGCAACGGTTTCGACCCCGTCGACGACGACGAACTCGCCATCGCCACCGCCTCCCACTTCGGCGAACCCGACCACATCGCCCTCGTCCGTCGCCTGCTCGACCGCTTCGGCCACACCGCCGAAGACCTCGCCTGCCCACCCGACCTGCCCTTCGAGGAAAACGCCCGCGCCGCCGCGATCACCGGCGAAGGCGCCAGCCGGCTGTACATGAACTGCTCCGGCAAACACGCCGCGATGCTGGCGACCTGCGCGATCAACGACTGGCCGCGCACCGGATACCTCGAGATCGAGCACCCGCTCCAGCAAGCGGTCCTGGCCACCGTCGCCGACGTCACCGGCGAACCGGAGACCGATCTGGGTATCGACGGCTGCGGCCTGCCGATCGTGCCCGTCTCGCTGGTCAACCTCGCGCGCGCCTTCGCCGGCTTCACCACGGCCGAGTCCGGCACCGCGCCGCGCCGGATCGCCGACGCCGTTCGGGCGAATCCACGAGTGATTTCCGGCACGAGCGGCCCGGATCTTCTGGCCATGTCGGCGACCCCCGGACTGTTCTGCAAGATCGGCGCCGACGGCGTTCACGCGGGTGCGCTTCCCGACGGAAGGGCCTTCGCGTACAAGATCGAAGACGGTCACGATCGGGCCCGGATGCCGCTGACGCTGGCGATTCTGCGCGAACTAGGCGTCGAGTGGACCGATCAGCACACCCAACTCGCGGCCACCGCGGTGTTCGGCGGCGACGCCAGAGTCGGAGTGATCCGCGCGATCCCGGGAGTCATCTGAGACCGGGCAGTCTGGGCGAAGAAGGGGCAAACCGGGGCGCTTCGACAGGTCTTCACCCACTCATGGGAGCGCGACGGTCTGACACACGCTAAAGTGTCTGTCAGGAAGAGTATTAATTCGAACGGGGCCGCCAACAAACCCCAGGCCGCCCCGCAGTGACGCGAGGGGGTCAGCCATGGGCCGTGGCCGGGCTAAGGCAAAGCAGACCAAAGTCGCACGTGAGCTCAAGTACAGCTCCGCGCCGACCGACTTCGCGAGCCTTCAGCGCGAGCTGTCGGATAGCGATGCTCCGCTCTACTCCCAACCAAGGAGTGGTGCAGTGCTGTCCGATGAGCACGATGCGGACGAGTCGTCGTCTCGTCGAAACGACGAGGACGACGGCTACGACAGCTGGCGCCGCTGACCAACAGCGACGAAGGGGGAGGCCATCCGGCCTCCCCCTTCCAGCCGTTCTCAGGTGAGTGACGACAGGCTCGCAGTAACAGTACGGCGAATACCTGAATACGCGACGAGCGTCCTGTGCACACACAGGACGCTCGTCGTGTTCGCCGCCTCGAGGCCCCGACCACCCCGAGCCGGCAGGAAAATCCCTCCGGTACGGGTTAACCGATCAGTGGCCGGAACAAACCCCGCAACGCACGTGAGCCGGGTCGCGGCGATCGCGACCCGGCTCAGTGGTAATTGCGTCGATCAGAACCTGGGGTGGTCGCCCAGCAGCACCGCACGCGGCGCTTCGACGTCAGCGGCCTTCTTGACCTGACCCAGCGTCCAGCAGTCGATGTGGCGGGCGGTGAGCACCGCCAGCGCACGATCAGCGTCCTCGGGCGCCACGATCGCGACCATGCCGACGCCCATGTTGAACGTCTTCTCCATCTCGATGCGCTCCACGCGTCCGCGCTGGGCGATCATCTTGAACACCGGCGCCGGGTTCCAGGTGCCACGATCCAGCTCGGCCACCAGGCCGGCGGGCAGCACGCGCGCCAGGTTGGCGGCCAGGCCACCACCGGTGACGTGCGAGAAGGTGCGCACGTCGGTTTCGGCGATCAGCGCGAGGCAGTCCTTGGCGTAGATGCGGGTCGGCTCGAGCAGTTCCTCACCGAGGGTGCGGCCGAACTCCTCGACGTGGCCGGTGAGCGACATCCGGTCGATGTCGAGCAGCACCTTGCGGGCGAGGCTGTAGCCGTTGGAGTGCAGACCCGACGAGCCCATCGCGATGACGACGTCACCGGGACGCACCCGGTCGGGACCGAGCACCGAATCGGCTTCGACAACGCCGACGCCGGTCGCGGACAGGTCGTAGTCATCGGGATCCATCAGGCCCGGGTGCTCGGCGGTCTCGCCACCGAGCAATGCGCAACCGGCCTTGATGCACCCCTCGGCGATGCCGGAAACCAGCTCGGCGACCTTCTCCGGGATGACCTTGCCGATGGCGATGTAGTCCTGCAGGAACAGCGGCTCGGCGCCACAGACCACCAGGTCGTCGACGACCATGGCGACCAGATCCAGCCCGACGGTGTCGTGCTTGTCCAGTGCCTGGGCGACGGCGATCTTGGTGCCGACGCCGTCGGTGGAGGCGGCGAGCAGCGGTTCCCGGTAGCCGCCCTTGAGCGCGAACATCCCGGCGAAGCCGCCGATACCGCCCTGCACCTCGGGTCGGCTGGCCTTCCTGGCCAATGGTCCGAACAATTCGACGGCGCGGTCACCGGCTTCGATGCTCACGCCTGCCGCGGCGTAGGAAGCGCCTGCACCGCTGGGTGTCTGTTCAGTCATTGTGGGGGAAAGCTCCAAACCGAATCGGCGGATAGATGCCTACTAACTCTAAGTGATCCGCCAGTCCGGGTGTCGTGCGGCTCCTAGGTCATTGTTCCAGTTCGGGGGTTAGTGTGGCGCCGATCTCGGCGCGGCGGCGCCGCTGTTCGACCGGGTCGGGGACCGGAACGGCGGCAACGAGGCGGCGGGTGTACTCGTGTTGTGGGTCGCGCAGGATCTGTTCGTTGTCGCCTTCCTCGACGCAGGATCCCTCGCGCAGGACCATGATCCGGTCCGCGAGCTGGTCGACGACGGCGAGGTCGTGGCTGATGAACAGACACGCCCAACCGCAACCACGCTGCAAATCGGCGAACAGCTCGAGCACCGCCGCCTGCACCGACACATCCAGCGCACTGGTCGGCTCGTCGGCAACGAGCAGATCCGGGTCGAGCACGAGCGCCCGCGCCAGACTCGCCCGCTGACGCTGCCCACCGGACAGTTCATGCGGGTACCGGCCCTCGGTGCCCGCGGGCAACTGCACGTCGTCGAGCATGTGCCTGACCCTCGCGCGGATGCTCGCCTTGTCGCCGGTGCCGTGCACGACCAGGGGTTCGGCGACGCATTCGCCGACGGTCAGGCGCGGATTGAGCGAACCGGCCGGATCCTGGAACACGAACCCGAACCGCCGCCGGATCGGCCGCAGTGTGCGCTGGGACAGCTCCGCGATGTCCTGCCCGCGAATCAGCACGTGCCCCGCGCTCGGCCGCTGCAGCGCGGCCACACAGCGCCCGATAGTCGACTTGCCCGACCCCGACTCGCCGACCAGGCCCAGGGTCTCCCCCGGCCTGATCTGCAAGCTGACGCCGTCGACCGCACGGAACGCGGGCCGCCCGAACGGCCCGGGGAACGTGACGACCAGATCCCGCACATCGAGCACCGGCTCGACGGACCGGTCGATCGCGGGCCGCTCGATGGTCGCCGCGCCGAGGTGCGGAACGGCATCGAGCAGCGCCCTGGTGTAGTCGGCCTTCGGACTGGCGAACAGCTCGTGCACCGGCGCCTGTTCGACCACCTCGCCCGCGCGCATCACCACCACCCGGTCGGCCAGGTCGGCGACGACACCCATGTTGTGGGTGATCAGCACGATCGCGCTGCCGAGCCGATCACGCAGATCGCGCAGCAGTTCCAGGATCTCGGCCTGCACCGTGACATCGAGCGCGGTGGTCGGCTCGTCGGCGATGATCACCTTCGGCTCACACGAGATGGCGATCGCGATCATCACGCGCTGCTTCTGCCCGCCGGAGAGCTGATGCGGGTAGTAGTCCACCCGATGCTCCGGGTCGGGCAGCCCGACCGTGCGCAGCAGCTCGATCGCCTTGGCCTTGGCCACTTTTCGGCTCATCCCACTGTGTGCGCGCAGTGCTTCACAGATCTGGAACCCGACCGTGAACAGCGGGTCGAGCGCGCGCGCCGGTTCCTGGAACACCATCGACACCTCGCCACCGCGCAGTGCGGTGAGCTGCCGTTCGGTCATCGAGGTGACCGGCCGATCGCCGATGGTGACCAGCCCGCGCACCGAAGCCGAATGCGGCAGCAGCCCGATCGCGGTGCGCGAACTCACCGACTTGCCCGACCCGGACTCGCCGACGATGGCGAGCACCTCACCGGGGAACACCTCGTAGGACACATTGCGCACCGCGTTCACGGGTCCGCTGTCGGTCGAAAAGGTGACCGAAAGGCCCGAAACAGCCAGTGCGGCAGTCTTTTCACTCATCGACTGTTTCCTTGTCTGCCGAGGTGACCGCACGCCTGGTGCGCAGCAGCGGGTTCAGCGTTTCGTCGAGGCTCTCGCCGACCAGCGTCATCCCGAGTACGACCAGCACGATCGCGGTTCCGGGGAAGATCGAGGTCCACCAGATGCCGTTGGAGACATCGTTGAGCGCCTTGTTCAGGTCGTAGCCCCATTCGGCGGCCTGGGTCGGCTCGATACCGAAGCCGAGGAAACCTAGCGCGGCGAGGGTGAGAATGGCATCCGCGGCGTTGATGGTGACGATCACCGGCAGCGAGCCGGTGACGTTGGACAGGATGTGCCGGAACATGATTCGCGTCGTCGACGCACCGGTTACCCGGGCGGCATCCACATACGGCTCGGTCTTCACCGCGACCGTCGCGTTGCGCACCACCCGGAAGTACTGCGGCACATAGACAACCGTGATCGCGATGGCCGCCGACAGCATGCCGCCGAGGCTGCTCGACGTACCACCGGCGACAACGATCGACACCACGATGGCGAGCAGCAGCGACGGGAACGCGTAGATGGCGTCCATGATCAGCACCAGCGTCTTGTCGACCCAGCGCCCCACATACCCCGACAGCAGTCCGAGCGGCACGCCGACCAGCAGCGACAGCGTCACCGAGATCGCGATCACCAGCAGCGCGGTGCGCGCACCGAACAGCACCCGCGAGAGCACGTCCTCGCTCCGCACCGAGGTACCGAACCAGTGCTCGGCCGAGGGCCCCTGCTGCGGCACGAAAGCCACACCGTCAGCGGTGTTCTGGGCCAGCCCGTAGGGCGCGAGTAACGGCGCGAACGCCGCAACGAGCACGAACACCGCGACCAGCACCAACCCGGTGATGAGGGTGACCCGTTGCAGTCCAACAGTTTTCGACAGCAGCTCGGCGCCGGGCAGACGCCGTCGTTTCACAGCGGTGGCCATCTAGAACCTCACCCTCGGGTCGATCAGCGCGACGATGGCGTCGACGACGAAGCTCATCACCGCGACGACCAGCGCGATGAACGCCACGATGCCCTGCACCGCGATGAAGTCGCGTGCCCGCAGATACTCGGCGAGCTGATAGCCCAGGCCTTTCCATTCGAACGTGGTCTCGGTGAGCACCGCGCCGCCGAGCATCATCGCGATGCACATGCCCATCACCGTGATGATCGGGATCAGCGCGTTGCGCACCGCGTGCCTGCCGGTGACCACCCGCGTGGACAACCCGCGCGCCCGCGCCGCCTCGACGAAATCGCTGCGCAGCGTCTGGATCAGGTTCACCCGCACCAGCCGCAGGAAGATGCCGCCGGTGAGCAACCCCAGCGCCACCGCGGGCAGCACCGCGTGTTCGAGCACGTCGAGCACATAGGACGGTTCGCCGTAGAGGATCGAATCGATGATCAGGATGTTCGTCTTCGGCGAAACATGTCGCAGCGCGAGCTCTACGTCCGTGCTGGCCCGCCCGCCGACCGGGAACCAGCCCAGCCACACCGAGAAGATCAGTTTGAACAGCATGCCGACGAAGAACACCGGCGCCGCGTAGGCGAGCACCGCGGAGAACCGCAGGAACGCGTCCGCCGCCGTATCCCGGTGCGTCGCCGCGTATCTGCCCAGCGGGATGCCGACGGCGAACGCGACGAGCAGACCCCAGAAGACGAGTTCGAAGGTGGCGGCACCGTAGGTGATCACCACGTCGGCGATCTCTTGATTGTCCTGCGTCCGGCCGAAGTCACCGTGCAGAAAGCCGGTGATGTACTCCCAATATTGCGTCAGGATAGGGCGATTGAGCCCTGCGGCTTCCTTGCGTTCCTCGATCTGATCCTGGGTCAGTCGACCACCCATGGCCGCGCTGATCGGGTCACCGATCACCCGCATCAGGAAGAACACCACTGTCACCAGCAACCATGCGGTCGGCAGAATCAGCAACAGCCGAATCAGCAGGTACCGCAGCAAAGCCACCTGGCGGGAACCCCCGCCGCGCATCCACCCGAAACGCCGCGCCCGGACCGGTGATCCGGGCGCAGCGGCAACGTCACTCACTTGCGCGTCGCTTACTTGCTCAGCACCGTGAAGCGGAACTTGAAGGAGCCGTCGAGGGTCTGATCGACACCGGAGACGCCCGGCTTCGACACCGCCACCTGCTTACCCGAGAGCAGCGGCAGGGTCGGCAGGAAGTTCTGCGCCAGATCCGTCTGGATCTTCTTCAGGAGCTCGGTCCGCTTCGTCGGGTCGGATTCGGTTGCCTCGGCGGTCAGTTGAGCGTTGATGCCGGGGTTCTCGAAGTGCGACTGCAGGAAGTTGTTCGGGCCGAAGAACGGCGTCAGGTAGTTGTCGGCGTCCGGGAAGTCCGGGAACCAGCCGAACTGGTACATCGGGTAACCGTCGGAGGCGCGCTCCTTCTGGTAGGTCACCCACTCGGTGGACTGCAGGTTCACCTTGAACAGGCCGGAGGCCTCGAGCTGGGACTTGACCGCCGCGTATTCCTCCGAGGAGCTGGAGCCGTAGTGGTCGGGGTTGTACTGCAGGTTCAGCGTCACCGGGGTGGCGACGCCCGCGTCGGCGAGGAACTTCGCGGCCGCGACCTTGTCCGGCTTGGCGCCGTAGAGATCCTTGAGCGGCTCGGCCGAACCGGCCATGCCGGCGGGCACGTAGCCGAAGGCGGGCTGGTAGGTGCCCTTGTAGACGCCGGCGGCCAGCGCCTCGCGGTCGACCGACGACGCGAATGCCTTGCGCACGGCCAGCTTCTGCGCCGGCGTGTCGCCCGGCATGGTGTTCATGTTGAACACGACGTAGCGCAGCTCGCCGCCGGGGCCGTCGGTGACCTTCACCTTGGAATCGGCTCGCAGGGAGTCGATATCGGTGGGGGTGAACGAGCGGTAGCCGACGTCGATGGCGCCGTTCTGCAGGTCCAGCTTCAGGTTGTCGGAGGTGGCGTAGTACTTGGTCGACACCGTGGTGTTCTTCGGCGTGCCGAGGATGCCCTGGTAGTCGGGGTTGGCCTGGTATTCGACCAGCTTGTTCTTGTCGTAGCTCGAGATCGTGTACGGGCCGGAGTAACCCTTGGCGGCGACGACCTCGTCGTCGGTGGCGACCTTGTCGGCTGGGAAAACCTTCTCGTCCACGATCGGGCCCGCCTGAGTCGGCAGGATCGTCGGGAAGGTCTGATCGTTGGCGACCTTGAGTGTGAACGCGACGGTGAGATCGTCGATCATGTCGGTCTTGTCGAGATTGCCGAGCAGCGAGGCCGGACCGTGCGGGTCGTTGATCTTGATCATCCGGTCGAAGGAGAACTTCACGCTCTTGGCGGTCAACGGGTTGCCGTTGGCGAATTTCAGCCCGGATTTGATCTTGCAGGTATAGACCGTCGGCGTGGTGAATTCGCACTTTTCCGCCGCATCGGGCTTGGGCGTGGTATCGCCCGGCGCGAAGTTCAGCAGATACGAATAGATCTGGTTCTCCACCAGCAGCGAACCGTTGTCGTACGCCGCGGCGGGATCGAGCGAGAAGATCTTGTCGGTGGTGCCGACGACCAGGCCCGCACCGGAGCCCGCTTCATCGGTGCGGCCAGAGCCACAACCGGCCAGCGCGGCGGCGACAGCGACGGTAATACCCACCGCGGCAATTTGTTTCGCGCGCGTACTTCGTGCCTTGTTCAACATCAGGTCCCATTCTCGAACGCCGCGCAGCCGTCGCACCCGGATCACAGGAGCGACGACTACATGGTGAGCTAGCGATATATCGAGGGACCGTACAGGTGAACCATTACCGGCCAGTTTCAAATGGTCCGAATTACTGCCGCCATGTTATGAACTAATCTTACGAAATTGCCGGTCACCGGAATTACTCTCGTACACAACACAAAAGGGGCCGATCAGGTTTATCCTGTCCGGCCCCTCTGGTGCGGTGTAGCGTCGGCGTGCGCTATGGACGACTGAGCGCGTCCACGTTTGCGTTCTCGCCCAACAGCTTCGACTCGGCCTTGCCCGAGAGCATCCCCTCGAGCACGTTCTTGCCGATAGCGGCCTCCGGCGGCAGTTCGATCGGGTAGTCGCCGGTGAAGCAGGCGGTGCACAGTCGCGAGCGCGGCTGTTCGGTGGCGGCGATCATGCCCTCGGTGGAGACGTAGCCGAGGGTGTCGGCGCCGATGGAGCGGCGCACGTTCTCGACCATGTCGGCATAGCTGTCGTCGGCACCGGTGCCGTTGGCGATCAGCTCCGCGCGCGAGGCGAAGTCGATGCCGTAGAAGCAGGGCCACTTCACCGGCGGCGACGCGATGCGCACGTGGATCTCGAGCGCACCCGCCTCACGCAGCATGCGGATCAGCGCGCGCTGGGTGTTGCCGCGCACGATGGAGTCGTCGACGACGATCAGCCGCTTGCCGCGGATCACTTCCTTCAACGGGTTGAGCTTGAGCCGGATACCCAGCTGACGGATCGTCTGGCTGGGCTGAATGAAGGTGCGGCCCACGTAGGCGTTCTTCATCAGGCCCTGGCCGTACGGAATGCCGGAGCCCTGGGCGTAACCGACCGCGGCGGGCGTACCCGACTCGGGCACCGGGATCACCAGGTCGGCGTCGACCGGATGCTCCTTGGCCAGCTTGCGGCCGATCTCCACGCGGGTGGAGTGCACCGAGCGACCGGCGATCGTGGTGTCGGGACGCGCCAGGTACACGTACTCGAAGACGCAACCCTTGGGCTCGGGATTGGCGAAGCGCATGGAGCGCACACCGTCGGAGTCGATGGCCAGCAGCTCGCCGGGCTCGATCTCGCGGACGAACGCGGCGCCGACGATGTCGAGCGCGGCGGTCTCGGACGCGACCACCCAGCCGCGATCGAGCCGGCCCAGCACCAGCGGGCGCACGCCGTGCGGGTCACGCGCGGCGTAGAGGGTGTGCTCGTCCATGAAGGTGAGGCAGAACGCGCCGCGCAGCTGCGGCAGCAGCTCCATCGCGGCGGCCTCGATGCTGGAGTCCGCCGACGCGTGCGCCAGCAGCGCGGTGACGATGTCGGAGTCGGAGGTGGCACCGGTCATCTGCGGGCGACCGTCGATCACACCGGCGCCGATCAGGCCGAGTTCGCGTGCGCGACCGGCCAATTCGGCGGTGTTCACCAGGTTGCCGTTGTGGCCCAGCGCCAGGCCGGAGCCGACGGAGGTGGTGCGGAAGATCGGCTGCGCGTTCTCCCAGGTGACGCCACCGGTGGTGGAGTAGCGACAGTGTCCGACGGCGATATGCCCGGGCATGGCCGCGAGAGTCTGCTCGTCGAAGACCTGGGAGACCAGGCCGAGATCCTTGAAGACCAGGATCTGGGAACCATCGGAAACGGCGATTCCGGCCGCCTCCTGCCCGCGATGCTGCAGGGCGTACAGGCCGTAGTAGGTGAGCTTGGCCACGTCTTCGTCGGGAGCCCAGACGCCGAAGACGCCACACTCCTCGCGAGGGTCGTGTTCGATCTCGTCGGGGGTGTTGGGCGTGGGGACGATCGTGGGATCGACGTCGGTCACCGTTTGCTCCCTGTTCGGGCGGGCTGGGGGCACTAGTCAGTCTACGGGTCATTCGCGACAGGTAGTACGCGCGCTCGCATCCTGGCAGCAATCCACTGGTCACGAACCGGCCGATCGGCCACAAGGAGCTGTTACGGTGCGGATCGTGACGACGGACGACAGTGCACACGTTGCAGCCGGTGAAACCGGGTCGGATAGTGAGAACACCAACGCGGAGCCGATTGATTCCGGACAGGCACCCGCTCGCGAAGCGACGTTCCCCACATCGATCATCGATCGGCGTCACTGGGCCCGGATCGTGCTCTCGCCCACTGCGGTGCTGACCGTGCTCACCGCCCTGCTCGGCGTGATGTACCTGGGCTATATCGCCGACCCGGAGAAGAATCTGCACGACTTCCCGATCGCGCTGGTCAATTCCGATGTCGGCGACGTGATGGGCTCGGGTGATCAGCGCAAGCAGGTCGATTTCGGCAAGCAGGTCACCGACGCGCTCGTCGCCGGTGTGCCCGCCGACAAGGTGGATCTGCGCGTGGTCGGAAAATCGGAGTCCGAACAGTTGCTGCGCACCGGGCAGGTGTACGGCGCGATCATCATCCCCGGCGATTTCAGCAAACGCCTGGGCATTCTCGGTACGGGCAGCATCGTGCCCGGCGAGATGGAACGGCCGATCATCACCCTGCAGTCCAATCCGCGCATGGGCGCCTACGGCGTCGGGATCATGCAGCGCATCGGCGACCAGGCGCTGACCGAGGTCGACAAGCAGGTCGGCATCCAACTGACCGAGCAGGTACAGGCCACCCTGGCCGAGACACCGGCGGGCGCACCGCCGCCGCAGGTGTCCGGCGCGGCGATGATCACCCTCGAGAGTCCGATCGATGTGGTGGCGCAGGACTTCCGTCCGCTGCCGAGCGGCACCGGGATCGGCCTGACCGCGTTCTTCTACTCGCTACTGCTGCTACTGGCAGGCATGGTCGGGGCGATGGTCATCCACACGATGATCGATTCCCAGCTCGGCTTCATGCCCACCGAGTACGGCCCCTGGTCCGTGCACTATCCGCCGACCCCGATCTCGCGCTTTCGCACCCTGCTCATCAAATGGGGGGTATCCGCGCTGGTCTCAGTGGTTGTTTCGCTGGTTTTCCTGCTGGTGGCGAAGGTGGTTGGCATGCCGGTCGACAATCCGCTCGCGCTGTTTCTGTTCTCGGTGCTCGCGATGATCGCTGTCGGCTGGACCGCCCTCATGACGCTGGCCGCCCTCGGCACCGCGGGTCTGCTGGTGAACCTGACCTTGTTCGTCATCCTCGGGCTGCCGTCCTCGGGCGGTACCGTCCCGATCGAGGCGACGCCGACCTACCTCGCGTGGCTCGCCGAATTCGAGCCGATGCACCAGGTGTTCCTCGGCGTCCGCTCGGTCCTGTACTTCGACGCCGGCTACGCGGCGGGCCTCGATCGCGGCATCTGGATGTCGCTGCTCGGCATCGCGATCGCCGTCGTATTGGGCACGATCATCACCCGCTACTACGACTACAAGGGCCTGCACCGCAAGCACACCGCGGCCGCCTGAGCCCGGCGACCCGGTTGCCGCTACCCGGCGGCCGGGTCGGTCCGCGTTGGCAGCGGCACAATCGGCAGCCACCCCGCGATCTCCCCCGCTCTGGTCCCCGACGCGCTCACCATCCCCGCCTGCACCGCGTCGTCGAATCCGAGCAGCCCGGTAGCCAGCAACAACCAGGTCCGAGCATCGGTCTCCACCACATTCGGCGGATTCCCCCGAGTATGCCGAGGCCCCTCGATACATTGCACCGCCACGAACGGCGGCACCCGAACCTCCACCGAATGCCCCGGCGCACTCCCCGCCAACGCCCGCACCGTCCCCTTCACCGCCGCCCCCAACTCCCGCCGCCCCGGCACCGGCAACCCCGGATCCCGCAACCACTCCCCCACACCCAACACAGCCGCCCGCACCTCCGCGGGATCAACCTTCTGTCGCGCCATTCCCCAGACGCTACCTAGCGCAACCGACACACAGAGGACAACCATGACCGCCTACCACCTCGAAGTCTTCCGAGACGACCGCTGGTGGATGATCCGAATCCCCCAACTCGACGGCCTCAACGGCAACATCGAAGGCCTCACCCAAGCGCGGCGCCACGCCGACATCGCCAAAGAGGCAACCGACTACATCTGCACAGTCGCCGATGTCGCAGCCTCCACCGTCGAACTCATTTACGCGCTAGCGTGATTCCCGATGAGACGTGCGACAGCTTTGATCTCGATCCCCGTGGCGACCCTGATCGCCGCCTGCCAGACACCCGACGACACCACCCCGCCTGAACCGCCACAGACCGTTCTGGCGTGTCAGGGCAAATTCGTGACCGGCCCACAAACGATCGCCGGATTCGACCTCTCGAAATTCATGCAGCGCACCCGCCTCCCACCGGATGTCCGCATAGCCGCGGGAAGATCAGCCGTGTCGCCCGATCGACCGGGCGCGGTCGACTTGTACCTCGACCTCTGCCTGCCGGGTACCGCAACGATGAACGACCTCCTCCCGGTCGCCACCGACCTGGCCCACGACCTCAAGGCCGACGAACTCGGCTCCCGCACAGCCACATTGACCATCGCCTGCGTCTGCGCCCACCTCCCGGGTCGCACCGAAGTGCGCGACGAGGACTTCCTGGCGCACCCGTGGAACGGCACGCCGTCCCGCGACGCCGAGTACCTGACCTGGACCAGGTCCGACAGCTGAACCACGGGGCTCCGACCACCGATCTATCGCCCGACGGCGAGGGTGGGTGGGGCGCGTCGTACATTCGTCCTATGAGTGTCACCGGTCCCCTAGAGCCGACAACGCTGCGATTGCGCGCTGCCGACGGGCTCACCCTGGTCGCCGACAGCTTCGGTGCCGAGGACGGCCCGTTGGTCGTGATGCTGCACGGTGGTGGTCAGAACCGGTATTCGTGGAAGCGGACCGGGCGGGCGCTCGCGGCGGCGGGGATGCGCGTTGTCACCGTCGACGCGCGCGGGCACGGTGACAGTGATTGGTCGCCGACGGCGGATTACTCCCGGGATGTGATGGTCGCCGACCTGCACACCGTGCTCGAGCAGCTCGGTGCGACGCGGGAGGCGGGCGCGGTGGTCGTCGGGGCGAGCATGGGCGGGATCACCGGGCTGCTCGCCACGGCGAAGCCGGGTGGCAGCGCGATCCGTGCGCTCGTCCTGGTCGACATCGTGCCCCGCTCGGAATCCGCGGGGGTGGCGCGCGTGATGGACTTCCTCGGCAGACACCGCGACGGCTTCGACACCCTCGACCAGGTGGCCGACGCGGTCGCCGCCTACCTGCCGCACCGCCCGCGCCCCGACAATTCCGACGGCCTGCTGCGCAGCCTGCGTCAGCGTGACGGCCGCTGGTACTGGCACTGGGACCCCGACCTGATCAGCGATGTCAACGACGACCCGGACGCCCGCATCGTCGAGATGGAAGCCGCCGCCGAGGCGCTGACCATCCCGGTTCTGCTGATCCGCGGCGGCAAGTCCGATGTCGTCAGCGACGAGGGCGCCGCGGCATTTCTCGCCCTCGCACCGCACGCCCGCCTGGCCGAGATCAGCGCGGCGGCCCACACCGCCGCGGGCGACGACAACGACGCCTTCACCGAGGCCGTCGCCGGTTTCGTCGCCACGGCCTGAGCTAGCGCCCCAGCCCATCGACCCACCGGGCAGCGGTCGGCGCGAGCGCTCCCCCGGCATTGATCGCCAGATGCAGGAGCGCGGGTGCGGTCGCACTGCCCGACCGCCGACGGAGTTCGGTGAAGACGAGCCCGGCGAGGGTGGTGGCCAGGATCGTCGGGAGTACCGGATCGCCTGCGGCTCTTGCCGGTTGGATGTGCCACAGCCCGAAGTCGATGGCACCGATCACCGGGGCGCCGACACTGTCGGCGAGCACGGGGTCGAGGGTGCCCCGGAAGATCGCTTCTTCGGCCAGGACGGTGCCTACGGGGATGTGCAGGGCAATCCATTCCAGGGTTGAGGTTTCCGGTGCGCGGACGGCGATTTCGAGTGGGAGGCGTCGGAGCGAAGGGATCGCCAGGGCGACGGCATAGCCGGTGAGCACTACGGCCGCACTGCTCAGTCCCCATCGGAACCCACTGGGCGACAACCAGTTCGGGTTGCCCCGGAAGAGCTTTGTGTATCCCGTCGCGAAGGCGACATTCGCCGCGGTGCGGCCGCGCAGTGGGAGATCGAGGGCAGGCAGGACCCGGTTGCTCCACAGCGGCGGAAGGATCAGCGCCGCGACCCTTTCAAGTCTTCTCACTTCACCTCCCGCTCGTAGGTCTCCGCCGATTCCAGTGCGGCACGGATACTTTCGACAACATCACCACTGACGCCGGTAGGCGCGACGACGGCCAACCACCCGTCCAGCACCAAACTCCCGTACCGATGCCCGTGCCCGTCGACGACCCCCTGCGCGTTGGTGAGATCGGCCGTGACCTGCCAGAACGTCACGAACGGCGCCCACCGCATCTGAGTGGACACATCGGAACCACGTGGCTCGCTCAACCAATCAGGCCGTGTGAAGATCAGATCGGCCGACCACCACACGATCGGGTCGGAGGGGTGTTGCAGATAGGCGATGCGAGGTGCACGCCACGGCTCCGAACCATCGAAATCTGCTGCGTCATCGGCGAATCGAACAACAAGCCCGTCCGCGTACACCGGCGCCACCTCGGGCGACCCCGGATCGCGGCGATCGACGAACTGGCTCCACAACCGATTCGAATTCGGCGGTCCGACCCACAACGCACCATCGACCTCCTCACGCAGATCGGCCAGCCCGTCGAACGCCTCCTCCGACCCCTGCGAACCCAGACTCTCCCCATAGACGAACAACTTCGGCCGATGCCCTTCCGGCTGGGCCGACCACCGCTCGTACACCGCGTCGAACAGCTCCCGGCTGGCCGCGGCCGCTTTCTCCCGGTCCGACAGGAACGAGAGCACGCTGGGCAGATAGGAGAACTGGGTCGCCACGATCGCCGTATCACCGCCGTAGAGATACTCCACAGCCCCCGCCGCCATGCCGTTGACCCAGCCGGTCCCGGTAGTCGTGACCACCACCATCGCCGCACGTTCGAAGGCCTTCGTCCGTTCGAGTTCAGCGACCGCCAGCTGCGCCGCGGTCTGGTCCCGAGTCACCGACTCCAACCCCACGTACGCCCGAATAGGTTCGCGCGCGGTCTTTCCCGTCACCTCGGTGATCGCGGCGGCACTCGGTCCGTTGGAAACGAACCACCGCCCCTCGAACCCCAATGTCTGCCACGGCGCGAGCGACCCGGGGCTCCCCGAACGCTCCGGCGCGATGGGCTGCACCGCGTACGGCGTGGTCCGATCGTTGCGCACGCTGAACGCCGAGTTGGCCACCGCGAAGAACGCCTGCGAGGCGACGCCGTTGAAGATCGTCACCGTGAGCACAACCAGCACCAGCAACCCGGCCGCCGGGGCCACTTCGCGCGGCACCCGCACCCACCGATTGAGCTGACGAGCCAGCCCGAGCACCATGACCCGCACCGTCCGATACGCGGCCACCACAGCCACCCCGACAGCCAAGCTGAGCAGGCCGGTGCGCAGATACGCGGGCGTGGTGGTCCCCGCCATCCCCATCAGCGAGGTGATCTCGCGCTGCCACCGCGCCGACTGCACCAGCATCACCGCCGCGACCAGCGCACACCCAACCAACACGGTCGCTTTGATGGCATACCGCAGCCGATCCGACGGGCTGGGAATCGGCAGCCGAGCCCGCACCCACCGCCGGAACACCCACTCGAGCACACACCCGAGCCCGTACCCGATCGCCGCGTTGATCCCACTGATCAGCCCCTGGAACAGCCAGTCACGCGGCACCAGCGAGGGCGTCACCGACAGCCCGAAAAACAGCGTCGCCAGCACCAATCCGACATAATTCAGATCGACGATGTCCTCAACGCGACGCGCGAGGACGCCGCCGCGCGCACGCAGCATCGTAGAAGTCGAAGCGCGCTCGGTCACCGCCCCAGTATGGCGGCCGGTACCGACAATCAACCGGATTTGTGACTGCGGAGCCGCTCACAAACTACGTACCGCACTCGAGTAGTTGTACGCGCGATCGCGAAGCGCCAGATCAGCACACTGAGAACCATGAGCACAAACACCAAGCCGAAGAACACCTCGGCCTACATGGCCCAGGCCGCGATCGCGTTCGCTGTCAGCCTGTTCGGGACCGGCGCCGGAATCGCCTACCTGCCGCTGGACGGCTGGCAGCGCGCGTTCCTGGCGATGTCGGGCCTGTTCCTGGTGACCAGCTGCTTCACCCTCGCCAAGGTCGTGCGCGACCAGCAGGAGACCCAGTCACTGATCGGCCGGATCGATGAGGCACGGCTGGAACAGCTGATCGCCGAACACAATCCGTTCAAATCGGTGTCGTGAGAAGACCGGGGCAGCTCCGATCGAGGGGTTCGGCGCTGCCCCGGTTCGTCACTTCAACTGCCGTTCGGTGGCAGCGGCCTCGGCGACGAACGTCTCGATCCGGGCCGCCAATTCCGGTGTGTAATCCGGTGGTTGGGCTACCGCCGCCCAGGCTTCGGGCACGATATTGCCGTAGTTGTGACCGTGTCCGTCCGAAACCGTCTGCGCGCGTGGCAGATCCGCGGCCACCTGCCAGAAGGTGACGATCGGATACCACGACATCGCCGGTGACACATCGGGTCCGCGCTTCTCCCGCAACCAATCCGGCTGACTGAACAGCAGATCCGGCGACCACCACACCACCGGATCGGAAGCGTGTTGCAGATAGACGATGCGCGGGTCGTTCCAGGTCGGCGTCGGCTGCGCGAGCCGATCGGCGTTCGCGGCGAACCGCACCGACATCCCGTCGGCGTAGATCGGGGCGATCTCGTCGGTGCCGGGGTCTCGTCTGGTCACGAATTCCGACCACAGCCGGTTGGAATTGGGCGGCCCCACCCACAGCACGCCGTCGGCGCGGTTGCGGATATCGGCCAGCCCGGAGAACGCGCCCTCCGACCCCTGCGAACCGAGGCTCTCGCCGTAGACCAGCAGCTTGGGCCTGGTTTCCTCGGGCAGCGCCGACCAGCGGTCGTACACCTTGTCGAACAGCGTGCGCCCCATGGTCATCGACTTGTCCCGGTCGGACAGGAACGACAGCGCGCTGGGCAGATACGAGTACTGCGTCGCCACCAGCGCGGTGTCGCCGCCGTACATCAATTCGACCGCCACGGCGCTGGTCGTATCGACCCAGCCGGTGCCGGTGGTGCTGATCACCACGAGCGCCTCGCGTTCGAAGGCCTTGGTGCGCTCAAGTTCGGCGAGGGCCACGTCGGTCTGCGCCTCGACGCCATCGGCGGATTCCAGCCCCGCGTAGACCCGAATCGGTTCGCGTGCGGGCTTTCCGGTTACCTGACCGATAGCGAGGGCGGTCGGCGCGTTGGCCACGAACCACCGCCCCTCCGAACCCAATGTCTCCCACTTGGCCAAAGACTCAGGGCTACCGGATCGTTCGGGCAGCGTCGGCTGGACCGCGTTCTCCGAGGTGTGGCTGTTGCGCGCGCTGAACGCCGAATTGGCCACGGCGAAAAAGCCTTTCGCCAACACGCCGTTGAACAACAGCACCGCGGCCACCACCACGACGAGCACCCCGAGCGGCCGGGCGAACGCCGCCGGGATCCGCACCCACTGGTTCAGCACCCGGGTCACCGTGCGCACCAGCCGAACCACCAGTCGCGAGATCCAGATCAGCAGACCGACCACCACCGCGCCGACCAGCACGGTCCGCGGATACCCGGCGTCGGACACCGGTTCCATCCCCATCAGGTCGGTGATCTGCCGTTGCCACTTCGAGGACTGGACGCTCATCAGCACCGCGAAGATCAGGCACGCCACCACGATCGCGATCTTCAGCGCTACCAGCAGCCAGCTCGGCCGCCGAGCCCACGCCGTGCGCACCCGCTCGGGCCAGGTGATCCGCGGCGCGACCCACTTGCGCCAGGCCCACGCCAGCAAGCAGCCGAGCCCGTAGCCGATCGTCGCGTTGATTCCGCTGACCAATCCCTGGAAGAACCAGTCACGCGGCAGCAGCGAGGGTGTCAGTGACAGCCCGAAGAACATCGTGGCCACGACAAGGCCGGTGTAATTGGGATGAAAAAACCTCTCCACCAGGTGAATTACCCGGATGAAGAGGTTCTTGTGCGCGTCGTCGTCGCGCGTGACCGGCTGAGGAGTCGAGCTCGTATCCGCTGTAGTCAAGCTCGACTCCTCATCGATCAATTCACGCGGTATGGGCTCCGAACAGCTTAGGCAGCGTGCCCTCGAATGCCTCACGCAATTCGGCGAGTGTCACGGAGAACTGCCCCTGCACCTCGACCGAATCCGAACCCTGGTCCACCACACCGATGCGCACCCACGGCAACTGCCGCGCGTCGCACATCTTGGCGAAACGGGTCTCCTCCGAACGCGGCACCGCGACGAGCACGCGCCCGGCCGACTCGGAGAACAGCTGCACGAACGGGTCCGAACCCTCGGGAAGCACGATGCGGCAACCGGTTTCGCCTGCCAGCGCCGCCTCGATGACGGTCTGTGCCAGACCACCCTCGGACAGGTCGTGCGCGGCGGAGATCATGCCGTCGCGCGAACCCGAGGTGAGCACCTCCGAGAGCAGCTGCTCGCGGGCGAAGTCGACCCGCGGCGGCACGCCACCGAGGTGATCGTGGGTGACCTGCGACCAGATCGAGCCGTCCAGCTCGTCGTGGGTGTCGCCGAGCAGGAGCAGCGACTCACCCGGCTCGATGCCGAGGCCGGTCGGGATGCGGCGGTGTACATCGTCGATCACGCCGAGCACGCCGACCACCGGGGTGGGCAGGATGGCGTCCTTGCCGGTCTGGTTGTAGAAGCTCACGTTGCCGCCGGTCACCGGAATGCCCAGCGCCGCACAACCATCCGCGAGACCGCGCACGGCCTGCTGGAACTGCCACATCACGCCCGGGTCCTCCGGCGAACCGAAGTTCAGGCAGTTGGTGACGGCCTTGGGGGTGGCGCCGGTGGTGGCGACATTGCGGAACGCCTCGGCCAGCGCCAGCTGCGCGCCGGTGTACGGGTCGAGCAAGGTGTAGCGGCCCGACGCGTCGGTGGCCAGGGCGATACCACGGCCGGAGGACTCGTCGATGCGGACGACGCCCGCGTCGGCGTGCTCGGCCAGCACGGTGTTGCCGCGCACGTAGCGGTCGTACTGCTCGGTGATCCACTTGCGGCTGCACAGCTGCGGGCTGGCGATCATCGTGAGCAAGGTCTCGCGCAGCTCGTCGCCGGTCTTGGGCCGGGTCAGGGTGGCGGTGGTGTCGGCGATCAGCGCGTCCTGGGTGTCGGGACGCTGCACCGGGCGCTCGTACACCGGGCCCTCGTGGGCGACGGTGCGTGGCGGCACGTCGACCACGGTCTCGCCGTGCCAGGTGATGACGAGGTGGTCGCCGTCGGTGACCTCACCGATGTCGGTGGCCAGCACGTCCCACTTCTTGCAGACGGCCATGAACGCGTCCACGTTCTCCGGCGTGACGACCGCGCACATGCGCTCCTGCGATTCGCTCGACAGGATCTCCGCGGGGGTCATGTGCTTGGCGCGCAGCGGGACCTTGGTCAGGTCGATGTGCATGCCGCCGTCGCCCGCCGCGGCGAGTTCGGACGTGGCACAGGACAGACCGGCGCCGCCGAGGTCCTGGATGCCGACGACCAGCCCGGCCGCGTACAGGTCGAGACAGCACTCGATGAGCACCTTCTCGGTGAACGGGTCGCCCACCTGCACGGCGGGCAGCTTCTTGCGGCCGGTGCCGGACTCGTCACCGGAGAAGGAATCCGAGGCGAGCACGGACACGCCGCCGATGCCGTCGAGGCCGGTGCGCGCGCCGAACAGGATGATCCGGTTGCCGTTGCCCGAGGCGAAGGCCAGGTGCAGGTCTTCCACACGCATCGCGCCCGCGCACAGCGCGTTCACGAGGGGGTTGCCCTGGTAGGAGGCGTCGAACACGGTCTCGCCGCCGACATTGGGCAGGCCGAGGGAGTTGCCGTAACCGCCGACGCCGCGCACCACACCGTCGACCACGCGACGGGTGTCGGGGGCGTCCGCCGCGCCGAAGCGCAGCTGGTCCATCACCGCGATCGGGCGTGCGCCCATGGCCATGATGTCGCGCACGATGCCGCCGACGCCGGTGGCCGCGCCCTGGTAGGGCTCCACGTAGGACGGGTGGTTGTGGCTTTCCACCTTGAAGGTGACGGCCCAGCCGTCGCCGATGTCGACCACGCCGGCGTTCTCGCCGATCCCGGCCAGCATGGAGGCCTTCATCTCGTCGGTGGTGGTCTCACCGAAGTAGCGAAGGTGCACCTTGGAGGACTTGTAGGAGCAGTGCTCGCTCCACATCACCGAATACATCGCCAGCTCGGCATCGGTGGGCCGACGGCCCAGAATCTCCTTGATGCGGGCGTACTCGTCGTCTTTGAGACCGAGTTCCTTGTACGGCTGCGGAGCATCCGGGGTGGCTGCGGCGGTAGCGACGGTGTCGACCTGCAGTGTCACGGGAGACCAGGGTCCTTTCGGCCGGGGGGAACTTGATCTGCAGAGTCTAATGGTTGCGGGGTAACCGCCTGCCGCCCGTCCTGCCCTCACGCTGGGACGGTGGCTGGATTCGGTCTGGTCACACTTGCGGTTGGGGCATCGGAGTACCCGTTACTCTGGCGCCGTGAACGAAAGACCGGGGGTTACCGAGCAGGTCGAGCCGCCTGTTCCCGCGCAAGGTGCGGAACCGAGCTCTCTCTCCTCGGAACAGAATTCCGACAACCCGGACCGTCAACGACGCTGGCTGACCGCCGCCATCGGATTGTTCGTGGTCTCCGCGGTCGTCGCGCTGCTCGCACACTGGTGGCACGGGTTCATCGACCTGCAGGTCTACCGCAACGGTGCGCGCGTGTGGCTCGACGGCGGCGACCTGTACGGCCCGATGCCGCCGGTGTACGGCCTCGGGCTGCCGTTCACCTATCCCCCGCTGGCCGCGATGTTCTTCGTGCCGCTGGCCTTGATGCCGCTGGTGGTGGCCGAGGTCGTGGTGCTGCTGACCTCGCTGGCGAGCCTGGGAATCGTGCTGTGGCTGGTGCTGGTTCGCGTGCGCCCCGAGCTCGACCGGATCGCGGTACTCACCGTGGTGATCGCCGGGCTCGGCTTCGCCCAGTACCTCGAACCGGTCCGCCAGACCTTCAACTTCGGCCAGATCAACCTGATCCTGATGGCCGTGGTCGCCATCGACATTCTCGCGCGCAAGCCGTTCTTGCCGCGCGGAATGCTGATCGGTATCACGGTGTCGATCAAGCTGATTCCGGCCGGCTACCTGCTGTATTTCCTGATCCGGCGGGACTGGAAGGCCGCGGCCACCATGGTCGCGTCGGCCGCGGGCGCGGTCGGCATCGGCTTCCTGCTGTTCCCCAACGACTCGGTCGAATACTGGTTCCACACCGTGTTCGACACCGGCCGCATCGGCACGCCCTACTTCGCGGGCAACCAGTCGATCAAGGGCACCCTGTTCCGCCTCGGCATGGACGAATCGCTGGCGACGGGCCTGTGGATCGGCCTGTCGGCGTTGACGATCGCGCTGGCCTCGGTGTGGATGTACCGCCTGATCGGCGCGGGCAACGATGTCGGCGCGCTCCTGGTGAACGCGGCCGCGGTGTTGTTGATCTCACCGGTGTCGTGGTCGCATCACTGGGTCTGGGTGGCGCCCGCGCTGGTCGTCTTCGTGAGCCTGGCCATCCGTCGCCGCTCCCGCGCCTTCACCACCCTTGTCGTCTTGTTCACGCTGATGTTCATCGTCGGCCCGCAGTGGGTCCTGCCACATTCGAACGAGAAGGAACTCGCCTGGGCTTGGTGGCAGCAGATCATCGGCAGCAGTTATGTGTGGACCACGTTCGCCGTGATCGTCTACGCGGTGATCACCTACCGCCCTGATCGAAAGCCCGCGGACACACCAGAACACGCGACAGCCTGAGCCCGGCCTGGACGGTTGGTCGCTAGACCTTCACCGTCCAGACCAGCTCATTGCTCAGGCCGGACCCCGGATCAGGTCAGTCCGTCGCTTCGGGGGTCAGGAAAGCGGCTAGGGCGGAGGCGTACGCGGGCACGTCGGCCGCGCCCATGAGTTCGCGGCAGGAGTGCATGGCCAACTGGGGCGCGCCGACGTCGACGGTCGACATGCCGGTGCGGGCGGCGGTCATCGGGCCGATGGTCGAGCCGCAGGGCAGGTCGGCGCGGTGGACGTAGCGCTGCAGCGGCACCTCCGCCTGCGCGCACGCGAGCGCGAACGCACCAGCGCCTGCCGCGTCGGTGGCGTAGCGCAGGTTCTGATTCACCTTGAGCACCGGCCCACCGCCGACCTCGATGCGATGCGCGGGCTCGTGCCGGTCCGGGTAGTTCGGGTGCGTCGCGTGCGCCATATCGCCGGAGGCGACTACCGAACCGGCAAGCGCGGCAAGGTAATCCGCGCGCCCACCACCGCGGGCCAGCACGATCCGCTCGAGCACCGCGGGCAGCAGATCCGATTGCGCCCCACGATCGGACTGGCTCCCGACCTCCTCGTGGTCGAACATCACCAGCACCGCTGTCGCGGCCCCCGGCTCGTCGGCGGCCGCGAGGAACGCCTGCAACCCGGCGTAGCAGGTGCCCTGGTTGTCGAGCCGCGGCGCGCTCACCAGATCGAGATCGCGACCGACGATCGTGCTCGACGCGAGGTCGTGGGTCATGAGTTCCCAGCCGAGCACGTCGGCGCCGTCGACCCCGGCCCGCTCGGCGACGAAGTCGAGGAACGACGCGGGTGCGTCGCCGATCCCCCAGATGGCGTTCACGTGCCGTTGCGGGTCGAGGGTGACCCCGCGCCGGTCCTCGGACAGATGAATGGCCAACTGCGGCACCCGCAGGATCGGCTCGTCGATCCGCACCAGCACATCGCGCATCCGCGCACCCTCGCGCACACTGAGCCGCCCCGACAGCCCGAGCTCCCGGTCCAGCCAGGAGTTCAGCCAGGCCCCGCCGTACGGCTCGAGCCCGACCAGCTGCCAACCGGCGCCTGCCAGGTCCGGATGCTGCTTCACCCGCAGGTTGGGGCTGTCGGTATGCGCGCCGACCACCCGGAACGGGGCAGCGGGTACCGCGTCGTAATCAGCCCACGCGATCAGCGAACCACCGCGCACCACATAGTGTTTCCCGCCCGCGTCGTCCCACGCCGACGCCTCGGTCAACGGTGTGAACCCGTTGCCGTCCAGCTCGGCCGCCACCGTCGCGCACACATGGAAAGGCGAGGGTGACGCATCGATGAAGGCACACAATCCGCTGGCCGTGGCCGCTGTCAAGGAAACCGGCATCCTGCGATCCTAGGCACGACACCGCGCCCGGGCACCCCGCCCCGGAAAGTCCGGTGCCCGGATCAGTCGTCGCGTTCGGCGATCACCGCGAGCGCGGCCAGCAGTTCGCCGTAGCGGCGAATCCCGAGGCGCGACCGTAACTCTTCCTCCGCGAGCTTCTCCTGCGCGCGGATCCTGGCGGCCAGTTTGGCCCCCAGGCTGCTCAACCCGATCAGGATCCGGCGCCGATCGTCGGTGGCGGCGACCCGGAAGATCAGCCCGCGTTCGGCCAGGTTGTCCGCGTGCCGGGTGGCCGAGGACGGAGCCAGCCGAGCCTGCGCGGCCAGTTCCGACATCGTCATCCCGTCGTCGGTGGACAACTGGGACAGGATCGCCCAATGGTCGGCCGTGAGGTTGTCAGCCGACAGCGCCGATTCGAGCCGACCTACCCAATTGCGCTCCGCGGAGCGCAAGGCGCCGTGCAGCGTGGAATACCCACTTATGATGGCCACCGATTGCATTCCCACCTGCCGAAATAGTCATTCGAACAATCCTGTTCGCACTAGGCGATAGAGTACAGAGTGCGGGATGTTCGGTCAGAGCCCGATCCAGTTCGTACCAGGCGGTAGAGTACAGAGTGCCTTCGTTTGGTCAGAGCCGGGATGAAACGATCGAGATTCTCTCGATCGTCCCCACGCAGGGCCCCGGTGGCATCATCGCGCCGTCGTGTACCGCCGCCATTTCCCTGGCCGTCGACGAAATCAATAGCAGCACAGGAATTCTCGGCCGCGAAATCCATCTCACGACCATCGACGGCGGCCGCGAACCAACCGAAGTCGCCGACGAAGTAGCGGCCTTCCTTGCCACTGGAATGGTCGGCGCGATCACCGGTTGGCATACCTCGGCGGTGCGCCGAGCAGTTGCCGAAGCCGTAGACGCCCGCGTCCCCTACCTCTACGCCACCGACCACGAGGGCTTGCCCGACGAACGCCCCGGTGTGCTGCTGGTAGGCGAACATCCCGACCACCAAACCGTCCCCGCGGCCGCCTGGATGGCCCGCGAACTAGGGGTGCGCCGCTGGGCGGTCATCGGCAACGACTACATCTGGCCCCGCCGAACAGCCCTGGCCCTGCGCCGATCCCTGCCCAACCCCTACGACATCATCGTCGAGCACTACGTCCCCCTCGGCACCACCGATTTCGGCGATTTCCTGGAGAACCCGGCACTCCTGCTGGCCGACGCGGTCCTGATCCTGATGGTCGGCGCCGACACCGCCCGTTTCAATCGCCAGTTCTCCGCCACGGGCCTACCCACCGTCATGCCCCGCCTCAGCCCGGCGGTCGACGAGAACGTCCTGCTCAGCGCGGGCCCGTCGGCGAACACCAACCTCTACGTGGCCTCGAGCTTCTTCATCGACAACAACACCACCGAGGGCCGATCCCGCCGCGCCCGCTACCACCGGCACCAAGGCCAATTCGCCCCGGCGCTGACCACTTTCAGCAATTCCACCTACGAGGCGATCCACCTGCTGAACACCCTGGCCGAAACAACCGGCACCCTCGACGTGAAAACCATCATCGCCGCCGCGGAAACCGGCCTGGTCCTGGACGGCCCAGCCACCCGCCGAGGCTTTCTGGGCAACCAAGCAGTAGGCCCCGCCCACCTAGCAATGGCAAACGGCGTCGACTTCGACATCATCGACACCCTCCACTAACCCCACCCCAACCACCCTGCACCCCAAGACCCTGCCCTACCGCACTCCCAGCCCCACCGCACACCCCAAGACCCTGCCCTACCGCACTCCCAGCCACACCGCACACCCCAAAACCGCCATGACCGCACTCCCAACCCCGCACCCGCGACCCCTGGGGAGCGGCGGCCACGAAGTGGCCGGTCCGCGGCCGGGTCGCCGATCAGGGCTCGAAAGCGCTACGCCGAAGGCGTTAGTCTCGAGCCCTGATCGGCGGCCCCTTGGGGCCGCGGACACGCGCGCGCCAGCGCGCCAATAAACACAGCGTCAAACCTGCCTGGGACTACCAAACCCCCGTGGCTTTGCCACACAACCGTCCCGGGACTACTGCTACCCCTGCGGCTATGCCACACAACCGTCCCGGGACTACTGCTACCCCTGCGGCTATGCCACACAACCGACCTGGGACTACCAAACCCAGTTCTCAGGCCCCCACAAAACTATCGATCACCGAAAAGAACATCCCCAACCCGTCATCGCTGGGCCCGGTCAATGCCTCGGTCGCGTGCTCAGGATGCGGCATCAAACCCACAACCCGCCCGTTAGCCGAAGAAATCCCGGCAATCCCGCGCTGCGACCCGTTCGGGTTGTCACCCGCGTACCGGAATACCACGCGGCCTTCGCCTTCGAGCTCGTCGAGCACCTTCTCCGAAGCCTGGAAACGCCCCTCGCCCGACTTCAGCGGAACAAGAATCTGCGCACCCGACTCATACCGCGAACTCCACGCGGTATCGGTCGCCTCGACCTTCAACCACTCGTCGCGGCAGATGAAATGCAGTCCCTCATTACGGGTCAGCGCGCCCGGCAGCAGCCCGGCCTCACACAAAACCTGGAATCCATTGCAGATACCGAGTACCGGCAGACCCTGCCCGGCGGCGCGAATAACCTCGCCCATCACCGGCGCGAACCGCGCGATCGCCCCACACCGCAGGTAATCCCCGTAGGAGAACCCACCGGGCACGATGACGGCGTCGACACCCTTGATATCGGCATCGGCATGCCACAGGCTCACAGCCTCGGCGCCGGCCAGCCGAACCGCCCGAGCGGCGTCGACATCATCAAGCGTCCCCGGAAAAGTAATTACGCCAATGCGCGCGCTCACGAGACCCGAACGACCTTCCAGTCCTCGATCACCGTGTTCGCCAGCAGCGCCTCGGCGATCTGCTCGAGCTCAGCGTCCGACACACTGTCGTCCACCTCGAGCTCGAATCGCTTGCCCTGCCGCACATCCGAGATTCCGGCGAATCCCAGACGCGGGAGCGCGCCGACCACGGCCTGTCCCTGGGGGTCCAGAATCTCGGCCTTCGGCATGACCTCGACCACGACTCGTGCCACGCGTTGCTCCTCAAGTGGTGTGTGGGTTACCTCGGAAATCTTAGTTGACCGGGCCGTCGCGCCCGCGTTCCGGGGTCACGGCGGCTTAGCATCGGGTATGCGCATCGCCCACTTCGGTCATTCCTGCATCCTCGTGGAACTGCACGGCGTGAAAGTGCTGTTCGACCCCGGCACCTTCGCGCACGGCTTCGAGGGCATCACCGGCTTGGACGCGATCGCGGTGACCCACCAGCATCCCGACCACATCGATCCGAACCGGATCGGCGACCTCATCGAGAACAATCCCGGTGCCCGCCTGCTGTCGGATCCGCAGACCGCGCAGCAGCGCAGCGAGGGCTGGGAGCCGGTTTCGGCTGGTCAGGTGCTGGATATCGGCGAGTTACATATCACCGGTGGCGGCGGCAGGCACGCGGTGATCCACCCGGAGATCCCGGTGATCGACAACACCGTCTTCCAGCTCGGCACCCCGGCAGACCCCGCCCAACTGGTCCACCCCGGCGACTCACTGTGGGTGCCGCCGGTCCCGGTCGGCGTGCTCGCCATCCCGGCCGCCGCCCCATGGATGCGCATCTCGGAGGCCGTCGACTACCTACGCGCCGTCAATCCCCGCACCGCGGTGCCCATCCACCACGGCATCATCGACCCCTCCGCCTACGGCACCTACTTCGGCAGGCTGACCGAGATGGCCCCGGCCGGCACCGAGTTCCGCGTACTCGAACCCGAGGACCAGGGCCAGTTCTGACTCAGCGGTAGCTGGTCAGAAACAGCGCTTCGGCCAGTGCCATGTGTTCGATCTCGGTGGGATCCACGCTCTCGTTGGGCGCGTGGATCAGGCATTTCGGTTCCTCGACGCCGATCAGCATGATCTCGGCCTTCGGGTAGGTGTCCTGGAAGACATTGCACAGCGGGATCGATCCGCCCTGCCCCTCGGTGGTCACGTCGCGGCCGTAGGAGGTCGCCATCGCCTGCTCCATGGCCGAACGGGCGGGCCCCCGCGTTGACGCGACGAACGGTTCGCCGAGCGCCTCGACCTCGATGTCGAGCTCAGCGTTCCACGGCACATGCGCACGCAGGTGCTTCTCCAGCAGGTCATAGGCCTGCTTGGGTTCGGTCCCCGGCGGGATGCGCAGGTTGAGCCTGGCCTTGGTGCTCGGCTGAATCGCCGCCGACGACCCGACCACCGCGGGCACGTCCATCCCGAGCACGGTCAGCGCGGGCCGTGCCCACACCATGTCCGAGACGGTGCCGCTGCCGAGCAGGTCGACGCCGTCGAGCACGCCGGCGTCGGCACGGAAATCGTCGACCGGATACTGCACACCGGTCCACTTCTGGTCGCCGGTGAGACCGTCGATGGTGGTGTTGCCGTCCTTGTCACGCAGCGACGACAACAGCTGGATCATCGCGGCGAGTGCGTCGGGCGCCGGTCCACCGAACATGCCCGAGTGCATCGGCCCCGCCATCGTCTTCACGGTGACGACGACATTCACGTTCCCACGCAGGGTCTGGGTGAAAGTGGGCACGCCGACCGCGAAGTTGCCGCAGTCGGCGACCAGGATCACATCGGCGCTCAGCAGATCGGGATTGGCGACCACGAACTTCTCCAGCCCGCCGGTGCCCTGTTCCTCCGACCCTTCCGACACCACTTTGATGCCGATCGGGAAGTCCGGCCCGATCGCACGCAGAGCCGTCAGGTGGGTGACGATATTGCCTTTGCAGTCCGCCGATCCGCGCCCGTACCAGCGGCCGTCCCGGTCGGTCAGCGTCCAGACCGGGGTCTTCCACGCGGCGTCGTCGAGCGGCGGCTGCACGTCGTAGTGGCAGTACAGCAGCACCGTGGGCGTTCCCGGTGGCCCCGGCTTGTGCCCGATCACGGCCTTACTGCCATCGGGGGTCTCGTGCAAGCCGACCTCGGTCAGCCCGGCCGCGGCGAACGCGTCGGCCACCCACTGCGCGGTCTGCTCGCAGCCTTCCGCCGGGAACTGGCGCGGGTCGGCGACGGATTTCAGCGAAACGAGCTGGGCCAGATCCTTTTTCGCCTGGCCCATCAGCCCGGAAACCTTGCCGCGCAGCGCTGTCACATCTTCGGTCATCTCTTCGCGCCTCACTTCGTTGTGTCGTCCAGCTTCAGGGTGTCGAGATGAGAAAGATAGTCCTGCAAGCGATCCGGGCAGTAGGTGGCGATCGCGAGCGCCACCGCCTCGGCGGAATCGCGCGGGCCGATCACCGGACGCTGACCTGGCCCAGCCGCACCGTTGGTGATCGAGGCCTGGTATTTCGCCTTGATCAGCGGCGAACTCGGGTCCTGGCAGACCGACCCGCCGTCGTCGCCGAGCGCGTTGGCGATCACGTCCGTCTCCGGTGCGGGGAGGCCGGCGGCGAGCAGATTGTTGTGCAGCTGTTCGGCTTTCGCGGTCGCGTGGGTGTTCTCGCGGATCTCGGTGAAGGTGAAGAGCCCGATCAGGGCGAACACCACGAGCAGCACACCGGTCGTGAGGTAGATCCACCGCCGCTTGCGGTCGGGGGCGTCTCCGGTCGTCATGCCTGCTTCCCTTCCGGTACGGCGAGTTTCCAGCTGTCCCTTCGGTTTCGGTAGAACAGGTACGGGATGAGCAGGCCGACGATGCCCATGCCACCGCCCACGATGAGCACGTACACCAGCGGACTGCCCGCGCCGAACTGCGAGGGCGGCACGAAGCCGATCGCGAACGCGGCGATCGAGGAGGCGGCGCCCAGGGCGCACAGCCCCATCAGCGCGGGCGCCCGGTAGCCACGCGGGTGATCCGGATTGTCCCTGCGCAGCTTGGCGGCCGCGGCGAACATCAGTACATACATGATCAGATACACCTGCGTGGTGATCACCGACAGAATCCAGTACGCGCTGGAGACATTGGGGATGAAGGCGTAGAGCAGCGCGATCAGCGTGGTGAACACACCCTGCGCCACCAGCATGTTCTGCTGCACACCGTGCTTGTTGAGCCGGGTCAGGATCGGTGGCAGATAGCCCTCGCTGCGCCCGATCAGCAACAGCCCCTTCGACGGCCCGGCCAGCCAGGTGAGCATGCCGCCGAGTGCGGCGGCCACCAGTGCGATGCCGATGATCGGGGTGAGGAAGCCGATCCCGAAGTGGCCGAAGAAGGCGTCGAAGGCCTGCATCACGCCCGCGGTGAGACTCAGGCTGGCCGAGGGGACCACCCAGCTGATCGCCAGCGCGGGCAGGATGAAGATCACCAGCACCAGGCCCATGGCCAAGAACATCGCCTTCGGGAATTCCCTGGCCGGGTTCTTCAGCGACGACACATGCACCGCATTCATCTCCATGCCCGCGTAGGACAGGAAGTTGTTCACGATCAGCACCAGGCTTGCCAGACCGGCCCATGCGGGCAGCAGATGGCCCGAATCCATCGGCGCCGCAGACGGATTGCCCTGCGCGAGGAACACCAGGCCGAGAATGACCAACAGCGTGCCAGGGATCAGCGTGCCGATCACCAGGCCCATACTCGACAATCCGGCCACCGTTTTCGTCCCCTGCGAGGACACGTACACCGCGGCCCAGTACACGGTGATGATCACGATCGCCACGTAGAGCCCGTTGGACGCCAGTGACGGATGAATGATGTACGCGAAAGTGCTTGCCACATAAGCGAGCAGGCTCGGGTAATAGAAAATGGTCATGGCGAACTGACACCAGACGGCGAGGAATCCCAGCGGCTTACTCAACCCCTCGCTGACCCATTGATAGATCCCGCCCTGCCAGCCCGACGCGAGTTCCGCGGCGACCAGCGAGGTCGGCATCAGGAACAGAATCGCGGGAATGACATAGAGGAATACACAGGCCAATCCGTACACGGCCATCGTGGGCGCTGATCGCAGACTGGCCACCGAACTCGTGGTCATCAACGCCAAGGTCAACCAGGACATATATTTCGTCGTTGTCGCGACTTTCGTCGCGGTGCCTGTCATCAGCGCTGCCTCCTGCTGTTTTAACAACTAGCGGAAACCACTCGATCAACGGGGCAATGATAACCGCCGCGTGTCCGGCGATAAGGCTCGAAACTCTGGGAAACATATGCACTGTCGAGTGTCGACACACTCGATACCGAGGCCACCGCCGCGCGCTGATCGCCAGTACGCGCGCGGCGGCGGCCCAGTCAGGCGGCTCTGGCCTCCGGGTAGAGCTCCCAGCGGTACACGTCGCTGCGCGCACCGTGGTACAGCGCGAGATCGACGGCGTCGAGCATCGCCTGTCGCGGACCCGACCGCTGCAACTGCGCCGCCGACACCGCCAATCGCAGCACGCCACCGCGCCGAGCGGTGCGCGCGGCACCCATCACCAGCGCCCGGCACCACCACGGTTCGGCCCGGAATCCCTCGCCGATCCCGTACACCCGAGCACGTTGGGCCACATCACGTTCCAGGTCGAGCATGCTGGTCAGCCCGAATGCCATCCGGAACCCCACATCGGGCAGCGCGGCCAGCGCACCGGCGGAGGCATCCCAGCGCGGCGCGGCGAACAGCCGGGTGCGCAGTTCCACCCGCTCCATCACCCGATCGGCGGCCTTGAGCCGCAACGTCGCCTCGTGTCGCGGCAGGTCGGCGAACTCCGCGCGCCGGGCCTTGGTGGCGGCCTGGTCGTACCCGTGCAGCACGATCGCGTCGCCAACGAGTCGCCGACCGCGCAGCCACGACTGCGTCGCCGGATCATCGACCAGCCGGTACTTGCCCTTCAATCGCGGCGCGACCAGCAACGACAGCCGCACGCCCCGCGCGTCCATCTCCCCGGCGAACTCGATCGCGGCATCGCGAGTCGTATCCCGGATCCCCGACACCGACACGATCAGCTCAGCGTTCATGCACCCAACGGTGACAGCCTCAGGTGACACCCGCGTGCTCCACCGATGACGCCCCGACGAACTTCGGCGCACGCCTCAGCACCCCTGCCGGTGGGCCCCAGCCGAAGCTGGGGCCCACCCGGATCACGCGTCCGCGAGGCCCACCCGGTCCAGGACCCAGGCGTATTCGAAGCCGACTTCCTTCCACTTCTCGTAGCGCCCGCTCACACCGCCGTGGCCCGCGGTCATCTCCGTTTTGAGCAGCACCTCGTTGTCGCCGGTCTTGGTGGCGCGCAGCTTGGCGACCCACTTGGCCGGTTCCACGTAGAGCACGCGGGTGTCGTTGAGGCTGGTGATCGCCAGGATGGCCGGGTAGTTCTTGGCCTCGACGTTCTCGTAGGGCGAGTACGACTTCATGTACTCGTAGACGTCCTTGTCCCGCAGCGGGTTTCCCCACTCGTCCCATTCGATCACCGTCAGCGGCAGCGACGGGTCCAGGATGGAGGTGAGGGGGTCGACGAAGGGGACGTTGGCGATGATGCCGGTGAACAGCTCGGGGGCCAGGTTGGCGACCGCGCCCATCAGCAGCCCGCCCGCGCTACCACCGTCGGCGATCAACCGGTCGGGCGCAGTGGCGCCGGTGTCGATGAGATGGCTCGCGCAGGAGACGAAGTCGGTGAAGGTGTTCTTCTTCAGCAGCGTCTTGCCGTGCTCGTACCAGAGCCGGCCCATCTCGCCGCCGCCGCGCACATGCGCCACCGCGAACACCATGCCGCGATCGAGCAGCGACAGCCGCGAGACCGAGAACGACGGGTCGATGCTGGCCTCGTAGGAGCCGTATCCGTAGAGCAGTGTGGGTTTCGGCCCGTCGGGCAGCCCGCTGCGCTTGATGATCGAGATCGGAATCCGGGTGCCGTCGGCGGCAATGGCCCAATCGCGGTGCTGCTCATAGTCATCGGCGTCGTAACCACCCAGCACCGGCTGCTCCTTGCGCAGCAGCAGCTCGCCGGTCGCGGGAACGTAGTCGAACACCTGCATCGGCGTGATGAACGAGGTGACGCCGACTCGCAGTGTCGGCTGCTCCCACTCCGGGCTCGAACCCGCACCGGCGGAGAACAATTCGAGGCCGAAGTCGAGCTCGGTCAGTTCGCCGAAGCCCTCGGGCGTGAGCGGCCATACCGACAGGCGCGGCAGCGCGCCGCGCCGGTAGCTGAGCACCAGGTGGTTGGCGAACGCGTCGATGTCCTCGAGCCGCACGTCCTCGCGATGCCCGATCAGGGTCGTCATGTCCGACGGGTCGGTGGCGGGCGCGACGGCGAGCACGAAGTTCTCCGCCTTCACCCCGTCGACCACATCGTTGTGCAGGATCAGGAACTTGTCCTCGCCCGCGATCACCGCGTGCTCGGCCGAGTACTCCACGCCTTCGCGGCGCGCCAGCAGCGGCCGGAACTCGCCCTCTGGGTTGTCCGATTCCAGGATCCAGCCCTCGGTGGTGATCTTGGAACCGAGCCAGATCATCAGGTACTTCTCGGAGCGGGTCGCGCCGACGCTCACCCAGTAGCGATCGTCGGGCTCGTGGAACACCGTCACATCGGCGTCGGAACCGGTGCCGACGCGGTGGCGCCACACGGTGTCGGGGCGCCATGACTCGTCGACGGTCTGATAGAAGATGTGCGTACCGTCCAGCGACCAGGTGGCCCCCGGTGCCGCGCCTGCCACCTCGTCGGCCAGCAGCTCACCGGTGCGCAGGTCCTTGATCCGCAGCGTGTAGCGCTCGTCGCCGGAGCTGTCGACGGAGTACGCGAGCAGGTTGCCGTCGTGGCTCAGCGAGAACGCGCCGAGTGCGAAGAAGTCCAGACCCTCGGCGAGGATATTGCTGTCGAGCAGCACCTGCTCGCCCTCGATCGCGGAGCCCACCTCGAGCTGCGGCGGCGTCCACGCGTCGATTCCCTCGGCCTTCGCGTCGACAGGACAGCGGCAGTGCACGCCGTACTGTTTGCCCTCGAAACTGCGCGAGTAGTACCAGTAGTCGCCCAGGCGCGTCGGCACCGAGAGATCGGTCTCCTGCGTCCTGGCCTTGATCTCGTCGAAGATCTTGTCCCGCAGGGGCTGCAACTGGTCGGTCTGCGCCGCGGTGAAGGCGTTCTCCGCCTCCAGATACGCGATGACCTCGGGGTCTTCCTTGTCCCGTAGCCATTCGTAGTCGTCGACGAACGTGTCACCGTGGTGGACCCGCTCGAAGGGCGCCTTCTTCGCGATCGGCGCCGACACAGTCTCATTCTCGCCAGCCATCCGTCCACCGTAGCCGCCCCACTCCAACCGGGCCCGCCAACTCGGCCGTCGGCGGCCGCGGCAGTGCATCCGAACGCACCGCGACCCGGCTCTCCGGCGGTAACAACCGTCGAACCGGGTCGGGTGTGGAGACTGTCAGGCCCCGAGCGCGGGTCCGATGACCGGCCACGAGGCGTGCAGGGCGTCCTCCCAGTACGACCAGGAGTGCGTGCCCACCGGGTGGTAGTCGATCTTCGCGCCGATGCCGGCGCCGCGCAGGCGCTGGTCGAAGGCCACCATGCAGGTGTTCACGCCGAGTTCGATCGGTCCGCCGAGGAAGATGTTCTCCGCCAGCGTGGGCTTGAGCTCCGCCTCGTGCGGGCCGGGGATGCCGGTGCCGGTGGACATGTACAGCGCCTTGCCGCGCAACCCTTCGATCAGCAGGGCCGGGTCGTGTGCGGCCCACTCGGGGCTGCCGGGCGCGCCCCACATGTTGACCGGGTTGCCGCCGCGATTGGCGATGGAGAACATCATCGCGCCTGCCGCCATCGCGATGTCCGGGCAGGCGCTGTAACCGGCCACGGCGCGGTAGAGGCCGGGGTGGCGGGCGGCCAGGATGTAGGCCGCGTTGCCGCCCATCGACAGCCCGCCGATGCCGTTCACGCCGTTGCCGTTGAAGTGTCCGTCGATCAGCCCGGGCAGTTCCTGGGTGAGGAACGTTTCCCACTTGTACCGGCCGAACCGCGGATCATCGGAGATCCAGTCGGTGTAGTAGCTGGCCTGGCCGCCCATCGGCAGCACCACGTTGACGTTCTTGCCGCGGAAGAAGGCTTCGGCGTCGGTGGCGTTGGTCCAGGTGCTCTGGCCGATACCGGGGTCGAGCCCGTCGAGCAGGTAGTACGTGCCGCGCGAGCCACCACCCGCCGGATGCAGGACCTGTAGATCGACATTACGGCCCATCGCGGGCGAGGTGACGGTGATAGCCGTCCGATGCGGAGTCAGTTCGTTGACTCCGATGATCTGCGCGGCGGACGCCGGCGCGGGGTGAACCACCGCCGGTCCGATCACACCGAGAGCAATAGCCAGCACTGCAGCAGCAACACCTGTACGACGCACGATCTACCCTCCATAACCGCATGCCAATGACAGTCCAAGGTAACCCACAGGTGAACGAACTGGAAGCATTTGGCGTTTCGGGCGTTTCTTCAGCAAACTCCCCGGTTTGCAATGACCGCTTCGCCCGAAAAGGCGGGTCAGCGGGTGAGCGCGCCCCGGATCGAACCGGCCAGGTAGTCGAGATCCGCCCGCGCGGGAGTTGTCGGCCGCGCACGCAAACCGAAGCCGTCACCGGGTGTCCGCGGGATCACGTGCAGGTGCACATGGAAGACCTCCTGCCCGGCGGTAACCCCGTCGGCGAGAAAGAAATTCACCCCGTCGGCCGCCACTTCGCTGCTGCGCAGCGCGGTCGCGATCTGCTGGCCGACCTGAAAGAGCTTGCCGCCCAACGCCGGATCGAGATCGGCCAGACTGGGCGCCGCCACCTTGGGCACCACGAGGACATGCCCCGGCGTCACAGGACGAATATCCAGGAAAGCCAGCACCTCGTCGTCCTCGTAAACCTTCGAGGCAGGGGCGAGCCCATCGATGATGTCGGCGAAGATCGTGTACGGATTCACCCACGTACGGTAACCCCGGCGAAATCGCGCAATCCGTCGCGTTCTAGTCAGATATCTGATTATTGCGAGCCGAATTGGGCGATTACGCCGGATCACTCGACGTGAACTACAGAATCGGCGACGGCGTGTAGCGCGCGGCTTCCGGATTCGCCTCGACCAGCTTCTGCACCTGCGCGACCACTTCGGACACCTGGTCCGACGCCGCGCCGATGAACGCGGCCTTGTCGGCCAGCGCCGCATCCAACCCCGCGCGATCGAGTGGCATCCGCTCGTCGGCAGCGAGACGGTCCAGCAGATCGGGTTCACGCCCCTGCTCGCGCATGGCCAGCGCCACGGCCACCGCGTGCTCTTTGATGACCTCGTGCGCGGTCTCGCGGCCAACGCCCGCGCGCACCGCCGCCATCAGGATGCGCGTAGTCGCCAGGAACGGCAGGTACCGGTCGAGCTCACGCGAGACCACCGCCGGGTAGGCGCCGAACTCGGCGAGCACGGTCAGGAAGGTCTCCATCTGCCCGTCGATGGCGAAGAACGCGTCCGGCAGCGCGACGCGGCGCACCACCGAGCAGAACACGTCGCCCTCGTTCCACTGCGCGCCCGCCAGCTCGGCCGCCATCGAGCCGTAGCCGCGCAGGATCACCTGCAGGCCGTTCACCCGCTCGCAGGACCGGGTGTTCATCTTGTGCGGCATCGCCGACGACCCGACCTGGCCCGGCTGGAAACCCTCGGTGACCAGCTCATGACCGGCCATCAGCCGAATCGTGTGCGCGAACGACGACGGCCCGGCGCCCAGCTGCACCAGCGCGGACAGCACATCGTGATCCAGCGACCGCGGGTACACCTGACCGACGCTGGTGAACACCGTCGCGAAGCCGAGGTGGGTGGCGACCTGCCGTTCCAGGGCGGCGAGCTTGCCCGTGTCACCGTCGAGCAGGTCGAGCATGTCCTGGGCGGTGCCCATCGGGCCCTTGATCCCGCGCAGCGGGTAGCGGTCGATCAGGTCGCGCATCCGGGCGAGGCCGACGAGCATCTCGTCGGCGGCGGAGGCGAAGCGCTTGCCGAGCGTGGTGGCCTGCGCGGCGACATTGTGCGAGCGCCCGGCCATCACCAGCGTCTGGTACTCGGCGGCCCGCTCGGCCAGCCGCGCCGCGATGGCGATGCCGTGGTTGTAGACGTGCTGGAGGGAGAGCCGGATCTGCAGCTGCTCGACGTTCTCGGTGAGGTCACGGCTGGTCATGCCCTTGTGCACGTGTTCGTGCCCGGCGAGGGCGTTGAATTCCTCGATCCGCGCCTTCACGTCGTGGCGGGTGACCCGCTCACGCTCGGCGATCGAGGCCAGGTCCACCTGGCCGATCACGCGTTCGTAATCGTCGACAACCCCTGCGGGGACATCGATTCCGAGTTCGGCCTGCGCACGCAGCACCTCCAGCCACAGCCGGCGCTCGAGCACGATCTTGTTCTCGGGCGACCAGAGCGCGACGAGCTCCGGGCTGGCGTATCGGGTGGCGAGGACATTCGGGACGAGGCTCACGAGCACTCAGTCTAATTGCCGTACCCGTTCGGCCTGCTGGGGCATCATGTTCGGGACCACGGGCGGGGCGACGATGTCGATCATTTCGAGCAGACCGGCCCGGGCGGGTCGGCGGGGCTCGGGGTGGCCTTCGATCAGCGCGGCGACCACCGCACCGTCGACGACGGCCACCAGCCTGCGTAACTGCTCGGGGCGCACCACTCGGTCGGAGCGGCGCAGCACGTCGGCGAGCAGTTCTTCGAGCTGGGTGCGTAGTCGGAGCTGGACCTCACGTAACTCGGGATGACGGGCCGAGGCCACGGAACGCTCGTAGCGGGCGATCAGCTGACCGCGGGCGTCCAAGTCGCCGTCATCGGGGCCGACGAGCACGTCGAGGACGAGCTCGACCGTCGCGTCGGTGCCGCGCCTGCGATGGCTGACCTCGCCGACCCGGCGGCGCATCGCGTCGAGTTCGATCGCGCCACTGAACTCGACGGCGCGGGCGATCAGATCTTCCAGCGATTCGAAGTAGTAGGTGGTCGACGCGAGTGGAAGATCGGCTCGGGAGGCCACCGAACGATGTCGCACGGCGTCGAAGCCGCCTTCGAGCAACAGCTCAGCCGCCGCCGCCACCAGAGCCTGCCGACGTCGTTCGCCTTTCGGGGTCGTTGCGGTGGTCACCGTGCTGGAGTGCCAGTCGTCATCAGTTCAACCGTGCGCAATCGTCATCGGGGAAACACTGGGAATTCGGGATAACTGAGTTTTACCGTATCGCAGCACAGATGTGTTCGTACTACGCAAAGTTGTTGTCGCACATCACTGTTGACAGGGGGTCGGATCAGCCCTTCAGGAACCTGCCCAGACGCTCCAGTGCTGCGGCGATGTCGTCGGTGGCGCCCGCGAAGGAAAAACGGACCGTGTGGTTTCCATTCGTGGTGTCGAAATCGAGTCCGGGCGCCAGTGCGACGCCGGTTTCGGTGAGTACCTCGGCGCACCAAGCCCGGGAATTGTCGGTCAAATGTCCAATATCGGCGTAGGCGTAGAAGGCGCCGTCAGCGGGTGCGAGATCGGTGATTCCGATCGCGGGCAAACCCTCCAGGAGCAGCGACCGGTTGCGCGCGTACCGGCGCACATGCCCGTCCAGTTCATCCTTGGCTTCCGGCCCGAAAGCGTGCACGGCCGCGTACTGAGAGATCGCGGGCGGGCACACCGTCATATTCGACGCCAGCCGTTGCAGCGCCGGGCGCAGGTCGGCCGGGGCCAGCATCCAGCCGAGCCGCCAGCCGGTCATCGAGAAGTATTTCGACACCGAACCGATCACCACCGATTCGCGGGAGAACTCCCACGCCGAGGAGGTCGGCGTGCTCGCGCCCGCGTAGGTGATGCCGTGGTAGATCTCGTCGGAGATCAGCAGCGTGCCGTGCTGGTCGCACCAGCGGGCCAGCGCGGCGAGTTCGGCGGGGTCGATCATGGTGCCGGTCGGGTTGGCCGGGCTGGCCACCACCAGACCCTTCGGCAGCTCCGGCAGCGCTTCGAGCATCGCCACGGTCGGCTGGAATCTGGTCTGCGGGCCGCAGTCCAGTTCGACGACCTCGCACCCGAGGGCGGACAGCGTGTTGCGGTAGGCGGGATAGCCGGGGCGGGCCACAACCACGGTGTCACCCGGGTCGAAGGCGGCCAGGAAGATCAGCGTGAACGCGCCCGACGACCCGGTGGTCACCACCACCTCGTCGGGGTGCACGTCGTAGCCGTAGGTCTCGCTGTGATGGCCCGCGATGGCCTCGCGTAGCGGCAGAATGCCGAATGTCTCGGTGTAGCCCAGCAATTCGTGATCGATGGCGGCCCTGGTCGCCCGCAGCACCGGCGCGGGCGCCTGCGTCGATGGCTGCCCGGCCGCGAGCACCAGCACATCGCCGTGCGACCTGGCGCGTTCAGCAGCCGCTTTCCACACATCCATGACGTAGAAAGGGGCAATGGCCGACCGGCGCGATTCTCTGGACACCCGAGAGACGGTAGAGCACCCGATTGCGGACGTTCACCGATATGGTCGGCACAATGGCTCCGACAGCGAAGACGCAGCCACCGACGCGACCCATCTGGTCACGTCGGGGCCGGGGCGCGGGGGCGGGATGAAGCGGACAGGCACCGACGTGGGCACCGACATTCGCGCGTCGGGTGGGGACTCGGAATCGACCGCGTCCGAAACAAGCAGCGCGGCGCCGGGCGGGTCCGGAGTAAGTAGCGCCTCCACAGCAGGCGCATCCACCGCCCGCAGCGGCGTGGCCGATGGCTCCGAACGAACACACCACGATGGACCGGCACGATCGAGTACCGGCGCGGCCGAGCGGTCGAGCCGCCGGGTCGTGAGCGTCAATGGCCGGATCTTGCAGGCGAATTGGCGTGAGCAGCTGCCTTCGAAGGTCGCGGCGCGCGATCGGATGACGGAGTGGGCGGCGCGGTATCCGGTGGTCGGGGAGATCGCGGGTGAGCTGCGTAGCGGTGAGGTGCGCAAGGTCTTCTGGCGGCGGCCGAAGGCGCAGGCGGAGGGCATGTGGGCGCGGCGGCCGAGCCGCGAGCGGGTGCGTCAGGTGCTGGTCGAGCGGCGTGTGCTCATCGCCGGAATGGCCGCGGTGGCGGTGTTCGTCGCTGCCGACGGGCAGTTCGGCGGGGCCGTCGACGGGCCCCCACTCGCACCGGGCGAAGCACTGCACGTGGCCATCGCCTATCCCCCGCAGCTCCTCCCCAACCCGCAATCGGCGACCCGCCTGCTCGCCGCGATCGACGCGGGTGAAAAGCGCCGCGAGGCACTCGTGGTCGCCGCGGCGGCCCGCGCCACCCTCGAACGTGCGAAAGCGGAGGCGGCGGCCGCGGTTTCCGGTGAATGGCAGGACTGGATGGGCCAGCGCGCCCCGGTGGTCCCCGGCACGATGGTCCCCGGCTCGACCCCGTCCATCGGCGGGTTCAGCCTGCCCGCGAAGGGCGCGTTCACCTCCGGTTTCGGGTCCCGCTGGGGCACCCTGCACCGCGGCATCGACATCGCGGGCCCCCTCGGCAGCCCCATCTACGCCGTGGCCGACGGCACCGTGGTGGAAGCGGGCCCGGCGCAGGGTTTCGGCCTGTGGGTCCGCATCCGCCACGACGACGGCACCATCAGCATCTACGGCCACATGTACGACTTCGTCGTCTCCCAGGGCGAGCGCGTCCCCGCCGGAATGCAGATCGCCCGCATCGGCAACCGCGGCGATTCCACCGGCCCGCATCTACATTTCGAAATCGTCCAGAACGGTCAGCATGTGGATCCACAGGCCTGGCTCGCGATGCACGGCCTGCGTCTCGACTGACAATGTCGGCGAATTACCCGACGACGCTGTTGCGTTCCGGCACCACAACTTCGGTCGCGCCGATATCGGTCCGGAAATGGCTGCCGGGGAGTTTGATTCCCGCGAGCCGCGCATAGGCCCGCTCGCGCGCCTGCGCGAGATCGGCACCGACACCGACCACGTTCAGCACGCGCCCGCCCGCCGACACCAGTGCCTTGTCCGCGCGCTGATCCGTGCCTGCGTGCAGTACCAGCGTTTCGCCCTCGAGCGCGCCGTCATCGGCGCCGGTGATCACATCGCCAGTGCGCGGGCGCGCCGGGTAGTTCTCGGCGGCGAGCACGACGGTGATCGCGGCACCGTCCTTCCAGCGCGGTGCGTCGACCTCGGCGAGGCGTCCGGTCGCGGTGGCGTGCAGGAGTTCGGCGAACGGGCTGTCCAGCAGCGCGAGCACCGCCTGGGTCTCGGGATCGCCGAAGCGGCAATTGAATTCGACGACAGCCGGGCCGTTCGTGCCGATCGCCAGACCCGCGTACAGCAGGCCGGAGAACGAACTACCGCGCGCGACGAGCTCGGCGGCTACCGGCTTCACCACGTCGTCGATGATCTCGGTGAGCGTCTCGTCCGGCAGCCACGGCAGCGGCGTGTAGGCGCCCATGCCGCCGGTGTTCGGGCCGGAATCGCCGTCGCCGACCCGCTTGTGGTCCTGCGCGGGCAGCAGCGGAATCACGGTTTCGCCATCGACCAGGCAGAACAGTGACACCTCCGGCCCGTCGAGGAACGACTCCAGCAGCACCGGATGTCCCTGCTCGAGCAGTTCGGCACCGTGATCGCGGGCCGCGCGCCGGTCGGTGGTCACCACCACACCCTTGCCCGCCGCGAGCCCGTCGTCCTTGACCACCCAGGTCGGGCCGAAGCGGTCGAGCGCCGCGTCCAGCTCGGCCGGGCTGTCCACGATCTCGCTGTGCGCGGTCCGCACCCCGGCCACCGCCATCACATCTTTCGCGAACGCCTTGGACCCTTCGATCCGGGCCGCGTCGGCCGACGGGCCGAACACCGGGAACCCGGCCGCGCGCACGACGTCGGCGACGCCGAGCACCAGCGGCACCTCGGGACCGATCACCACCAGGTCGGCGGCCACCTCGGCGGCCAGGGACGCGACATCGTCGGCGGAGCAGGGATCGACCTGGCGCAGCTCGGCGTGCTGGCCGATGCCGGGGTTGCCGGGGGCAGCGATCACCGCCGTCACCGAGGGGTCCCGGCGCAGCGCCAGGACGAGGGCATGTTCACGGGCTCCGGAACCGATGACGAGTACGCGCACGAAGGCAAGATTAGTCGCGCACTTCGCACGCACTTCGCACGCCCCTGACCGCGCACTTCGCGCACCGCGAACCGATACGCGGTATCGGTACCAAGTATCGGTTCCCTCGTACCGATACTCCGGCCTCGAGCATGTTCCGAACCCAGCAACCGGATCGAACCAGCCCCGTGCGGTCATCCGCGACCAGCTCGCTCGGGCACCAACGGCCGTGGCATGGCGACTCGACCCCGATCGTCGATCCGTGCGCAGCCAACCGGCATAGCCCTCGCGGCTCGGGTTCAGTTGCGCCACAATGGAACGCAGGTATAGCGCGAGAGCCGCCACCGAAACGGGGAGCACACGATGGGCCTGCTCGACGGGATGATGGGCAATGCCGGTCGCATAGATCCGGCCGCCGCCCAGCAGGAATACGCGAAGCTGTTCGGTCAGGGCGAGCAGGTGTATGCCGCGTTCATCCTGGTCCGCGACGCGATGCTGTTCACCAACCGCCGCCTGATCATGGTCGACAAACAGGGTGTCACCGGCCGCAAGGTCAGCTACCACAGCATTCCCTACCGTTCGATCAGCCACTTCGCCGTCGAAACCGCTGGCACCTTCGACCTCGACGCCGAGCTCTACATCTGGATCGGCAGCGGCGACGAGCCGGTCAAGCAGCGTTTCAACCGTCAGGTCGACATCTACGAGGTGCAGGGCATCCTGTCGCATTTCGTGTCGATCTAGCTACGCTCACCGGTATGGCATCCGTCTTCAGCGCGATCATCGCAGGTCAGATCCCCGGCCGTTTCGTCTGGGAAGACGACGAGTTCGTCGCCTTCCTCACCATCGGCCCCGTCACCCAGGGTCACACCCTCGTCGTGCCGCGCGCGGAGATCGACCAGTGGCAAGACGTGGATCCCGCCGTGATCGCCCGGATGATGGGCCTGGCCCAGAAGATCGGCCAGGCCGTCCGCGTCGCCTTCGACGCCCCGCGCGCCGGCCTGCTCATCGCCGGCCTCGAGGTCCCCCACCTGCACACCCACGTCTTCCCCGCCTACACGATGGGCGACTTCGACATCTCGGGCGCGAACACCGACCCCACCCCCGAATCCCTCGAAGAGGCCCAGACCAAGATCAAGGCCGCCCTGCGCGACCTCGGCCACGGAGCCAACGTCCCCGCCTGATTTCCATTTCGATGGAACCGAACCGCCCGACCGCGCGTCTAAGAAGGCGAGCGGTTGTTGTGCGCGATAGAGGAGAAGAGATGCGACTGGTTGGCTTTGCCGCCGGGGTGTGCGCTGTACTGGCGCTCGCCGGATGCTCCAAAGCGGTTGATGGGCAGCCCGAGGCCAGTGGGGCTCCACTGACCAAGGAACAGCTGTTCGATCCGTGCACAGTGTCGGACAGTGTGTTGCTGGCGGCGGGTCTAGACCCTGCGTCGAGGGACGACAACCCGTTCTCGGTTCCGAGAGCGGAGTGGAAAGGCTGCGCATGGCGGGGAGACGGCCACTTCATCAGTTTTATGTCGACAACCCACACAATGCAAGATATTCGAGCGAACGACTACCTCCACGACTTTAAAGACATCAGCGTCGGCAACCGGCCCGCTGTGCAATACCTCCTCGGCACCAGAACGCCAGTAAATCAGTGCGCAATAGCATTTGACACCAGCAAGGGCCGGGTATCAGTGACGGCATCAAAATTCATCGACGATAAGTCATCGACCGACCCATGCCTACTGGTGAACAAGGCTGCGCCAAACTTCCTGGAAGTGCTGCCCAAGTAGGCCCGAAAGAACACCCGAGGAAGTGACAGATGGCACCGAACGATCTGGCCACAAATTTTCAAAGCATGGCAGGCGAGGCTGCGGCAGGTCGCTTGATCATCGAATACGACGCGGCCGAGCGTTGCGCGAAATGGTGTGACGCATATATTGCCGATCTCCGAGCTCTCTCCTTGCGCACTCAGAGCATGGTCCTTGCGGATTCATTCGGCAGTCTCAATTCCGCCAAAGCCCTCGGCAAGAAGTTTGCGGACCTGGCAGAAGGCGGCCCAGGAACCGGCTCGTACGCCGATGCGGCCACTCAGCACATCGAAATTCTCACCGCGATGGCCGACATGTACCGCAAAGCCGGTGCCGCATACAAGAACTGCGACGAGGCTACCCAGCTCGCCATCAAGCAACAGACCAACAAACTAGATTGAATCCGGGGGGATAAATGACTTTCTCAGATTTTATGGGCAAACTGGCCAGCGTTGCAGTAACAGCGTCGAGCCCGGCCAGAATTAGCGACCGACTCGGCTCGCTGTTCGATTCCGACGTCTCCGCCACACAGTCCGAGCTGGACGCCCAGGCCGCTGGCAACAGCGCACGATCTCGCATCTACGCCGAGAATTCCAGCCTCGCCACCGGCTTCTCCGGCGAGTTCACACCGCAGGTCGTACCGCCCGTCATGGAACCGTTCCTCACCATGAGCCATTCGGACATCATGAAATTTGTCGAGTCGATCAAGCCTGAGACAATGAGCACCAGCGTTCAAGCCTGGCGGCAATTGGCGACCGACACCACAACAAAAGCCACCGCCTTCCATGACAATATCCAGAAGGAAATGGAACGTGGCTGGTCAGGAAGCGCGGCAAGCCAAGCGCTGACGAGCACCAAAAGCTATCTCGCCGACGTGCACAAGGTCGACCAGGCCGCCTCGCTGATCGGCAACAAGATGGAAGAGGCCTACTCCGGCTTCAACCAGGTGAAGTACTCGGTCCCCCACGAGTCCGAAAACCAGAGCAGCACCGTAGGCGGAATAGTGGTCTCCGCGCTCGCATCTTCGGTCGTGCCCGGCGGCGGTATCGCGACTTCGTTGCTCATGGACAGCACTAGCGAGGGCCGCTCCGAAGCCGCCCAAGCCGCAGCTCGACAGGTGATGGAGACCGTCTACAAGCCGGTCGCGCAACAGTCCGACACCCAGGTCCCGAAGGTCCCCACACCGGCGAAACCCCAGTCCGACAAGCCAACCGGCGACGACGACAAACCGAACGGCACCAACACCGACAAAGGCACGACCACCGACAAGGGCACCACCACCGACCCGAGCACCGACGACACCACTCCCACCACCACGGAGCCGGAAACCCCCACCACCGACGACCCCGGCGACGACGACACCACCGGCGACGACACGACCGGCGACGACACGACCGGCGACGAGACCACCGCCGCCACGACAACCCCCGAAACCCCCACCACCACGACCCCTGCAGGCACCACCCCGGGCACGACCCCGGCGGGCACGTCCCCCGGCGGCCTCGGCTCCGGCGGCGGAGCAGGCGCGGGCGCGGGTGCGGGAGCGGGCGCAGGTGCGGGCACCCCCGGCGCGGCAGTCCCCGGCACCGCGGGCCAGAAACAGGCCGCAGGTGCTGGAGCGGGCGCGGGCGCGGGTTCCGGCGCATCGTCGGGCCGCTCGGGTATGGGCGGAATGGGCGCACCCGGAGCGCGCGGCGGCGGCAAGGACGACGAGGACGAGCACCAGGCCCCCGACTACCTGCGCGGCGTCCACGAGGAACTGCTCGGCCCCGACCGCCTGCACGTTCCGCCGGTGATCGGCGGCGACGCATGACCGACACCTGGGAGCTGACCCCGTTCGAATTCTGGGTCGCCTGGGAAACGCTCGGCCGCGACCGCATGCCCTGGCCCCTCACCTTCACCGCCGGTGTCGAAACCCAGGTCGAATTCGACCTGGAATGCCGTCGCGCCGCGGATACGCTGATCGCCAAAATGGGCACCGACGAATCGCTCTACCACGCCCTACACGCCCTCGCGCACCCCGAAATCCGCATCGAACTGTTCGGCCACCGGCTCGACGGCCGGACCCGCATGGTCCGCGCCTGCGCCACCACCGAAGCAGGCAACGGCGCCATCGCCGCCCAACTCCCCGGCCCCGAATACGGCCAGGGCGGCAACATCCTGATCTCCCTACGCCCCGCCCACGCCATCACCACCCGCCTGCTGGCCATCCTCCCGAAAACCCCCGCGGGCACCACCGGCGGCTTCAACGTCCACCGCGACGACTTCACCACCACCCCCGACCCCTACGCCCGCCACCGCACCCCCGCCGAACAAGCCCTCAAATTCCTCAAACGCCCCTTCATCACCTACGCGGAATTCCGCGTAGCCACCGGCCCCGCCCTGGACGGCTGGCAAGAAGGCGGCACCACCCTCCAACTGGTCGACTACACCAACGACGGCCGCTACCTCATCCAAGAAGGCGAACGAGTAGAAGTAACCCCCACCACCCCCGACAAAATAGAAGCCAACCTCCAACGCCTGATCGACCAAGCCACCGCCACCACCCGCCAATCAGCCTGGTAACCAACACAACTAGAACCTGCAGCTGCTAGTTCTGTCAGAGAATCCGGTACAGATCAGCCCGATCTCTACCGGATTTCTTGTGCCTGACGATGCCCGCGAAGGCACTCCTCCGCAGTCTTAGACGCACCGAAGCCCGTTCTGGTTCCACCGATTTCACCACCATCATCAACCCATCCCGATCCGCTACGCTCGACCATTGGCACTGCGTGCCGCAGGTCGTCGCGATTGGGTCCGACCTGCTCGATCAGGATCGAACACCGTAGGTCACGGGCAGGGAGTGCCCGTCGACCAGAGGTGGCATGACGTACGAGGGGCGGGGCATCACCATGACCAGCGCTGGCGGGGAACTCAGCATCTCCCCGGACAAGATCAAATCCCACGCCACCAACGTCACCTCGGCTGGTTCAGGGTTGACCGAAGCCCTCGAAGCAGCCCAAGCCGTCTCAGCCCCCTCCGACGCTTTCGGCAAACTCTGCGCCTTCCTCGGTCCCTTGTTCGTCGACTCGGTCGAAACCGACGGCATCGACGCGATCCAGGCCGCGATCGACGCTTTCGGTAACACCAGCTCGAACCTGACCGCCGTCGCTGACGCGTTCACCACCCGCGACACCACCAACGCCGCAGCGCTCAAGACCCAAGAGTCCGG